>CAYVEO010000001.1:0-81593 GCA_964449965.1 uncultured Planctomycetia bacterium
ACTATTTTAAAGGTTACAAAGATAGGCAAGGAATGTCCAAAACCATGTTCTATATACTATAAATTCGGAGATTGTATTATGCCAAAGGAAGGGATATTCTGTGAGGTTTTAGCAGGCGGTAAAGTCCAAGTCGGTGATAACATAGAAAATGTCCAGGGGACTTGTCCCGACGTAACGTCGGGACTGTCCCCGAAAAAAGAAAGAATCAAATGTATAATCTTTGACTTAGACGGCACGCTTATAGATGGATATACAAGCATAGCAGAGAGTTTTAATTATGTTATGGAGAAATTAGGTTACCCCATTCAGGACCCGGCCCTCATCAAGAGAAAAGTGGGATTGGGAACAGATACAATGCTTGCACCATTTGTCCGAGCCGAAGACTTAATAGAGGCAGAAAGGCTGTATAGGCTAAAGATGGAAGAGTCCTTACCTAAGACTACATTTCTTCTGCCTGGCGTTAAAGAGATATTAGAATATCTTAAGAAAAAAGGCATTAAATTGGCTGTGGCAAGTAATAAAGATGCTAAGTTTGCCAATATGGCGTTAAAATGCCTTGGAATCTATAATTATTTTGATGTTTTAATGTATGGTAATGAAATAGAGAACATGAAACCTCACCCAGAGATGATTAATAAGATTATGGAGCGAGCAGGGGTCTCTCCTGCCGAAACGATAATGGTTGGAGATATGACTATAGACATAGAAACAGGCGACAGGGCAGGGGTTAAAACTATATGTGTCCCAACAGGTTCAAATACAAGGGAAGAACTTGAGAAAAAGAAACCATTTTTGATATTTGATAATATATATGAGTTAACTGAGGTGGTATGATAAAAGTCGGCATACTTACATGCAGTGACAAAGGTTCAAGAGGCGAGAGGATAGACGAAAGCGGCAAACTCATAAAAGATATGCTCAAGAAGGTAGGCGGTGAGGTCTTCTTTTATGAAATAGTGCCTGATGACAAAGATATAATCTCAAAGAAGTTAAGGTTAATGGCAGATAAACACAAACTTGACCTGATATTAACTACCGGTGGAACCGGTTTCAGTAAGCGTGATGTTACCCCTGAGGCAACAAAGTCTGTCATAAAAAAAGATGTGCCCGGAATACCCGAGCTTATGAGATTTAAAGGACTTAAGAATAGTCCGAGGGCAATTCTATCAAGGGCAGTGGCTGGTATAAGGGGTAATACCCTTATAATCAATCTACCGGGAAGCCCAAAAGGCGTCCGGGAATCTTTAGGGGCAGTCCTGGATGTTATTCCACACGGCATTGAGATAATAAAAGGTGAGGCAAAGGAATGCGGATGATGAAAGGAGATGTAAAATGGAAGAAAAACTAAACAATTTCTACGAGTTATTCAGCAAGCGTAAAAGCGTTAGGGAATACAGTGATAAGGAAATAGAGGAAGAGAAACTTAACCGCATATTTGAGACCCTGCGCCGTGCCCAGAGCGCTGCCAATTGCCAGCCATGGCATTTCATCATCCTGAAAAAAGAAGGCAGAGAGGAATTCAATCAATTACTAAAACATGAAGGTTTCAAGAAGGCACCTGTCATAATAGTAGCATGTGCAGAACCTAAAAAAGCATGGGTAAGGCGGTATGACAACGTCCATTATGCATGGGTAGATGTAGCCATTGCCCTCACAGAAATGATTGCCGCTGCTACGGCAGAAGGTCTCGGAACGTGTTGGGTAGCATCATTTGACCCTGACAAGGCAAGGAAAATTTTGAGCATACCCCCAGGCATAGAACTTGTTGCACTCATCCCGATTGGATATCCTAAAACACCCCTTGTCCGAGAAGAAAAAGACAGGAAGAAATTAGAAGAAATCCTGCATTACAATAGATGGTAAGGAGATATTAAATAATGCAAAAATTAACTTTTAGTCTAACAGTATTCTCTATTTTGGCAGTTACTGTACAATCTTATGCTTTAACGCCTGAAGAGGAAATCAAGGCATTAAAAGAACAAAGTAAAATACTATTGGACCGCATTGAGAAACTTGAAAGTGAAATGGCAAAGGCAAAAGCAGCAAAAACCGAAGAAAAGGTTTCAAAACCCGACGAGAAAACTGCTGAAAAGAAGGAAGAACCTGTTTCAGCCATGTTAAAAAATCTTGGGACGAAGTTAAACATATCAGGAAGATGGGCAGTGGGATATCTTGACTCACAGAAGAACGGCTCATTTCCTAATGGTTCGTTTCAAGTGCCTGAGGCAAAGGTGCGATTAGACTTTCAGCCGGACAAGATAAATACTATAACTATGCGAATGAATTTAAATAACGCCACATTCAATAACTTTGACTTTTTCTATCTGGATTCAAAGGATTTCATCCCATGCTTAAAAAATACGCCTTGGACTTTGGAATCAAGGTTAGGAAGATTTAAAGTTGACTATGGCGAGGAGACATGGGCGAATAATCCTGTAGAGAGTATTATGATATCCACTTCAGTAACAAATGTTAATGGTAACGATGAGGGTTTACAGCTTTCCGGCAAGATAAAATTATTTCAAAGCGAAAAGTCTATAAACTGGTCTGCCGCAATAATGAACGGAAACAGTACCACAGGCGCTGACAACGAGAATTCAAAGGCATTCTCAAGTAAAATAGCCGCAAGCCCTTTAGATGCTTTATACTTGTCAGCAAGTTATTATAATAGCGGCGATTTAAATACGGGTGCTTCAGAAATGTCAATTTCCGGTATAAACACAGTGCCGACTAATGCAACGAACTGGAACAGAAAGATATGGGAACTTGACGCCAGATATGATTTCAAAAAAGGTAAGAAACCGCTATATCCTCCTGTCTATTCTGACAGTAAGGCGATTATCAGACTGGCATACGGACAGTTTAGAGATGATGCAGAAGACGGCAATAATCTTGGTGCACAGGACAGGGATGGCCAGTATGGATTTATAGAGGGACTATACAACATAAATGTACGCCTCTATGGTGCCTATAGATATAGCCTTGTGGATTTGGATAGTGGCCAGCACGCCTCTCTGAATGGAATTAATGCAAATAAACAACAAAGACATTCGTTAGGGTTAGGATGGCGTTGGTCAGATAAGACAATCCTCAAAGGCGAATATACCTGGAATGAAGAGGATGACATCACGGCAGGGACAGGAGACAAGAACGACCAGATTTCTGCAATAGTTTCATCTTCGTTCTAAACAGAAAATATGCCACATGGTAATCAAAATGACGAAAGCCATTGCTGAAAAGAGATTATTCTGGTTTTTAAAAGAAGGCTCAGAGATTGACCTTTCTGATAATGCCCAACTGGATATGTATATCCAGCAGGTTCTTTCACATGGAAGTACTCCAGACATTAAAAGTCTTTTAAAAATGATTGAATCCTCGGCGATTACCAACTCATTCGACCGTATCAAAAACTTTCTGCCAAAAGAAGTAAAGATGTTCTGGGAGGATTGGTTTGGAGATATTAACAAATTTAGAGAAAAAAATACTCAATCTATTCAGTAGTCTGTCTGATAAAGACGTTTTTTATCTTACAGGTGGAACAGCCCTATCTGCCTTTTTCCTCAAACATAGAAAAAGTCACGACCTTGACTTCTTCACAAATGTTGAAGAACTTATCTTACCTTTCAGTCAGAAACTTGAGACGGCTTTAAAAAATGAAAATCTCAAGTCTGAACGGTTAAGAGGATTTCATTCATTTGTAGAACTTTCTGTGAGTTCACCTGAGGATTTAACCATAATTCATTTTGCTTTAGATTCGCCTTTCAGATTTGAACAGCCATCAGATTCTAAAGAATTTCCAGGTCTCAAAATAGATAGTTTGATGGATATATCTACTAATAAACTCCTTGCTCTTTTTGGTAGGGCCGCCTTAAGGGATTTCATAGACGTCTATTTTCTCATTAAAGAGAAATTCAGTAAAAATGAACTCACTGAAAAATCTGTTCAAAAAGACCCGGGTTTTGACCCCTACTGGCTCGGGGTAGCAATGGAGAGAGTAAATAACTTTCCAGACAACTCACCTGATTTACATCTTCTCATACGCTCATGTACAATGCCCGAACTCAAAGAATTTTTTAATAACTGGAGGAAAGAAATTGCAAAAGATATTACAGGAATAGGATGAGGGTAAAATAATATATATGCCTTATATATACAAGGCATACTGTCACTTACTGTGACATGTTACTGTGACACGCTTAAAGGGCAATATGCGTTGATGGTGCTTGACAAAGATATTTTCTTATGGTATATATAATTATGCTAACAGAAATCTGTAATGAATGTGGAAAGTCCGTTAAGGTCGGAACTGGTTTATTTGTAAATAGAGTAATCGATTTGAATGAACTGGAAGATAGAGTTTTAATGGAAAAACCTTTTCCAGAGGGAGATTTTATTTGTCCTCTTTGTGAGGAGATTGAACAAGAGCATCAAAAAGAATATGCTGGAAATTAGAGAATCGCAAATTGACGAGGTAAGAAAACTTTTATCGTTAGATAGAAACATTACGCCACCTTTAGTGGATTCACAAAATAGGTAATGGGAGGTTAATATGATTGCCGATGATAATGTTAAAAGGTTAGTCACAGGATTAGTAGAAAAAATCAAAATTGCTTATAAACCAGAAAAAATTATTCTTTTTGGTTCATATGCTTATGGTACACCTGGTCCTGATAGTGATGTTGATTTTTTGATTGTCAAATCTACTTCTGAAAGACCCATTGATAGAAGAGTTATTGTAAGGAAGATGGTTTCTGACCCTGGACGACGTATTCCTTTTGAATTTATTGTATTAACCCCAGAGGAAGTTCATGACCGCCTTAATATTGGAGACCAATTTATTCAGGAAATAATAAAAAATGGGAAGGTGTTATATGCGGCCTGAAGAATCTGTTTATCCAGAGGACTGGTTTAAAATAGGTGATAAGGAATTAAATCGTGCGAAAAACCTCCTTAACTTAGGGAATTTAGACAGATATCCGTTTACAGTTGGTTCCCAATTAACAGAAGCAGAAATAAAAGAATCCCTTTCCTCAGCAGAAAAACTAATTAATAAAATTAAGGAATTAGTTAAATAAGATTTCCCCAAAAAGAGAGCAGGGTCACTGTTGAGTAAAGGGGTGATCTGTTCCATTACCTATTCATTACATAACTTGACAAAGATATTTTCTTATGGTATAGTTTAAAATATGAGATAAGGGAAGATGTCAAACAGAACACTTTACATGAACGCTTCCAGCAAAGGATTGTTTGAATATAAAACAGAAATTAAAAATGATAGAGACTGATGAGTTATTCACTAAAGGATAAATTATGAAAACATATCAGGTTGTACTTACTAAAAGCTATCTGGTAACTGTTAGTGCTGAAACAAAAGAACAGGCACGAAGAGCATGTGAGTTTTACACAAACGACATTCAGAATATTTCAACTATAGAAAACAGAGAAAAGGAAAAGTTTCTGATTGAAAATATAGAGTGTACTGTGAACGAAACTTATGATTGCCATGAAAGAAAACAATATGAAAGAGATTAAAACAAAAATCATTCAAGGTGATTGTAAAGATGTTCTGAAAACAATTGATGATAATTCAATTGATTTAATTGTCACATCACCACCATACGCGAATTGTAGGGAGAAAACCTATGGGGGAATCCCGCCCGACGAATACGTTGATTGGTTCCTTCCCAGGAGTGAGCAGTTTCTTCGGATTCTCAAACCAACCGGCACTTTTGTCCTTAACATAAAAGAAAAAGTGGTTGGCGGTGAAAGACATATATACGTCATTGAACTTATACTTGCCCTGCGAAAACAAGGCTGGTTGTGGACAGAGGAGTTCATATGGCACAAGCGGAACTGTCACCCAGGAAAATGGCCCAACAGATTCAGAGATGCTTGGGAGCGCTGTTTGCAATTCAACAAGTCAAAGAATTTTCAGATGTTTCAGGAAAGTGTTATGGTACCTATGGGCAAATGGGCTGAGACGCGTTTGAAGCATCTGGGAAGGAATGATGTGATTCGGTTCAACTCTCAGGTGGGAAGTGGATTCGGAAAGAACATTGCCAACTGGGTTGGGAGGGATAAGGCATATCCTTCAAACGTACTGTACCTTGCCACAGAGACGGACAATCGGAATCACAGTGCTACGTTTCCACATGAACTTCCTGAGTGGTTTATTAAACTATTTACAAAAGAAGGGGATTGGGTGCTTGACCCCTTTGTGGGTTGCGGAACAACGTGTGAGGCGGCTCAGAAACTTGGCAGGAATTCGGTCGGAATAGACATAGTGCCAGAGTATGTTGAACTTGCCAGAGAAAAAAATAACCCGGTTGAAATCATGCTGCTGGAGAAAAAGAGGAAATATGGGAAACGTGACAAAAGACGAAATCATCCGGTTCATTGAACCGAACATCCATAAGTTTCACAGCCGACGACTTGAGAACCTTCTTGCTCTTCAACTTAAAAAAATCCTGTCACGAAAGAATCCCTACCTGTTTAAAGCGAAGAATCAGAATACCGCCCATGACTTGGTGAAAACGATTCTTGATGCGCATCTTTCATCCCAGGAGGAAGGAATTTTCGGTGGATTCCTGGAGGAGCTATCCGTGTTCATTTGTGGACGTGTATACGGAGGCAATAAATCATCAGGCGAAGGGATAGACTTGGAATTTGAGAGAAATGGGACTTCCTACCTTGTTTCTATTAAATCCGGTCCAAATTGGGGGAACAGTCGCCAAATCGCACGAATGAAGGACGACTTCAAAAGAGCGAAAAGAATACGAGGAACCAATACAAGGGGTGTTAAGATAGTTGCCGTAAACGGCTGTTGTTATGGTAAGGATGACAACCCTGACAAAGGTGACTATTTGAAACTTTGTGGGCAACGATTTTGGGAATTCGTTTCTGGAAACGAACATCTGTACACAGACATCATTGAACCTCTCGGTCACAAAGCCAAAGAAAAGAACAAACGGTTTCAAACCGAGTACGACAAGGTCATCAACAAGTTCACCCTTGAGTTTTCCAAGGAATACTGTGCTACCGACGGTTCTATAATGTGGAACAAACTCGTCCGGTTCAATTCGGGCAAAAACGCAGAATAGATATCATTCCATAGCGTACTAATATATTATATAATTCGGTTCTGTTACCATGACTTTAGAAGTATTCGGTCATCAGTTGATGAAAAAGTAATTTTTTCAATGCAGTTAATACAAAAGCATAACTAGTTATTATATTAAAAGGTATTTTCTAATGGAACAAGATATTAGATATCTTATTGCTCTTCTTGAGACTCCTGTTGAATCTGACAAGACAGACTATAAATCCGCTATTGTATTTAAAGAAGAAGATGATTTTTCAATCAAGTTGGTAAAGCATATTTTGGGCTTTGCCAATTCTGGAGGTGGGCATGTCATTATAGGATTCCGTGAGGAGAATCCGAACAGGATTTTAAGAATAGACGAAAGTCTTAATGACGTTGTTATTTCTTCCTATGAAGTGACTAGACTGTGCCAATATGTTAATTCGATTTTAGGCACACAAGATAGAATAGATCTTACCATTACAAAAGTTTCTTTTAAGGAAAAAACATTTCCATGTATTTATGTTTCTCCTTTTAAAAAACGTCCTTATTTCTGCAAAAAAATATTAAATTATCTAATGGTGAAGTTGCTCTTGAGGAAGGTGCAATTTATATAAGAGTGCCAGGAGCACAAACAGTTAAGGTTGCTGGGGCAGGAGACTGGGATAAATTAATTTCTCAATGCGTAGAGGCCGAATATGAAACCTTTTTGAAACGAGCAAGAGATGTAATATCTAGTTCATCTGCACAAAAACCCGAGAGTGTCAGGGAAAAAGGTATATTAAAAAATCTTATGGATGCAAGGCAAAGATTCTTAAAGAGAATAAAAGAGTGAGAGATGACCGATATAGAAGAAAATAGTATTAGAGAAAGATACAAAGAATACCTGCAAAAAGGATATTTAGAGGTCTTTTTAGGTATGAACTCTGATAACACATGGAAACCTAAAGAGTTACATGCAATAGCAGAGAAGGCAGAAAGCCATAATACAGGATGGCCTATTGGTGTAACACTAACGAAATCAGACCTCGCGCCATATACTGTAGAAGATGGGATAGAAGCGGTTATACCAAGCTATGATATGTCTATGTTCGACTATTGGTCATTAAAAAAGAATGGGGATTTTTATTTTTTAAGGACATTTCAAGAAGATGGGAAACCGACGCTGACAAAAAATGGAAAAACAATACTTTGGT
Source organism: uncultured Planctomycetia bacterium (assembly GCA_964449965.1). Classification (GTDB taxonomy): domain Bacteria; phylum Omnitrophota; class Gorgyraeia; order CAYVEO01; family CAYVEO01; genus CAYVEO01. Next base: position 8,278 of record CAYVEO010000001.1, read on the forward strand.
TTGATATACAGATATGGAGAATATCGGAAATATTGTTATATTGTACAAAATTAGGATCAGAATTGAATCTAGATTTTTCTAAAAAAATAGATATATACATTTCCTATAACGGATTGAAAGATAGGATCTTGAGTTGTAATGATTCAATGAGATTTTGGTTTAACGATGAGCAGTATGTCTGCAAAGCGGATAAATTTGAAAATCAGTTTTCTGAATCCTTGGATTATATAAAAATTAACTTCAAAGAGTTAATTTACAACATAGCAAGCGACATGGTGTATTGTTTTGGTAGATTTGAATTGAATAAAGGGGTTTGTGATAGCATTGTGGATAAATTTTTAGGCTCGAAGATATAGAAGGTTTTCGTAGAAGAGAAGCCTTCAATTTAACATATGGTTGGCAGCGCTACTTTATCCCTATGGATTCGTTGATAAAGTCTTAGAATATAATCCTATATAAGGTTATAAAGGGTTAGGATTGTGCCATAGGGGGTATCAAAAACTGGCAGTTAACTTCCTTGCTTTGTGTAGTTGACATAATATATATTATCGGACGTTTACGGTAACAGACAATTTTCTACCATGTACATCCTGATTGAAACAATAGCACTACAATTGCCACGGTATACCTTTTCTTTTTAATCCTGGATGCACACTAACAGCAATCTTCTGTAATTTAACTAATATGCGCATTTTTTCCTCTATTGGCAAGTTGGCCATTTTTTTCCTACGTTCCTCTTTCTCTTTAAATATCTGATTTGCTAATTCATCAACAGATTTATACTTCATATATTATGCTCACTAAGAAATTTATCAAATTTATCTTTCAAATTATATCTTTTTAGGATATAATCTAACAGATTTCTATCTAATTTTGTCTGAGTTAATAACATAGATGCCTTAGCAATATCTTTTAATCTTCCAACATCTATTGTTATTGCTAATAAATATTCAGGTTTAAATACTTTAACTCGCATAGATTCGTATTTCTTCATAACTGCGGTATTATATGCTTCTTCTGTAAGTTTACTTATTGGTATAAAATCTACTAAAATCCCTTCAATCATTATTAGATGTTTAGTGAATTTATACCCTTTCTTTTTAAGATAGTCATAGATATGCTCAAAACTAACCAGCCCTGAAGGATATACTTTTGGTATAACGAACACATCAAAATCATCGCTGTAGAAAGGTTCTGTATAAAACATTACACCCATGGCACCACCAACAGCATAACCACTTATTATTCCATCATCCTTCATCTTATTAAGTATCTCAATTACTTTTTTCATATATTAAATGATAAGAAGTTAGTTTTTCCCGCACCTGAACATGAGATATTTTCGACATCCTACCTTGCCATTCCAGATGAACCCAGATTCTGAATCCATCTGCGAACGAGTGCCTTCTGTGCCTCTTTCACCTTCATCAATGAGTTAGAAACCCATGTAAAACCATTGCCTGATTTTAAGTCTTTGGACAATACATCACTGAATGCCACATGCATCTCAGTAGCCACATTGACCTTTCGGATACCTAAGGATACAGCCTTCTTCAGGTCATTAACAGGCGTGCTTGAGCCGCCGTGCAGGACAAGAGGAACATTAACAAGGTCAGTCACTTTTTTCAGTAACTCAAAGTCAAGTCTCGGTGACTCTTTATACATACCATGGGCATTACCTATATTGATTGCAAGTGCATCTACACCTGTCCGCTCTACAAATTCTACAACCCTTGAAGGGTCTGTAGATACTGTCTCTTTATCACCATCTTCCATAGTCAACCCAACCTTGCCAACCCTTCCCAATTCCCCTTCTACGCTTACACCCTTCTTGTGAGCCTCTTGGACAACCCTGCTTGTAATGCGTATATTCTCCTCAAAAGGCAATTTGGATGCATCTATCATAACAGACGGAAACCCTGCATGGATGCACTGGAGGACAAAATCAGGGTCTGTATAATGGTCTAAGTGCAAAGATATAGGAATATTTGCCTTTTTAACAGATGCCTTGATAACCGCAAGAAACGGCTCCATCTTGAGGAGTGGTATCTCCATCGGACCTGTAATGAATATAACAGGAGACGCCTCCTCCTCTGCCGCCTCTACAATCGCCTGGACAGTCTCTGCATTCCAGATATTAAACGCACCAACCGCATACCTCTTCTCCATCGCTGGCTTAAGTATTTCACTCAGACTGACAAACTCCATATATTTAACCTCTCCTTTCCCAAATTGGTTAATACCAACCTTACCTTCTAATTCCATTTAACCTTTCCCCCTTTAACTACTGGATGTCAGGAGGTTTTTATAATGCTCGGATGCTTCTAATATGCCGCCGCTTCTTGTATAGAAGTCATTTTTTAGATGGAAAAGACCCTTGATAGTCTTTGTCCACTCTGCACCGGCACACGGGTGAAATCTTGACATTTCTTCCCACCGCTTGTAATTCTGATGGCCATTGGTTTCGAGGACCCCTATATTCATCCCGGGAAGCGGCGATAGGCGTGCAGCTACGTTTTTGTTCCAATCTACGAGTATTGGATTCACTGTAAGGTCAGCACAGAAACATGGGATATTCGCCTCATAAGCAGCCTTTGCTATCTTGAGACTCATACTCAGTGTCTTGGCAATGGGCTTTAAGGCTATGGCGCCATATCCCATCTGTATTCTCTTCAGGGCATCTTTATCAGAATGGGCACTCTCATCAGCAGCAATCCGGACACCTAAATCACTTACGTCTTCCTCATAATCCTCAGGAAACGGCTCTTCAACGAGCATTATCTGGTCAAAAGCCCCAATCTTTTTTGTATGGTCCAGGAACTTTTTAAGCCGCTCTGGACTGTCATATCTGCCATTGGCATCAAAATAATACGGGATTTTACCATTCTGGGTATATTTTATGTTGATATTGCCAATCGCCTTATGTATCTCTTCCACCCTTTTCTTGTCCCATTCCAGCATCTTATTCAGGTCGCCATCTTTGTCAGGGTCAGCCCCTATCTTGATTTTTAGGAAGAAATATCCGTCTTGGACTGCTGATACAATTTCATTCAGGGGTATCCCATATGCCATTAAGGGAATACTCGCAAGTAGTTCGTGTCTGCAGGATAAAGCAGGATGATACTCTTCTGGAATCATCTCATCAAAAGAGGCTAAACCATTCTCCTTAGCATAAAGCATCCAGGCGGCATTATCAATACCAACAAGGGAATTCAATGCAAAGGTCAATCTCAAGTCAGGTCTGTTTGTTATTCTCTTTCCATATTCATGGACATCATTAAGAATGTTATCAAGCATGTTAATAGGATTGGTAAAGGTAGTATTCTTTAACAATTGTCCGGCATGTTCCTGAAGGGCAAACATTAGGGCATTGCCGCCAGATTCTGAATGTGAAGCAAATACACCGGCATCAGACCATAGGACACTCTGTGTGGATAGCCCAATGCCTGTATTGCCTGATGGACTTTCAAGAGAGGTTCCTGTCTGCCACGATTCAGTGAGATAGCCTCCTTTGAACCCAAAAGGTCTTATAAATCTTTCTCTTTCAAAATCACAGTTGACGTTTTTTATTTTTATTGAGGTCTTCATTGCTGATGAGTAATAATGACCTGATTCAGGAGTTTGCAATACAGGTCAAATCCGACTGCGTAGATATAGCCATGTTGTTCGTGCCCGAGTATATTGCCTGCACCCCTTATCTCCAGGTCCTCCATGGCAACCTTGAACCCTGAACCTAAGTCCGTAAACTTCTCAATGGCCCTGAGGCGTTTCTCTGATTCTCCACTAACGACCATATCCTTAGGAATTAAGAAATAAGCATACGCCTTATTTTTAAATCTGCCCACCCTGCCTTTTAATTGATAGAGGTCTGATAAGCCAAACATGTCTGCCCTGTCAATAATCAAGGTATTCACGTTGGGTATATCTATGCCTGATTCTATGATAGTCGTTGCAATCAGGACGTCTATATTCCCGTTGATAAACTCAATCATAACCTCTTCCAATTCGTCTTCGTGCATCTGACCATGGGCGACCGCAACCTTTAACTTAGGGACTAATTTTTTTAACCTTTCTTCAACATTGTCAATATCATAGACACGGTTATGGATAAAGTATATCTGCCCTCCCCTCCTCTTTTCGTGAAGTATGGCATCCCTGATTAATTCCTCGTCATATTCTGTAACATAAGTCTCTACCGGACGTCTGCCATCAGGCGGCGTATTGATGATGGACATCTCTTTTGCACCCATCAAAGACATATGGAGTGTCCTGGGGACAGGGGTGGCAGTGAGGGTAAGTATATCTACCAACGCCCTCATCTGCTTCAGTTTTTCCTTATGCCTGACGCCGAACCTTTGTTCTTCATCTATTATTACAAGCCCTAATTCCTTAAATCTGATATCGTCTGAGATTAACCTGTGTGTTCCTATTACTATATCAACCCTGCCATCTGCTATACCCTCTAATATTGCCTTCTGTTCGGATTCTGTCTTGAATCTGCTTAACATCTGAATATGGACGGGATAATTCTTTAACCTCTTTGAAAATGTATTGTAATGCTGTTCAGCGAGAATTGTAGTAGGCACAAGCATTGCCACCTGTTTATGGTCCATCACCGCCTTGAAGGCTGCCCTCAAAGCTACCTCTGTCTTGCCATAACCAACATCCCCACAGATTAACCTGTCCATAGGGATAGGGGATTCCATATCCATCTTTACTTCCAATGCCGCCTGCACCTGGCCAGGGGTTTCTTCATAAGGGAATTCAGATTCAAATTCCTTCTGCCAATCCATATCCGGTGAGAAACTAAAACCATTCATAGATTTTCTCATCGCCTGTAACTGTAATAATTCCATTGCCATATTAGAAACACCCCTGCTTACCCTTTCTTTCACTGCTTCCCATTGACCAGTTCCTAATTTATAAAGTTTTGGCGACCTTCCTTCAAATCCTATGTATTTTTGCACAACGTGCATTTCATTGCAAGGCACATATAACTTATCGTCATCTGCATACTCTATGGCTATATAATCCCTGAACTTTCCACTCTTTTCTTTCAGTTTTTGAATACCTATAAATCGCCCTATGCCGTGTTTGACATGGACAACAAAGTCACCTTTTTCCAAATCTATAAAATTGTGTATGGGTATCTCATCTACAAAGTCAAGAGTATATTTCTTATGAGTTTTCCTGCCCCTGGGTAATATTGTGAGGCTATCGTGGTTATAAAGCAGTTTGCTACTTACGATATCAAAAGTGTTTATAGACTCTACTGTATCATAGAGAAGGTCTATCTTTACAGGATTGTCAAAGTTCGTGGGAAATATATCAATAATCTCTCCGGTATGGCTAAAATTCCCCTTTTCTGAAATCTTCTCACAACGTTCATAGCCAAAGTCTATTAATTCGGATAATAGGTTTTCTAAATTTAAGGTCTTGTCTTTATATATTTTGATGGTTTTAAACATTATTTTATCTTCAACTTCCTTATAATCTCATCAGCCATTTCACTTGTTCGGACACTGGTAGAGTCGTTTCTGTCCCCCTTTAAATCATAGGTAACGAATTTACCTTCCCTGATTACCGAGCGCACGGCATCCTCTAATTTTTGTGCTGCTTTTTCTTCACCTATGTATCTCAACATCAATACCCCTGACAGTATCATGGCGGTAGGATTGACCTTATTCTTGCCTTTATATTTTGGTGCTGCCCCATGAGTCGGTTCAAATAGGGCTATGTCAGTCCCGATATTTGCACCGGGTGCAACACCCAATCCCCCTATTAAACCTGCACATAGGTCAGAGACTATGTCTCCGTAAAGATTAGGCAGAACCAGAACATCATAGTCCTGGGGCCTTTGCACCAACTGCATACAGAGATTATCAACAATCCTGTCTTCAAATTCTATTCTACCGCTATATTCACGTGCAACCTCACCTGCTACTTTCAGGAATAACCCGTCTGTGCATTTCATGATATTTGCCTTATGGACGGCAGTCACCTTTTTTCTATTATTCTTGACAGCATATTCAAATGCAAATCTAACAATTCTTTCCGACCCAAATCTGGAGATAGGTTTTATACTTATGGCAGAGCCGTCTCTTATTTTCTTAGAGCTAAGTTCTTCTATAAGAGTTTTTGCCTTATTTGCTTCATCTGTCCCAGCCTCAAATTCTATCCCGGCATAGAGGTCCTCTGTGTTTTCCCTCACTATCACTATGTCAATGCCTTTGTATCTGGATTGAACTCCTTCATATAATTTACACGGTCTCAAACAAGCATACAGGTCTAACGCCTTTCTCAACCCCACATTCACAGACCTGAATCCCCCGCCCACAGGGGTTATTATAGGACCTTTTATCGCCACCTTATTCTTTTTTATGGATTCCAATACATCATCAGGTAAAGGGGTGCCGTATCGGGCTATGGCGCCTTCTCCAGCTACAGCCTCTTCCCATATTATATGGACACCTGTCGCTTCTATGCATCTGGTTGCAGCCTCACTTACCTCCGGCCCTATCCCATCGCCTGGTATCAAAGTAATCGTATGTTTCATGTTAACTGTTTGTTCCTTTCAACTACCATCTTTACGAATTCTTCAAGCCTGTCCAATCCTTTTTTTATATTATCTTCGCTTGCAGCAAAACTCAACCTTATATGGCTATCCCAGCCAAATCCATCTCCGGGGACCACCGCCACGTTATTCTTCTCCAATAATTCATTGGAGAAAGTTATAGAGTCCATCCCCAGGTCTGATATATCGCAGAAGGCATAAAACGCACCGCCTGGGTTGATACATAACAATCCCGGGATACTGTTGAGCCTCCTTATCATATAACCCCTTCGTTTGTCAAACTCCTTCCTCATATTCTCTACGCAACTCTGGTCACCGGTTATGGCTGCCAATGCCGCCATCTGGCTGATAGAAGCGGGATTGGATGTAGAATGGTCCTGAAGATTATTAATTGCCCCTGCTATCTCCTTAGGTGCACCAATATAGCCTATCCGCCACCCTGTCATCGCATAACTCTTAGAGACGCCATTCACAGTAATCGTCAGGTCATATATTGCCTTCCCGAGGGCACCTATAGAATGATGTTTATTATCTTCATAGACGAGTTTTTCGTATATCTCATCACTGAGGACATAGATACCTTCACCCTTTGCTATTTCACATACCATCTTAATCTCATCTAAAGAATAGACACACCCTGTAGGATTAGACGGACTATTTAATATAATCACCCGCGTATTCTCTGATATGGCTGCAAGGAGCATCTTTTCCGTAAGTTTAAAATTATTCTCCTGGAGTGTATCAACTATCACAGGTGTAGCCCCTGTCAATTTTACCATCTCAGGATAACTCACCCAATAAGGCGATGGGATAATCACCTCATCCCCTTCTTCACATAATACCTGAAGGACATTATATATGGAATGCTTTGCGCCGCATGATACTACAATCTGGGATGGCTCATAATTTAGGTTATTATCTTTCTGGAATTTCTCTACTATTGCCTTTTTCAATTCTGGTATCCCGGTGCTTGGCGTATATTTGGTATTCCCTTTATTTATCGCGTTAATGGCAGCCTCTTTGATATGTTCCGGCGTATCAAAATCAGGTTCGCCAGCACCGAAACTAACCACATCTATACCAGATTCCCTCATCTTCTTAGCCCTGGAAGTAATACCCAATGTGGCAGACGGCGCTATATCTATAACCCTTTTCGCAAGTCTCATCTCTACTTTTACCTCCTGTTTTACTTAACTATATCAAATCCATTACAATAAGTCAATAATTTTTTGCACGCCTAAAAAATACCCCGTCAGATTTTGTTATCTAACGGGGTAAGGGAACTTTCTATATGTATTTACTGCTCAGGCTCCATACCTTCAGGTGATGGAATATCTAACCCTTCTTTTTCCATAGGCTTAGGTGTTGGAATATTTGCTCCTTCTCTTTCCTTGAATCGTCCATCACGGGCATGTCCTATCATCTTTCTAATATCTTTCTGGAAATCCTCTGCAAATAGTATATATTTCGCCTGTTGTTCTACACTTAATACACCCTCAAGATATTTGATTAAGGTCTCATCCTGGTCCTTTATTGACACGGCCAGATTCTTTATATTTTCCACGGATTTTTTTACGTCTTCTTCGTGAGCACCAGAATCAATCAATTCCCTCAAGTTCTGTATAGCCTCTATCTTCTTTTTTTGCAGGACTTTCTTTTCCCTTTCAATTTGTCCTATCTTTGTAAATACCTTAATGGACTGTTCTTCCGAAAGATTCAATGCCTCAGTCATCTTTACGATACGCAGCGACTCTATAAGTTTTTCTATTTCTCCCCTATCCTTCCCTGCCCATCTATCCCTGACAGATTTTCTTTCCTTTAATCCTTCCCTCTCTCCCTGCTCCTGAGCAAATGTCTTGCCCATAGACATTCCCCAAAATCCAACTACAAGAAAAATACAAACCGATACAAACAAAACCCTTCTCATACCAATCACCTCCATTTTTTAGATTGCCACCCTATGACCTCAATTCCCTTAATAGATTAACCCTTAATACATCCCTTTCCTCTTCACTTAATTCGTCTAACAATGGCACTATGTCCCCATTCTCATGAGATATGAGTCCGTTTACGTTACTTATCTCATAAACAATATTCATGGTCAGGTATTCCTTCGCTTCAGAGTTTTCCTCTAATTCATCTAAAAGGTCTCCTTCTCCATTATCTACCCAGACATACCCTTCCGTATCCATTGTATTATCAGGGAGGGTATATTTAACCTTCTTTGGAAGATATATGCTAAATGCTATGCTTATAAGTAAAATAAATAATGCAATTGAACTTGCCAGTCTTGGAAGTTTTAATTGCCATGGTATCGGATGGTATTCTGGTAAGATGTTTCTTTCAAGAGTTGACCCTTCCTCTAACCTCTTGCGGAAATTAGTGACATAATTGTCCCAGAAACTATCAGGTAATTCAGGGTCTTTGAGTCCCCTCACCTTTTCTAAAACCTCTTTGATATTATCATGGTAAGATTTACATTTATTGCATTTCAAGAGGTGCCCTTTTACTAATTGTGCCCCTTCTTCTTTTAGGCTATTCTCAAGGTAGTCAACTAAAAGTCTCTTTATTCTTTTGCATCTTCTATTTAACAACATCTTTTAAATACTCCCTGAGTTTGTTAACCGCATGAAAATAATTTGCCTTAGCAGCCCCTACAGATATGCCCATAACCCTGGAAATATCATCGTAACGCAAATCATCAAAAATCCTCATCATAAAGACAGTCTTCTGCCTAATGGGTAACCTATCCACCGCCTGATTTATATTGCCATTCAACTGTGCGGATTCAAAAGAATCCCTTGGGTTACTCCATCTATCGGTTGATTCTAATATCACCTTATCCATATCCACTTTCTCATAATGAGACTCTCTTTTGATATGATTTATAGACAGGTTGATTGTTATCCTATAAAGCCACGTATATAGACTTGAACTTCTGTTAAAATATCTAATGGATTTATAAGCCCTTATAAATACCTCTTGAGAAATGTCCATAGCGTCCTCGTGATTTTTTACCATACGGTATGCCGCATAGTAGATACGTTTCTTATGTCTCTCTACTATTTCGTTAAATGCCCCTTCGTCGCCATCAAGGAAGGATTCTATAAGTTCAGCATCTGCCTTATCCATACGGATTCTTTTCCTTCCCTCTTCTATCTTATTAGACAATAAAAGATAAAAAAGGTTTAATGCTACTATAAAATAATGGGACAGTCCCATTCTACCGCTTTCAGCCGGTAAATTGGGACAGTCCCCCTTTGCTTAATTTTTTCTCTATGTTCAACAATTCTTTCTTGAGGTCCAGCCCAAGACTGAATCCTCCCAAGGAACCCGGTTTTGAGGATACTACCCTGTGGCATGGAATGAGAAGGGGTAATGGATTCTTCCTTAGTGCCTGGCCAACTGCACGTGCGGCATTGGGCTTGCCTATTTTCTTCGCAATCCATTTATATGAGCGTGTTTGTCCGAAAGGTATGCTTAAGGCAGCCATATAGACATTTCGCTCAAAAGGGGTTATCTTGGCGAGTTTGTTCCAGTCTATGGGTATTTTTGTTTTTTTCATAACGGCAAGGGGACAGTCCCCGGTGTTCCTATTTATTGAAGTATTCTTTAATATTCCGGGCGGATTTTTTATTCATGCCTGCTACCCTTGTCAGGCTCTCTATATCAGCATTCTTTATATTCTCAATAGAGCCAAAGTATTTTACCAGATTTACTTTTCTCTCCTTTCCAATCCCTGGTATATTATCTAACTCCGACTCCATCGGGATTTTGCTTCTTAAGCCCCTATGGTAGGTTATAGCAAATCTGTGAGCCTCATCCCGTATTCTCATGATAAGGTGTAATACCCTGGAATTGGGTGGCAGGATTATAGGGGATGGCTTATCTTTTAAAAATATTGTCTCATGACCTTTGGCTATACCGATAACAGGGACAGTTTTTAGATTTAACTTGTTCAACTCTTCACAGGCAGATGAGAGATGCCCCTTACCCCCGTCAATGATTATGAGGTCAGGTAAATCCAGCCCTTCTTCTGTTGACAGACGAGACGTCTGTCCTACCAATATTCTCTTATACCTCCTGTGCACCACCTCTTTCATCATGGCGTAATCATCTATCCCTTCTACCCATTTTATTTTGAATTTCCTGTACCTGCCCCTGTCAGGTTTTCCATTGAGGAATGTCACCATTGACCCTACAGCCTCTTTTCCATATATATCAGAGATATCAAATGCCTCAATCCTCCTTGGAGCCCTGGGTAAACTTAGCACCGCTTTGAGTTCTTCTGTTTCATCTATTGCCCTGTATCTTTGTGCCCTGGTAACGATAGTAGTCAATGCCTTTATCTGGTCCCTTATCCGGGCAGCCTTTTCATACTCTAATTGTAAAGCCATGCTGTTCATCTTCTTAAAAAGATATTTCAAGAGTTCCTCTTTCTTCCCTTCTAAGAACAGGCAGGCGTGTCTAACAATCTCATTATAATCCTCTTCTAAAATCTTGCCAACGCAAGGACCTGCACATAATCCTATGTGATAATCCAGACATGCTGTTTTACATATAGACGGACATGCCCTTATAGGGAATACCTTTCTGAGCATCTTAACAGATTTTCTTAAGAGTTTGGCATCTGTCCATGGCCCATAGTATTTAGCCCCGTCATCTCTTTTACCTCTTGTTACGAATATCCGAGGGAGGCGTTCGTTGGTTGTAATCTTAATTAGCGGATAACTCTTATCGTCCTTTAGCGCTGCATTGTACCGGGGACTATGTTCCTTGATGAGACTTGCTTCAAACAATAGTGCCTCTGCCTCAGAGCCTGTCCTGATTACCTCAATGTCACTGATACAAGAAACTAATTTATCTAATTTCGTAGATAGTTTTCGTGAGGCATAAAAGTATGAGGAAACCCTCTTTTTTAAAGACGATGCCTTACCTATATAGATTATCCCGCCTGTCTTATCTTTCATTAAGTATACGCCGGGTGAGTCGGGTAATTCTTTTATCGTCTCTTTAAGAGCCATAGTAATAATTCCTTAGTCTCCTGGACCCTGAAAATAAAAGAGGCTAATAAGAATGCCGCAATGCCTGCCGGTATTGACACTGCAAGACCTGCTATCTTATTTTGTGATAGGATTAGACATGCCGCACCCATTATCAGGCTGGAAAGCAGTATACGAACAAATGAATCAAGAAGTTTCATCCCCCCAAGATTACCTATTTTCTTTCTCAATAACATGAACAGCATAGAGAAGTTTATCATACTTGAAATACTTGATGCCAATGCCAGTCCTCCTATTTTCAAAGGATTCATCAGGAGCAGGCTCAATACCACGTTGATAATTAATGCGAACGCAGCTGTCTTAACAGGGGTCATCGTATCCTGGAGAGAATAAAATACGGGGACAAGTAAATTTACCCCTGTAAATGCAAATAGACCCATAGAATAATAGAATAAGGCAGAAGATGTTATGCCGGTTGAATAACTGTTAAACGCCCCCCTTTCAAATAAGACATGAGTAATCTCACGACCCAGTACCATAAGGCCTATACTTGCGGGGATGGTAATAAATAAGACCGCCCTTAATGAAAAGAGCAGTGTGTTCTTTAGTTTTTCCATATCATTCCTTGCCGCATGGATGGACATTTGAGGGAATGCAGCCGTAGCAATGGATATACCAAATACAGCCATAGGCAGTTGAAATATCCTGTTGGCATAATACAGGGCAGCAACGCCCCCCTCTCCTACGATAGAGCCAAAAGAGGCTAAAGCCGAACTTATAAATACGTTAAGTTGATAAACACACGAACCTATCCCCCTCGGTATCAATAGAAGACCTATCCTTTTGGCTGCCGGATGATAAAGTTTCATACTCGGTCTTAAATCCATACCCTTTTTCCGCAGGATAGGAATCTGAATGATAAGTTGGACAACCCCTCCGAGAAGGACGCCTATTGCCAGCCCCATTGCCCCTATCTTATATTTCTGGCATAGTAACAAGGCAGATAGTATCAAAAATATATTGAACAGGCAAGGTCCAATGGCAGGGATAGAAAAATATTTCAATGAGTTAAGTATACCGCTGCCATACGCAGTCAAACCCACTAAAAGGAGGTACGGGAACATCACCTGTGTGAGTCTGACTGTAAGATGAAATTTTTCAGGGTCACTGACAAAACCGGGGGCGATAAGGCGGACTATTACAGGTGAAATGAGTATACCAACTATGCTTATACTTGCCAATATAACGAGCATCAGATTCATAAGGACATTGGCAAGTTCCCAGAATTCCTTCTTATCTTTCTTTGTAAGATACTCTGCAAAGACCGGGATAAATGCGGCATTGGTAGCACCCTCACCCACAATGTCTCTTAATAGATTGGGGATTCTGAACGCCTGGAAAAAAGCCTGTGCAGGAGAACCTGTTCCGAAAAGCCGGGCAATTATCATATCCCTGACATAACCGAGTATACGACTTGCCATTGTCCCAATGGCTATTACGCCTGCCGACTTAGCGATGGATTTGTTACTAAAAGAATCTTTTTTATTGACAATTTGCATCTTATATGGTATGCTATCACCCTATAGATAGGAGGTAATTAAATGCCAATCCAAAAGGCATCATTTAAGAGTTTAAGGCAAAGCAAAAAAAGACACCTGAGAAACCTGGCGATAAAGTCCGAATTGAAGACAAAGACAAAAAAATTCATTGCCTCACTTACAGGCAGTGATACCCAGGCAGCAAAAACAGGGGCGCAAGAATTGATAAAAAGATTAAATAAGGCAAAATCAAAAGGCATAATTCATAAAAAGACAGCATCACGTAAGATATCCCGCATTATGAAAAAAGTCAGCAAGCTTGCTGCTTGAATTAAGCCGACCAAGGTCGGCAACTACAATATTTTGAAATTCCTGCTATTAAGTTATAGTACAAAGATTTATTATTAACCACTCCATTGCGACATTCTCAGGTATCCGGCTTGTTTTAAGGAAAGAGTCTACGCTTAACAGGATTTCCAATTTTCTTTCTATTTCTCCTTTATGAAGATTCCTTGCCTGTCTTATGAATTCAGGAAATCGTTCTCTCTTCATCCACAATACCCTGCTAATACTATCAACCGAATATCCTTTACTCAACATATAAGAAGCTATGTATAGCCTTCTTATATGCCATGCGATTAAACCTATGGTCTCATGCGGCTTTTTCCCTTCTCGCGCCAGTAATAAAGAAATCTTTAATGCAGCCTGAACATCGTTCTTTCCTATAGCATCTCCCAGGTCAAATATATTATCAATGCCGCCCTCTACTACAACCTTTTCTATATCTTCCGCACTAATCTCATCCCTTTCCCCGGTATAACAGGTCAATTTATCTATTTCATGAGAAATGGACTCTAAATCGTTAGGGGCAAATTCCTTCAGTGTCTCTATAGCAGTAGAAGATATACTCTTTCCCCTTGTTCTCACCTCACGGGATATCCACGAGTCTATTCCCGGTTTATTGAGCGGCTTGCAATCTATTGCCTTTGCATTTCTTATTGATGCAAACGACTTGTCTTTAAGGAATTCTTTCCCGCCTATCAAAACCATGCACGTGGTCTCTTTTAAAGAAGCACAGTATCCGGCTAACACTTCTCTGTCCTGTGCTCTTAATTTGTCTGCGTCCTTTACAACCACCATTCTCTTATCCGCCATAAATGGAAGGGTATTAGCGGCATCTAAAATATTAGAAATCCCGGCATCTTTTCCAAAAAAGATGTTGTAATTAAACTCCTTAAATTCACCCCCTATCAATTCCTTCTTGACTCTCTGAAATGCCTCTTCTTTTAGAAAATCCTCTTCCCCGCCGATGAGTATTACCATCCTTCAACTACCCTGTCTGCAATACGTCTTGCCAGGTCCTTTATAGCATCATCCACTGCCTGTGCCTCGCTCTTTGCAAGAGTTCCTGTGGCAAAATATGTCGTATCCCCTATCAGTCCCTCTTCAATCCACATAACTTCATTCTTCCTTGTATTCTTAAGGGTTATATCCACAACCAGATTCAATCTGAATTCCTCCACGTTGCCGGCACTTGTGGTTCTGAGCGGCTGCCTTATAAAATCCTTCAGTTCCCCTGTAAGCAAGAGGTCGGCGTTCTTTTCCTTAACGACCTTCAGACTCCCATAATATATAAAGCGATTGATGACCGCATTGGTTATATCCACTTCTAATAGAGGTCTATATGTCCTGTAACTATATCTATCGTATGACTCCTCCGTGATGGGAATTTTATTCACAAATGTCTCTATATGTATGGTCTTTATGTCCGGAGGAAAATTAGACCTTACCGTATATCCGCAGCCAAAGAGTATAAAAGGCAATACAATGATTAAGAATTTATTTATCATCCGTCCCCCCAAGTATCTCCAAACGCTTCTTTGCCTCTTCTGCCCACGTAGTTTCGGAATAATCCCTGACAAGAGACTCATAATATATTTTTGCACTCGTCAGTTTTTTTCGTTTTTCATAAAACCTTGCTATATTAAATATCTTCTCAGCCTCTTTATTTTTTAGTTGTGCCTTTATACCCTTAACATCCTCTTTTAATTCACTTTCAGGATACTCTGCCTTGAATTCTTCTGATACCTTTATACCGCTATCTGTTCCCTCCTGGTCATAAGGGGTATTGAGTGATATAAGAGAAGACGCAAGGACTATCTGATATTTTGCATCGTCTGTTAATGAACTTTTCGGATATTCATTGATAAGTTTCTCAAACTCTGCCTTCGCCTCCTCATAATTCTTTTCCTTCATGTGGCATAACCCTATTTTATACTGCGCTATGTCTGCATATTCGCCGTAGGGTGCATTCTCTATAACCTTCCGGAATATATCTATCGCCTTATCAACGGTCGGGATAAATAATACCCCCATAACCCTCCTCCTCTTCCCTTCATAAAAGAGGTTGGCAATTTTAAATTCCCTGCCTATAATCTCATTAACCCTCTCAGTGGACGGATACTCTTCTATAACTTTCTGATAAGATTTAAACGCCTCGTAATATTCTCCCTTATCCTCATATATCAGCCCTATGGTATACTGTGCCTCCGGGGCCTCTTCAGAAGAAGAATAATTTTTTATCAATTTTTTAAATTCCAGTATCGCCTTGTCATAATCCCTGGAATTATATAATTCCATTCCATACTTAAATTGTTCCTTAGAGGTAGCTTTGACCGCATGTTTGGGATTTATCCACTTACCTGTCTTTGGCGTCCATTCCCAGTAGGCTTCTGCTATAACTGTGCAAAAAATTCCCATAGTCAAAATAGACACTGCTATAATAATTCTTCTAATCATAATACCTTTATGCTCCAAATTTTTTCAATCTTAGTCCATTAGCCAATGCCAATGGCATGATATTAACCGCAGGAAACACGCCGAGCAGACCTTTGTGACAGGCTGACTCTGAAAATGCAGAGACGTCGTCAGGTCTGCAGTATTTTGAGTACAGAAGGAATGGGACAGGGTGCCAACTATGTGACTTCAATACTGAAGGTGTAGAGTGGTCACCTGTAACCACTATTACGTCTGGTTTTAAATCCATCAATTTAGGAATATAACCATCCAATTCTTCTATTGCCTTGACCTTCCTGTCAAAATCTCCGTCCTCACCTGCTGAATCTGTCTTCTTAAAATGGACAAAAAAGAAGTCGTGGTTCCTGAAGTTTTCTTTTAATAATTCAAATTCATCCTTAATGGTATCACATCCGTCTAAGACCTTCATCCCTAACAGGCGTGCTATACCTTTATACATGGGATAACTCGCCAACGCCAGTGACCTCAATTTATACAGTTTATCAAACTGTGGCAGGTCCGGATAACTTGCAAAACCTCTGAGCAGGATGGCATTTGCCGGGGCTTGAGACTTAAGTAATGATATGGATTCCCGTATGAATCTATTTACAAAAGAGGCTGTCCTTGATGCTTGAGGTTCGGTTGCCTTAACCTCTAAAATGCGTAATCCTTCTTTTTGAGGGTCGCTATCGGTAAGTTTATCTGATAACCCTTCTCCTCTAAATATTACCACGGCCCTGTGTTCCTTCTCAGCGCGTAATATGAGTTCTATGCCTGATAATTTAATGCCTTCCAACATAGAGCATAGCTCCCTCGTCTTTTCAGTGGGTAATCTGCCTGCCCTCCTGTCACGAACCACGCCATTATTATCAATTGCAGCAAAATTGATTCTGGCTGCAACATCATGTTGACCTTGTTTTAACCCGACCCCTGCTGCGGATAATGCCCCGCGCCCTATTTGATATTTTACCGGGTCATAGCCAAATAGTGAGAGATGAGCAGGTCCGCTGCCCGGCGTTATGCCAGGGCCAATAGGCTCGCTCATGCCGCAGATAGAACTTTGTGCCAATCTGTCAAGATTTGGCTTATGGGCAGATTCAAGCTCTGTCTTCTCCAATTCACCCGTCTGAGGCAGCCCGCCAAGCCCATCAGCAATGAGGAATACTATCTTGCTTTCTGACTCTATCACCAACTCAGATAATAATTCTATTATCTCCCCACCCCTCTCTGTGAGGTTTTCATAAAGTCTATGAGGATAGAAAGTTCCGGACACTTCTCTACCTCAGAGTCTATCCTCTCAAATGCAGTGTTTAAAGAAAGTCCTGAATGGAATAGTATGCGAAAGGCGCGTTTCAGAGAAGAGACGGATTCATGGGATATACCTGCCCGTTTCAGACCTATACTATTTAATCCATAAACCTTTGTAGGATGCCCATCTACGGTAGAATAAGGAGGGACATCCTGAACAACCTTGGAGCATCCTCCTATGATAGCCAGCATGCCCACGCGAACAAATTGATGTATCGCTGCAAGACCTCCTACGATAGACTTATCCCCTATACGGACATGACCGGCCAGTGTCCCTGCATTTGCAATAATAACCCTGTTACCGACATTGCAATCATGCGCCACATGGGCATATGCCATTATAAGATTATCATCACCTATAATAGTCTCTCCCCCTTCCCCTGTGCCAGGGTTGATTGTAACGTATTCTCTAATAACATTATTATTTCCTATCTTAAGGAAACTCTTTTCACCCTTGTATTTGAGGTCCTGGGGGATGCTGCCAATAACGGCACCTGTAAATGCCCTGCAGTTCTCTCCGATAGTCGTCCTGCCTTCTATGACGCAAAAAGACCCTATAACAGTGCCCTGCCCCATAGTAACGTTCTCGCCAATAATAGAATAGGGCCCAATCTCTGCATCACGAGCGACATTGGCACCTTTATTAATTATCGCCGTAGGATGAATTTTCATACCTTTGCCACCATAATATCAGAATTTACCACAGGGAATAACATTGCATTAGCAAATTCTTCCTGGAAATCCGGCCTGCCGGACAATTCAATCTGCTCTGTATTTCCGGCTATCTCTATTGATTCTCTTATTGCGTCCTTTGAACAGAGTGCCATTTTTGAGCCTACAAATGCAGCATTACCTATAGACCTTACCCTTTCCAGTCCCATAGATGGTATAAGCCCGAGCCTCAATGCACTCTCTTTCTTTATGTAATTACCGAATGCCCCTGCCAGAAGTATTTCAGAGATAGATTCAGTCTTAATGTCTAACTCTTTCTTCAATATCTCTATCCCTGCCTGGATGGCACCTTTTGCCACCTGTATCTCTCTAACGTCTTTCTGTGTAATTGCTATATCCTTATGGTCATCTTTGAACAGGGAGAAACTCGGCACTGCCATCCGTCCGGTTTCATCTATAAGATGTTCTTTTAACATTTCACTTATAGCATCTACTATCCCGCTGCCGCATATTCCCACCGGGACACCCCCGCCGATAACACCTAACTGGACCTTCCCATCAATGATATGAACGGATTCTATGGCACCCGCTGACGCCCTCATCCCATGTCTTATATGTATGCCTTCAAATGCAGGTCCGGCAGCAGTAGATGAGGCAAGAATGCGGTCCTTGTTTCCAAGCATTATCTCACCATTCGTACCAATATCTATAGCCAATCTTATATCATCACCCCTGTGAAGTTGGCTTGCAAGCATGACCCCTACAGAGTCAGAGCCGACAAATGCTGATATGTTTGGCAGGACGCGCAGATTCGCATTGGGATGAATCTCTATGCCTAAGTCATGGGCCTTTATTTTAACCAGTTCCTTTACCACAGGTATATATGGGGCAGAGGCTATAAACTGCGGAGGTATACCAAGTAAAAGGTGGTGCATAGTCGTATTCCCCACAGCTGTCATAGAATATATCTTGTTACGGCTTATCCCGGCCTGCAGTGCAGCATCTTCTATAATAGTATTTATTACCTCTATGACTTTATTATGCAATTTTGAAAGACCATTTTTATCATTGATGGTAAGATTAATCCTGAATATTATATCGTCGCCATATATCACCTGGTCATTCATCCTGGAAGAAATGGCAGCCTCCCTGCCTGTGTTAAGGTCAACTATAGCACCAACTACAGTCGTCGTCCCTATATCAAAACACATTCCATAACATTCGTTCCTGGTATCATGAGGTTCTATATTTATAAGTTCACTATCATCTAAAGTAGCAGTTATTTTAAAATCTGAAGACCTTATTATATGCGGCAATTCCCGAATGGCTTTGAGATTGGCATATATGGGTTTACCGGTTGATTTAATGACATTTTCCTTCAGGTTTTCAAAATCCGAAACCTGGTAGTTAAGCGCTGGCGGGGTGAGTTCTAAAAATATCTTCTCAACTGTGGGATTGACTTTGAATTCCTTCTCTTCACCATGCGTCAGTATCTTTTGCACATGGAGGCGCGTTTCATCAGGGATACGAACCACTAAGTCAGCAGATGACTTCAACATACAGCTCAGCCTGTACCCTTCTAATAATTCATCCTCAGACAGGAACTTCCTATCTGATAGACTGATTTCAGTAGAGCCGCTTATCACCTGAACCAAACACTTGCCGCAGGTGCCTGTGCCGCCGCAAGGGGTATCTATGACTATACCGGCAAGCCTCGCAGCCTCTTTTACAGTCGTGCCGCCTGGCACATGTATCACACGACCATCAGGCTGGAATTTTATCTTAAACGTCACTACGCAACTGCCTCCAGTTTTTTTGCAATCTTATCCTTGGGCATGACACCCACAAACCTTTCCACTTCTTTCCCGCCTTTAAAAAGTATCAATGTGGGAATATTCATAACATGCTGGCTCGTTGCAGTCTTCGTATTCTCATCCACGTCTAATTTCCCAACCTTTATCCTGCCTGAATAATCACGCGCCAGTTCCTCAACGACAGGTGCTATAATCTTGCACGGCCCGCACCAGCCTGCCCAGAAATCCACAAGCACAGGCATATCTGATTTTATAACCTCATCCGAAAAATTCCCGTCCGTAATCTGCACAACCCCTTCAGCCATTTTATTGCCTCCTCATTAAATTATCGTTATTCTATCACAGTAGCCACAATTAGTCAAATGAATATTGCGCCCTCTTTATCTCTATCCCGGGATAATAAAACTTGAGAATGTCTTCTGCCTTGTAGCCTGCATCTGCCATGTAGTAGGCACCCCACTGGCACATCCCTACGCCATGTCCCCATCCAAATCCTTCAAAATAGGCATAGCCCCTTTCTATGGTTACTTTAAAATTAGTGCTGCGGATAGTATCAGGACCTACTATAAGGCGGAAATCCTTGGCTGGAATTGTAAGATTACCATTAGAGTGACTTATTTTTAATGCCTTTATGCGGCCAGAATCGGTTTTGCCTACTGGTGTTATGGACCTTATCCTTCCTACATACTTGCCATTTCTCTCTAATAGATTCTCTATCTCACGTAAAGGAACCTTTCTGAGCCACTGGTAAGAAGGAGAGTCTTTACACCAGTCACACTTGACTTTTGGTATAGGGTATCTGAAATCCAGTTCCCATAACTGATTGGCATTCTCTGTCCATCCGCCGCATGCCCCATGAAAGAAGGCTAATAGAGGTTTGTCATCATAGAGCATAATCTTACCCTCTGTCTCTTTTACTGCTGCAGCCACCCTGCGGTCTTCAACCTTTTCACCCTTATAGACCATAGAGTAGACAGAGGATTTCACATCATAATCTTTATCACTATTTTTTAAAAGGTGATATGTTAAATATGTCCTTGAGGCTATGGCTTGAGCCTTGAGTGCTTCTATGGGCCAATCTGCAGATATCTCGGAAGCCACTACACTATGCAGGTATTCTTCACTATCTAAGTGGTTGATTATTAGGAGTCTTTTATTGCTCTGCCTGATTATTTCTACAGAACCTCTAAGGCGCGTATCGCCAATGTCCATAGCAGGTTCCCGCTCCGGTTTAATCCTTATGCCAAAAATCTTATAATCAGTATTGCCTATCCTTACACCTGCCATTGTGGGATAGACATCTGTGTGTCTCAGGTATGTCCCTTCACCTAACAGTTCGTTTGTATATGGTGTCGTAATCTTATAAGGGCTGCTTATCCTGATATTTATCTTCTTTGCATTCTCAAGTAAAGCCACTCTGACATCTTGAGGATATGTGACAGTGTTTAGTAATAAAGTCAGAATGACAGAAGGAAATGTTATACTAAAACATCTCTTTCTGCGGCTCTTTCTTTGGAGGGACTTTTTTGAAATGTTCATATGCCAATCTTGTTGCCTCTCTGCCTCGTGATGTGCGTTTTAAAAATCCAATCTTTAAGAGGAATGGTTCTACAATATCAACTATAGTATCGGTCTCTTCATTCAGGGATGCTGCCAACGCCTCAATCCCAACAGGGCCGCCATCATAAAATTCCATAACAGTGTTAAGGACCTTCCTGTCAAGAATATCCAGCCCCTTCTCATCTACGCCCTGCATATTTAATGCCTCATGTGCTACAACAGCAGTCACCTTCCCGTCAGATTTTACTTCAGCATAATCCCTTACCCTCCTGAGTAACCTATTAGCCACACGCGGTGTTCCTCTGGAACGGCGAGAGATTTCCCATGCACCTTCTTCCTCCATTGTAATCTCTAATATCTTCGCAGAACGACTAACTACGGAAACGAGTTCTTCTACAGAATAATAATCCAGATAGTAGAACATGCCAAATCTCCCGCGAAGCGGGGCTGTTAATAGCCCTGCCCGTGTAGTAGCGCCTACAAGCGTAAAAGGCTTGAGGTTAAACTTGATGGTCTTTGCATAGGGACCTTTATCTATTACAAAATCTATGTGAAAACTCTCCATGGCAGGATATAGGAATTCCTCTACCACTTTTGATAATCTGTGGATTTCATCTATAAAAAGTATATCCCCCTCGCCAAGGTTAGTAAGAATTCCTATCAGGTCCCCGGCCCTTTCTATCGCAGGACCAGAGGTAGAAGTAACCTTTGTCCCCATTTCGTGGGCTATGATATGCGCCAATGTAGTCTTGCCTAATCCAGGCGGCCCTGCCAGAAGTATGTGTTCTAACGGTTCGTACCGTTTTTTTGCAGCAGTAATGGCTATAGAAAGATTCTCTTTCAGACTCGTCTGGCCGATAAAATCTTTTATATTACCCGGCCTGAGAGACAGGTTTAGTATAACATCATCTTCTGTCTCACCTGCTCCTATTAACCTTTCCCTTACGTCCTTAAGTTTTGATACATCATCCATCAGAGTTTCTCTTCTGCCTGTAAATCTCATTCAATATGTCTTCAACAGTTGTAAGACGACAATCTCTGCTTGTGGTTTTCTTAACCATCTCTTCTGCTTCGTACCTGGTATATTCTAATTGCAATAAAACCTCTATAGCCTCTTTTCTGATATTTTCTGCTTTTGATGGAGATTCTATTACCTCACCGTCTTTCTTGACCCTTTCCTGGAGCAAACCAAATTTACCCACCTTGCCCTGGAGTTTTGCAATAATCTCTCTTGCCCTCTGTTCTCCTATACCCGGGAGTGATTTCAAAAGGGAGTAATCTGCCGAGTCAATCGCTCTGGCAATCGTTGGTATCGGCAGACTCAATGCCCTGACCGCAGCCTTAGGCCCTATACCTGAAACCGTTATGAATTTTTCAAAGAATTCTTTTTCTATCTCGTTCAGGAAACCTACCATGACAGGGATACTTCTTGAAGGCTCAATCTGGTGGTAATGAAAAATAACGAGTTCCACTACATGGTCATCGCCGATTCTGGATTCCATAGGCTCCAGAATAGCCTTGGGAACGAGGACTTCGTAGCAGAAGTTGTTCACTTCAATGATGACCTTGTTTTCTCCCTTTTCTCTCAGTTTACCGCGAACCCGTGATATCATCTTTTGCCATTATAAAAGGCATGTGCAATCGCCAGTGCCAGTGCATCTGTAAGGTCCAGAGATTGAGGGCATTCTTTTATATTAAGGAAATGCTGGACCATCCTCTGAATCTGCTCTTTGCTCGCTTTACCATTGCCGGTTATTGATTTCCTGACATGTGTAGCAGAATATCCTACAAGAGGTACTCTCATCATGGAGGCTGCCAGACAGACCACGCCCCGAACGTGCCCCATCAATATGGCAGTCCTGGGATGTTTGTAATGTGAATATAGTTCCTCAAGGACGATAATCCTCGGTTTATATTCCTTTACTATCTCAACTATTCCATTATAAACTTTATTGAGCCTTGCGGGGATGGTTTTGGTAGATGGGTTTTTTATAACGCCGGCTTCTATTAGACGAAAATCTCTTCCTTCTGAATTTATAATACCATAACCTGTAACATGTAATCCAGGGTCTATGCCCAAGATACGCATAAATTACCCTGCCTTTGCAAGCACTTCATCAGGTATATCAAAGTTTGCATATACATTCTGGACATCTTCATGCTCTTCCAGAGCCTCAACTAACCCGAGTACCTGGCTCGCTAAACCCTTGTCCACCTTTACAGTGGTCTGGGGCAGCATTGTAATCTCAGCCATCTGATAGGGGACATTATTCTCATGGAGTTTGGTTTTTATCTTCTCAAGGTCCTTAGGGTCTGTAATAACCTCATAGGTATCACCTTCAGTCTTCAAATCCTCTGCGCCGCTTTCAAGGACTATGGACATCAATTTATCCTCATCCGCTGATTTCTTATCAATAAGGATAAAACCTTTTTTATGAAAGAGCCAGCTGACAGAACCCGTTCCTGCCAGGTTTCCCCCCCTCTTGGAAAATATGTTCCTTATCTCTGCCGAGGTCCTGTTCTTATTGTCTGTAGTAACCTCAACCAGGACAGCCACACCGCCATGGGCATAGCCTTCATATACCACTTCTTCATAAACAACACCAGGCAGTTCCCCTGTCCCTTTCTTGATTGCCCGCTCTATATTTTCATTAGGCATATTTGCCTCTCTTGCCTTACTCAATATAGTCCGCAGCGTAGGATTTGAATCAGGACTGCCTCCTCCGTGCTTGGCAGCCACTGTTATATCTTTAGTTAATTTGGAAAATAGTTTACCTTTCTTTGCGTCTGCCAAACCTTTCTTATGCTTTATCCCAGCCCATTTAGAATGTCCTGACATATCATTGCTCCTCTATTAGCAATCTTTTCTAACCTGTTATTATTATATATAGTTCCGTGTTCTACCTTTTCATGGACTTTATCTCTGTTACCATCAAGTGTCCAAAAAGTGTCCACATCCCTGTATAGAAGCTCCACTGCTGAGTGTTTGTGGTTAGGTGAAAGGTGAGAATACCGAAGCGTCATATCCAGGCTCTTATGTCCCAATAATTCTTTAACAGTCACTATATCAACCCCTGCCATAACCATATGCGAGGCAAAAGTGTGGCGACAATCGTGTAGATGGAAGTCTTTTATACCAACTCTCTTTACTGTTAGTCTAAATGCACGTGATAAACTATCCTTATGGATTCTATTGCCCTGTGTGTCACAGAAAACATAAGGACTATCAGTAGGACAGCGTAGCCTTAACGTCTCAAGTGCCTTTCTTGCTTCGGTATTCATTGGGATATGACGTTGTTCATAATTCTTTGTATCTCTTAAAGTGATTATATCACGAACAAAATCAACATCATCCCATCTTAGGTTTAATATCTCGCTCCGTCTCATCCCCGTATTAAACGCCACTACTACAATCGGCTTCAGGGAATCAGAACAGGCATCTAATAATGCTTTTATTGCACCTTTCTCTAAAAATCGTATCCGTCTGTTATTTACCTTAAACAACTTTACTTTCTTCACAGGATTCTCATTTGCTTTACCCCATTCAATCGCTTTTGTAAACATATGTTTCATACAAGCAATCTCACGGTTGACTGTTGCTGCGAGACGGCCATCACTAATACGTCTTGCTTTATAGTCTTCTATCATTAGAGGGGTTATTTCATATAGATACCTATTCCCGAACAAAGGAATAAGACGTTTCAAAATACTTTCATCTTTATCAGAGGATTTCTTATTCTGTCGTGAATATCTCTCTACGTATTCCCTTGCCATGTCCCTAAAAAGTATCTTATGCTGTTTTTGGACATCTAAAAACCTGTTCTCCGCTATGCTGACCTTGATTTTATTCAATACTGACTCTGCCTGGCGTCTGCTTGGCCCAACCTTTTGCCTGTGCCGTTTACCACGATACCAGTAATCTATAAAATAATTATCGCCTTTCTTACGGACACCCATTTTATCCCTCCACCTTAAATTATCATACTAAAAAATCTTGTCAATGTCAAATGTTTTCTTCTTGTTTTCCTCAATCCACCTGTCAACATCTTTTAAATCAAATTTTGTCAGTCGCCCCACCTTAACAAAAGGTATTCTCCGCTGGCATACCCACGCATACAAAGTATTCTTGCTTAATCCAGTATACTCAGCAACTTCATCTATGTTCAACAATCGTCTTTCCATAACCTAAAGGTCCTCTTTAACATTAGTCTCTTGTAAAAATTGCTTATCCCCATTGGCATTAGCCTCTACAATGCCTTTTCTTGCTGAGTTTCCTTGAATCAGCCTATACTTTTTCAAAGCATCAGGGTTACCCCTGCCTAATCTCTTTTGTCTAATGCTTCCTCTAATGCCTCTTGCTCCGCTTGCTCTTTGGTAAGTCCACCTTCATATTGCATAATCCCTGCCCGTTCATCAAAATCTTCTCGCTTAGTTTCTGATAAATTTTCAATATTTTTCACCCCACCTCCGTCATCACTATTTCTTTGGTCTTGAGAAATAGTGAGTTGAAGGGTGGGGTAAATAAGTATTCTCCTTTTATCGTTGGGGTCTGCCTCTTGGGTTATTAGTCCTGCCGTCTCAAGCATCGGCAAAATCTGTTGGCGGAGTTGGTTCGTGTCCAACATCCTGCCATACACCTCGTAATGTTTTTGAAATATATCCTGACGTGATAGTCCGAGCACTTCCGTTGTCTCAACAAATCCTTCGTTGTAGTTCCCGTTTTTATCTTTCCACGCTTTCAGAATGACTTCTTGATAGAGATTGTAGATGTATGGCGGCAGATTAAGTTCCTGACTGACCGAAATGGCATCCCAAATCCTGAATGCTTCCTCAATATCTTCTTCATTAGCCGTAATGGTTGAACCGTTCCTTTCTCGCCACCAGAGGTTGAGTAGGGCGAGAGACTTTATGAGGGATATGAGGCGTTTTATGTCTCGCTGGTGTTTTGGC
This sequence comes from uncultured Planctomycetia bacterium, assembly GCA_964449965.1. Classification (GTDB taxonomy): domain Bacteria; phylum Omnitrophota; class Gorgyraeia; order CAYVEO01; family CAYVEO01; genus CAYVEO01. Next base: position 34,493 of record CAYVEO010000001.1, read on the forward strand.
TTGAGTATCTTATTCTTGCTCAAAAATCGTTCCTCAACCCTCTTGAAATTAGCAATCTTTATCTCACGGATATTTTCAAGTTTTATCGCCCGTATCCTTTCCTTCAGCAACTTCCTTTCCGGGTTTTCTTCAAGCCAGATACTGTATCTCTCGGCGTCTGATTCTTTCCTCACGCTTTCCGAAACTCCTTCCCGTATCTTTTCTTGACTAACCTCTGGACTCAAAAGCAAAAAACGTGTTGCCTCCTGCTCGGCAATCTGCAGTCCTGCAGTGCAGAAAATTACCGAAGGGAAACCTTTTATAATCACAGTTTTTGTCCGATTTCCGCCTTTTTGATTTTTATCAGTAATTTTGGAACGCATTTCTTTTTCATCGTGCGATAATAGCGAACGCAATCGCTCCAAAAGAGCGGTGTGTGGCTGGTCTAAAAAGATAATTATTTTTCTCGATAAATCTACTGTGATGGTGTTTGTATCTTTATCGTATTCCCCTTGTTCGTGAAAAAATGCAGTAGGGGAACAATTACCCAATTTCATAACATCTTCGTTCGGAAATAGGTTAGAAATCTCCAGAGGGATATAGCTTTTGCCAGTTGAGGATGGAGCATTGTAACTGATGTTGAACTGAGCATTGTCCGTGTATGCTGAAAGTTCACAGAGAAAGGTTACAATCTTATTCTCCTCATCTGATTTTATGGTCAGTCCGAGTATCTTCACCAATTCTTGTGAGGAGAGCGGTTTAAATTGCGAGGTATCAATTCTTTCGGGATGCTCTTTCTCATACTTACCAAATAAATCATCTGCATTGCCATTGAGCTTTACGAAATAGTCCGTTATATCTCCACCTTTACCGACTTCTTGAGGTAGGGTGGTAATGTATATCTTATTTTCAGTATTTTCCAGTAATTTTGCCGCCCGTTGGGCACCCTTCTTACCCGTTTCATCATTGTCAAAACAGATGTAAATTTTCCTACCTTTTCCTATCTTTTCGCACCACTCTTGTTTAAAGGTCATCGCACCGTGCGTTGAGGTAATTGCAGGTATCCCTTTAGAAAGTAAAGACAACCTATCCAATTCGCCTTCGCAAAGCACGACCTTATCGGTATCAGATTGGAGTGTGTCCCATCCGTAAATCTGTGCCTCCACACCCTTAGGGTAAGTAATTTTTTTATCCCCTGCATTCGGGTCTTGTCTTAACTTGAAAAACCGAAAAGCCCCATAAATATCCTTTATGGGTATAGTAATCCACCACTTGCCGTAAAATTTGCCCCAACCTAACTTGTATTCATCTATAACGGTGTCTATAATGCCTCTTGCATTCAAATACTGGCGGATGTGAGTTGGGAGTGCTTGATGACAAGTTTCAACTAATTCTGCATCAAACTTGGATTTTGGCTGTTTGTTCGTGGAATTTCCTAGATTGGGAATGTTGTCCCCGAAGTGCTTGGCGAGGGTAATAAGGTTACCTTTAGCCCCGCACTTCTTGCATTCGTATTGTCCCGTTTCTGCGTTAAAGTAGAGATGGGCTTCGGTGCCTCTACTGCCATCATCGCACCCATTAAAGAGGCAATGAGTTATTAGTTCGTTCCCTCTTTCACGGAATGTAATACCTTCTCGTATCAGATATTCTTTAATTTCCATCGCAGCCTCCCAAACTATCTTTTGGAAATCCTACTCCGTTTGAGAGCGGGGGGGGCAGGGCGACGCACCTTCTCCCTGTTTAATCCCCTCCGCTCCCCCACGTGGTATTCTCCCTGTAAGCAAACTAATCATCTCGGCTTTGTGCCTGTTGGTGTATCTACGCCAGTTATTGTGGTCCCGAAATGAAGGAGAAATCAATCCTCTTTTTTCAAAATGAATCACTGTCTTGGCAGAAATGCCCATTTCTGCTCCTAATTTTCCGGCCGTGTAGAATAAACGTGGCATATTAACCTCCCAATATAGATAAGGATTATTGTAAAATCATAGGGAGATAGCGGACAAAACGGTAATTTTGAGGTTTTAACAGTGGTTAGACTTTGTTACGCTGGTAGGATTTTTGGCAGGCGTCACAACAAAATTGTCTTCTTTTATCTACTACTTTGAATTTTGGATGTGGTATCATTGAAAAACAGGCAGGGTTCTCACAAGGTCTACTGGTCTTATAGACAAGATCCAGGGCATCCTCATAGGGTATTGAGCGGGTTTTTGCTACCTTATCGGCTGCTTTGTCTATAAGACTGTCTATCTTATAACCTCTTTTCAAATTATCCTCACAGACAATTTTTGCATTAGCCGGTAATTTCTTAATTCTTTTGCCATCTGTAGGTCTGAAATTCACTTCATACACATTAGTTAAAATTTTATAAATGCCTGCCTTTTCTTGCCAATGATTCTTCTTGTATATTCATACTGCGGTTTTTCTTCTTTCTGTTCCGTAAGAGGTAATGCTTCTGGGATGGTCTTTTCCTTAAATTGTAAAAGCACATCTTTAGGGACCTTGTTTTCTGGGCTAACCGTGACATCTTCTTGTAAATCAGGAATCTGGTATCTATGGTATGAATCCCATATTAGTCCATCATCGCCAGTATTTTCCCGCCAGTGAAAAACCTCATTCCATTGGGTAACCCTCGGGCAGTTTACCTTACAGATTTTTTTATCGTATTTGGGACAACTATTACAAGGGATATTTTTTAGATACTGGTCAAGTTTCTGGCAGGATGTTCTTCTGCATTTGGTAGTGCCTTTGTATTGGCAAACAAGAGGGCAATTTTTGACTTCCTTTAGTGGCTTGAGTTTATCTTGTGCGTCTTTCATTGTGCGTCCTGTAATTAAAAATCACTGGTTAAGCTTCAACTAATGCTTTCGTCTTTAAGAGGTCACTTATTTGGAAAATCAGGTTTAGTCTCATGTTCACTATTTCCACCATCGTTTTCACTAAACCACTCGCCCTCCGTCTTACCGGTCAGCCTCTTTATCTCCTTCCTGTTGCGGCGCTCTAGCGCCTTGAAAATGATGTCATCCAGTTGCCGTTCCTCTTCAGGTGTCATATACTGGGTCCAATTGTCATCCTTAACCCCCATCTCCTCCGGTGGCTTCTTTAAGAACCCGAGCTCCATAAACTTCTCTATCATGTTAACCTCTATCTGCCATGCCAGGCGGTAATCCTCTTTAGCCATTGCTTTCTGCCTAAGATTACGAGCCTCGTGGAGGAACGTGCCGATTATCCTCTTGTAGTCAAGAACCGTAAGCATGTTCATGTAATTTCTTTCTATTGCCTCAAGGTCATACCTAATTGTCCTAACCGAGACATGCAGACGGTTCGCAATCTCTTCCTGGCTCATTTCACCTTGCCGGTTGAAATAATCCACACAGACCTGCCTCATCTGTGGCGTCAAGTCTTCATAAGGGAGGACTCCGTCCTCCAAGTTCTTCAGGATTATCAAAGCGTTGTCTTCAATTATATCCATTTCGGCAAGTTTTTTGCCTGTTAGTTTAATCGCCAAGTTATCTGCTTTCAGTAAATTAGACATCGTTTCTGTGCGTTGCCTATTTTTGCCTATAAACGAACACGTGTTCGCCCTCTACCGACTCGTCTTTTCCTTACTTGCTCATCCACCATAATTACCCCACATAAGTTCTTTCTTTCTCGGCTCAAACCTTATCCCGTTGTCGCCCTTGAATGGCTTCTTATGGTCGTGCACTTCACCAAAAATATCAAGCGGTATCTGGTCTGGGAACGCCTTGCAAGAATGCCATGTGCTGTCGTCAAAATGTTCGCACTTCATGCATTGATTTTCTCCGAAAGTATCAAGGATATATTCCTTCGCATAATTCTTGTCTTTTTCATTCATTTTTTTATCACCTTTCCATATGAACTATATCAGGGTCATCATCCCTTTCATAATCCCAACCCGGCGGGGCAAAATCCCTGAAAATTTTCAGTTTTCTAAGTCAATATTTCCCCTATCTTAATTTACCAACCCAACCACAGGCTTTAATATAAATCTCACCATTGACCTTAAGTATTCATGTCTTGCGATAAAGTCTGCAATAGGTGGGCTCATCCTGTAATAGAACGCCACTAATCTCTTCCCAATCGGGTTAGTCAATAGATGTGTATCCCTGAATCGGCTCAATGTGACTACATCACTTGCCATTGGTGTTCCATAAGCAGCAGTTGCTATAAAACAGCCTCCGCCCCCACCACCTCCACCACCAGACGAACCTTGAGGTGTAGCACTTGACTGAGCACCAGTGGAATAGTTCGGCACTTCATCATAGGCAAAGATTGTGTAGTAACAGGCTGTCCCATTGGTTAATCCTGTATCTGTCTTGCTCGTCCCTGTCCCTGAATATACCTCTGTCCCGTCTGTTACACTTGCAGGATACCCGCCTGTCTTTCTGATTACCTTTACCCCTGCAAAATCTGTATCAGCCGGGTTCGTCCATGTTAGGCTTACCTGTCCATCTCCTGCTGTTGCACTCAATCCTGATGGTGCTGACGGCGCTGCAGTATCCTCTGAACCTATTGCAAAGTCACTTAAGTGTCCTACTTTTGCCTTTACCTGCTTATTGGTCGTGTCTACTTCTGTATCAGAAATCTTCTCCCACTTGCCTGTTGTTGTGTTATACCACCAGAGTTTGAGGTCTTTCTCTGGTATATTCGTCCCATCTACTATACCATTATTATCTGTATCATCGTATGGAATGGTTACTGTCACTGATTTCTCCAACGTTGGGTTACCTTCTAATTCTATCTTCCTGAATTTGTCAAGTGATGAATTTGCACCCTCAGTTGTGTTTTGTGGATTCGCTGGAAGGGCTGTTACTGTAAGTGTAGCATCCTGGGTTAAAGTTCCATATGGTATCTCTACTGATGTGTAGTCCTCCATACTTGATTCTGTAGTCTCATCTTTGTCTATCTTCTGCTTCTTCTCCCGATTACCACTGTTATCCACACCATCATTTACATCTGGATTCGTCTGAGTTACTGTTACTGTGATGATTTCAGAGTTGACTGTATTGTCGCTTGTATCTTTCCCTACTGCACGAAGTTGATAGTCACCTTCAGTTAATCCTGTCACATTCCACGTTGTGCTAAAAAATGAATTCGGCGGTGGGAACATCTCGCTTCCTATGTCTGTCCAGTCTGTGGTTACACCTTTATATTGAAACTTCACGCTCTTGGTAAGATTCCCCGGGGCTGTATTGGCATGTAATGTTACATCTGTCCCCCATATACTATCTCCATTCTTCGGCACTGAAATCCAGACCTTTAGGTTAGACGGACTACTTACTGTAAGTGCCACAGAATCTGTATCTGTTAATCCGTTACTATCCACTACCATTACTGTGGGTGAGTATGAACCCGGCTTGTCATAGACATGGGTTGTTGTTCCTGTTGTTGATGCCCAGTCATATTCTCCATCTCCTTCATAATCCCAGATATATGCTATGTAACTGCCACTTCCTCCTATTGCTGACCCGGTTAAAGTGACTATTTCTCCTACTGTTACTGAAGAAGGACTGCAATTCGCATCGGCAACGAGTGGATTTGTATTGGTTGGATTGGATACAGATATAGTAACACTTGCAGTCCCACTTAATCCATCATTATCCGTTACTCTTAGAGTAGCAGTATAACTACCTCCCTGCCCATAGATGTAGCTGACGCTCCCAGAACTTGTTGAGACAAAATCATAAGTGCCATTTCCATCAAAATCCATCTCATACTGTTTGATAGTCCCATCTGTATCTGTGCCACTGTAGGTAAATGTTACTGTAAGCGGTGTAGTGCCACTTGTAGATGACGCTGAGATAGAAGCAGTTGGAGATTTTTTATCTACAGGTGGTGAACTTACAGTTATGGTAACTGAGGCAGTTGCTGTTAGACTATCATTATCGGTAACCCTGAAATTTGCTGTCCATGTCCCCGCAGACGAATAGGTTTTAACAGTATTTCCACCTGTATTTGATGACCAATCATAGGTTCCATTCCCATCAAAGTCCCATTCGTATTTGGTAATACTTCCATCATCTGTCGCACTCCCTGTAAAACTTACTGCGAGTGGTGCAGTTCCACTTGTAGGTGTAGCACTGGCTGTGGCAGTTGGTGGGTTACTCATTGGCTTGGCACTTACTTGAGATGAATAACTACTCTCATTTGAAGCGAAGTCAACTGCTGTAACCACGTAATAATACGTAGTTCCATTTGTTAAACCACTATCATTATATTGACTCGCAGTAACTGTGCTCGTATTGATTTTGTTATATCCACTACCACTTGCAGAACTCCGATAAACATTATAACCTGATAAATCAGATTCTGTATTATTATTCCAGTCAAGACTTACTGTAGTATTTCCAGCACTGGATGTTAATCCAGTAGGCACTAATGGTGGTATGCTATCCTGGGGAGTAACACTAACTTCTGAAGAGGCAGTGCCTTCATTTTTTTGAATATCTACAGCCTTTACCACATAATAATAAGTGACACCGTTAGTGAGCCCTGTATCCTGGTATTGGCTATAAACCTGGGTTGCTGTATTGATTTGACTATACGTTCCGCCACTTAACAGGCTTCGGTATATATTATACCCGGCGAGGTCTGCCTCAGTATTATCATTCCAGTCAAGACTTACAGTCTCGTTCCCTGAAGTGGCAGTAAGCCCGGTTGGCGAGTTTGGAGGTAAATCCACAGTAGCAGAAGTTGTTACGACTTCCAAATAAGGCACTAAATTCCCCCTATAATCAATGGGGACACTGTTATGGTATTCAGTTGAGGCAAAACCCGTAACTAACCACCATGATGAGGTCTTACTAATGCCATTTGGAACCAATGCCAACGTGAGATAGTTGGAGTTGTCTTTTGGTCCGTTGACTGTGAAACTTCCGGGAGAGAACTCCCACTTATACCAGCCCTGATAATCATTCTGGTATTCAGTGGCGAGAAGGTTACTATAGCCCACCTGATTGTCCCATGTCATCCCGTCAAGTGGGTCCGGTGAGTCTATCACCGTCCAACTCCAGTAGGTGCCTTCCCTCCACTGGTCGTTTGATGCATAGTAAACGCCAGTCTTTACGTCTCCTGTCACGGCATCCCCCTGGGCAAAATTATGGTCACTATAAGCCCAGAGTTTGTAGCCAACAACTGCCTCGCCATCTGCCAACCCCTGAACAAAGTCGGGGTTGATGGTGAGGTTAAACCCCAAGTAAGAAATATGCTTAGTCCTGTATCCGTCGTTTGCGATAGTAGTGTGGAGCAAATAGTTTATACCCTGGTTGGTCTTCGTCTGGTTCGCCCACTGCGTCCCAGTAGTCACACCAGTATCCTGTTCGCATTCAACCCGATAAACTTTACTCTCCAGATTAACCGTAACTGTAACAGTAACTGTCCCCCAGTTGTTTCCGTAGTCCGTGTCATTAAACGCAAGCGTAAACAACCCGCTCCCGCTCACCGTCCCTGTCATGCCAGTCCCTACGTAGAACCATCTTCCGTCCCCGAATCTACCTATAAGCGCCGCCACTGGCATCCCGGCGCCTGGATACCCACTTGCTATGTTCTCGTGCGGGTTGCCTCCGGGTCCAAATGTAAGGTCAGAAGAGTTACCCCAACTCCCTTCCGCCATGACCGTTATCCTGTCGCCATCCGTCACCTCTATCTTGGTGTCAAGCGGGACAGACACAAAGTCTGGGGCGCCACCCGCCACGTAGTATATCTGGCTCGCCGAGTTCCTATCAGCATGAACCTGGTATGTCCCCTGTATTTCCACTGCTTGAGCCTCAACCACCCATAATAAGACCGCAACCGCTATGTAACGGTGCATATATTTACTTCTACACATCTTCAGCCACCTCCTCATTATGAATAGGTCAATACCTGACCTACAACCACCATTTTACTCTTGTTTTTGCCATAGTTCAAGTTCTTTTTCTTGAACGGGTATTTCTTTCTTTACTTCTTGACGTAATACAAATCTTTTATCTAAAATGTCCTGCACCGTTACAAGTTCAATCTCTATGCCTTCTTTTTTCACTCTCGCCACTTCTTCATAAGCCCCCTTACCAAAGCTGAACGCTACGATGTAACCTTTCATGTTGTTGGTCTGTGTTCTATAATGCCGTCTTAAAGCGGTCTCAAAATTGTCTATAACATTCCGTCCCACTCCTTCTGATTGTTTAACCTGTATCGGGGCATGTTCCATAAAACTAAGTCCGTCTATACCCATATCACCCGATTTACGAGGAGCCGGAGTTCCGTGCATTTCAGTTACCACCCAATATTGGAATTCAAAGGGTTTAAACCTTCTTAAGTCCTCTACTCTCTTGGGCATGCCAATAAGGTCAAACTCTTCCTCACCCACACCTATTTTCTTAAGACGATTTTTAACTAAAGCAACTGCCGAAGGAGAAATATCTATACCTATCCAGTGCCTTCCCAACATTTCTGCTACTGCTAAGGCTGTCCCGCATCCACAGAAAGCGTCTAATACAATATCACCTTTATTACTACTTGCTTTGATTATTCTTTCTAAAAGTGCTTCGGGTTTTTGAGTGGGATAACCAAGACGTTCTTTTGCCTGACTATTTATAAATGGAATTTCCCAGACGTCCTCAGGGACTTTTCCTAATGGATGCGTTTTTGTTATTCGTCCAAAAGAAATAGTTTTGTGTTTCGCTTGTCTAACCGTGCCCTCTTTATAAGGAGTTCGGACTGCATCTAAATTAAAATTATGAGCATCTGCTTTCTTTGAATAGAAAAAGATAGTATCATGTTTTTTCTTAAATCTATCTCTAACAGTCCCCGCAGGGTCGTGATACCACCATATAATCTCATTCAAGAGATTTTTATATCCAAACACCTCATCACACATCACCTTTAGGTAATGCCCAGCGTGCCAATCACAATGCAAGTAAAAACTACCTGTAGGTTTCAATACCCTATGTAATTCAATTACTCTTTGCTTCATCCAGTCAATATAAACATTTATTCCGCCCTCCCATCTATCCTCAAAACTCCTTATCTCCGCCTCGTCACCCCAGATAATCTCATAATGACGGTTGCTGAAAAATGGTGGGTCAATATAGATAAGGTCAATGCTCTCTTTCTCCATAGTAGCCAGGATTTCTAAGTTATCGCCACAATATAGTTTGTTCTTAAACAATTTAGCCCGTCCTCATCACCTCGCCAAAGGATTTTATATCCTGGAATTAACCAGGACAGATGAAAACGGGCTATGCCCGCTTCACGCTACCTTTGGCGAGGTTTTTGTGTTTAAAGCGTGTGTCAGTTCTACTATTTTTCTAAAATTTTACATTTCCATTATCACCTTATTTAACTTACCCTTATACTACGGATGAAATCCTATCCGCCTCTTTGGTTTTTCTGCTGTAGTTGGCGGTGTCATAAGTTGACGAATCGCTTCAAAGATTGTTTTGATTTCCTCATCATGCTTTTCTATCTTTCTTTCAAGTTGCTCTAACTTATGGGCAAGTTCTTTATGGGTTGAGAGCATCTCCTTGAGTCTTACAAATACACGCATGATAGCAATATTTACCTGTATCGCCTGCTTGCCATTGAGGACACTTGAAAGCATTGCCACACCCTGTTCTGTAAAGGCATAAGGGTTAGCGCCTCCAAAATAAGATTTAGATGGTATGCCATTTTGGCATACCAGTATTTTAACTTCTTTATCATTAAGAATAAACATAAAGTCTTCAGGAAATCTCTCAATATTTCTTTTCACTTGTCTTTTTAACTGAGCCGTTCCAACTCTGTAAAGAGAGGCTAAATCTCTATCCAGCATAACCTTTTGCCCTCTAATCAAGAATATCTTTCTCTCTATTATTTCTTGTGGAATTAAATTCGGCATTTGCGGTTCACCACTCTCTAAAATAAAACAGAGGGTTGAACGAGCAACCCTCTGGAGTTAATTATCCCATCTTTGTTCTTTGCAAAAATGGGGAGTTCATGAAAGATTCCCTCTTACCATCTCATATCTCTTATATTTCAATGTAGCCATCTTTTGTTTTACAATCACTATATAATTTCCCTTTGGAAAGAAAACTTTCAAAACCTAAAAGCAGTGTCTTCAACTTGCACGTCTGGCAAGCAATTCCCGAACCTTAGGAACTAACTTGTTGGGAATCTCCATGAATGTTTGTGAAGTGTCCTCGTAAGCAGCCTCGTCTTCGGCAAGGGCTTCTTCTTCCGATTGGCTTTCGTAGTACATGAGAACCTTCCGTACTCGTTCTTCATTCCAACCAGGTGGAAACTTACTTTGTTTCATATTTTCCCTTTCCGGCGACGTCGCCGCCGATATGCAATCAATGGTTTCCCTGTCAATTCATATCCAGTAATCACGAAAACGCTATCTGGTTCTGGGCCCGGCACATAAATAATCCGAAGATACCTTCCAACCTGAGTCTGTCCAATAGCCACTCTTGAATCTTCTGCACCAGGACGGTCCTCGCCAGAATGCCGGAGGATATTCTCAACCTCGGACTCTCTCACATTGTGATTGTATATGTGTGGTAGCCCTGTGTTATGGTCAATGTAGTATCGTATTTTCAAAGAATATCTTCCTTATAAACCGGCCCCATACATATCATCCACCTGATGTCCAAAAAGTGTCCACTTTGTGTCCAAAATCATACGAATTCATATAAATTGGTATAAGTGCTATTTTGCCTTTTTATCGTCGGTAAAACCATTCTGAGACGGAGGTTCCGACTTGTCATGTTTTCCATTTAGAATGTCCTGACATATCATTGCTCCTTCTTTAAATTAATTATACACCATAAATAAGATTTTGCAAGAAAATTCCTGACTTCGCCTATACGAGTTTCTTTGAATACATCCTCCCATTCGGTATCATTTTCTCTTCTCCTTCGGGACAATCTCCTGTTCCTGTTTCAACTTTACTATAGAATCCGGAGGGCAATATCCCCTCCATGAAATATTTGTATATAGCCTGCTTCTTTTCCCTATCAGGGAGCCTGGATTCAGGATAGAGTCACAACCTATCTCAACCTCATCCCCTATAATCGCTCCGAATTTCACAAGCCCTGTTTTATACCTCCTGCCTTTTATATTAATAACTATGGGTTCCTGGGTTAATTTTATATTGGATATCTTTACGCCTGCACCTAAATGCGTTCTCCAGCCAAGTATGCTGTTACCAACGTAGGCAAAATGCGGGACATTTGATTCATTAAACAATATGGAATTCTTAAACTCACAGCAATGTCCGAGTATGACTCCATTACCTGCGATAACGTTTTCACGGATATAAGCCCCATGCCTGACAATGGAGTTATCACCGATAATAGCAGGACCGCTTATAAAAGCGCCCGGTTCCACGATTGTGCCTTTTCCTATATAAACGTTATCTGATACTATCGCTCCATCCATTACCCTGCCATATATACCTGGTTTAAGGCGTTTTTGGACGTAACCTTCTAAACCCTTTAATGCATCCCATACATATTCCACATTCTTAAACATGTCCCTGAATTCAAATTTCGTTAAGTCAAAAAAGTCTGCAGGCTTTAACATTTCACGTTCCAATCTTTACGGGTGACAATATCCCCCTTAACATAGCAATGGCAGAAAGAATAGCCAGATAACTTGTCTTTGGATTATCAGGTGAAGGGATGTTCTCTGTCTTAGTGGTCAATTTCCCAAATTCACCTTCTGCCTCTATTTCATGGGTATTGAATTTATAATCAGGTGAAGTAATAATCCTCACCCTTGTTTTATCAACACCGAGCCCGGCAAGGCTCAATGCAACTGATACATTTATATTCTGGGGGAACCCTTCTATAGCCTCTCTTGCGCTCCCTTGAAATATGAGGGTCTCACCTTTTATGCTGTTGAGGTCAATCCTGTTCTGGACAATATACGGTGCACCATTTAAAGAAAGAGGCGGCTTTCTTGTGGTAAGAACTACCATCTTTATTCCACCTATAAGCGCCCCTTTTATCCCATCTAATCCGCATATGGCTCCACTCGGGACATAGATGCGGCAGGATTTCGTTTTAGCCTCTTCAAAGAGGTCTATAGAGTCAATTAACCCTCCTACGCTCATAACCATTATATCCTTACCCTTAGATATAGCGGCTCTTGCTATCTTTGCGCAAGCTTCTTTGGAGGCAGATTCAATTATTAAATCGGCTGAACAAGTGAGTTCTTCCTGGGACAATATGGGGGGATGGGGATTAATAGATTGAGATAAGGCTTGGGATTTATTTCTGTCTATATCATATATGCCTATAAGGCGAGAGTCTCCCGGGAAATTTTCCACAATAGCCCTGGCAAGTTTAGAACCAATTGTCCCGCAGCCTATAATGCCTATTTTGAGCATACATTAGTATCCTGCCACTGCAGCCCACTTTTTATCGCCTGAAATCTCAAGCATCCTGTCCAATGACCTTTTGGCACGCACCCTTACCTCTTCAGGAACTTCAATGACGTTAGTCATAGTCTCAAGTGCATGTGCCACCCAACCCAGCGTAGTCAGTTTCATCGTTGGGCAGACTAACTTATCAGTGGGTATGTAAAAGGACTTATCAGGATTTTCTTTCCTGAGTCTATATAACATACCGGATTCCGTGCCGATGATAAATTTTCCCGCCCCGGATGCCTGGACATACTTGAACATCCCTCCTGTAGAACATATATGGTCTGCGCGGTTGAGCACCTCAGGATTACATTCAGGGTGGGCAACAAATTCTGCATCAGTATGTTCGCTCTTTGCCTGGACAACGTCCATTTCAGTGAGCCTTATGTGCGTGGGGCAAAATCCATTCCATGGAATTATTTTCTTTTCGGGAACCTTTGACTGAACGTATTTTGCAAGGTTTTTATCAGGGACGAAGATAACCCTTTTATGGGGTATGGAACGAACCACCTCTATGGCATTGCTTGAGGTACAGCATATATCACTTTCAGCCTTAATCTCAGCCGATGTATTCACATAGCATACGACTGCGGCATCAGGATATTCCAGCTTCTTTGCCTTTAATTTCTCAACGGTTATCATGTTCGCCATCGGGCACCATGCCTCTTTTACAGGCAGGAGCACCGTCTTTTCCGGATTAAGTATTGAGGCGCTCTCTGCCATGAAATCCACTCCGCAGAATACAATCACATCCGCATCCGTGCCAACGACAGCCTGGCTCAATGCCAATGAATCGCCGCTTACGTCTGCTATATCCTGCACCTCATCCCTCTGATAATTATGGACGATGATTATCGCATTTCTTTTTTCCTTGAGTTCCATTACCTTCTGTTTCAGGTCTTCTTTGTATTCTTTATCACTCTTCTCAAATCCTGTCATGTCATTTCACTCCTTAAATTAGGCCGAGCAAGCTCGGCAACTACAATATTTTGAAATTCCTGTACTCTGAATTAGATTCTCGTTATCTTGACAGGCGGGACGCCTGTCCTACTTTATCTTTTTTATCTTATTCCTTTCATCCAAAAATACAATCTTTGGCTTAAGAGACTTAGCATCATTGGTTTCCATAAGGCAATAAGAGATTATAATCACAATATCTCCAATTTCAGCCCAGCGTGCAGCAGCCCCATTCATACATATCGTGCCTGAGCCGTTTGGACCCTCCATAACGTAAGTTTCTAATCTTGAACCATTGTTCAGATTGACAATCTGCACTTTTTCATTTGGCAGTATATCCGCGGCAGCAAGTATCTTCCTGTCTATCGTGACACTACCCATATATTTAAGGTTCGCATCAGTAACAGTGGCATGGTGTATCTTTGACTTGCACATTATCCTTAACATATTGTCCTCTTACAATATCACCAGATTGTCCCTGTGGACAACCTCATCGTAATACTTATAGCCGAGTATTTCCTCTATCTGGCGCGTCTTGGCGCCTTTAATCTTACGGAGTTCTGAAGAGGAATAATTTACAAGTCCCCTTGCAAATTCTATGCCGGACCCTTCCTCTATGAGCACCATATCCCCCGGTTCAAAATCTCCTTCTAAACCTACTATACCGGATGAAAGCAGACTCTTACCTCTGTGTATTAATGCCTCCTTTGCACCGCTATCAACGATAACCTTGCCTTTTGATCTGGACGTATAGGCAATCCAGTGTTTCTTTGCATCTAACTTGTCAGGGCTTGATAAAAATAGCGTCCCTACATCTTCACCACTGATTATTCTTAAAATTATATCCTTCTCCCTGCCGTTTGCAATCACAAGTGAAATGCCGGCATGGGTAGCTATTTTCGCAGCCTCTATCTTTGTAGCCATACCCCCGACGCTTACGTGCCGGGCAGTCCCATCTGCCATTTTCTCTATTTCAGGAGTAATTTTCTTTACCAGACTCACCAAATCGGTTCTTGAACCCGCAGCAGGATTTCTCGTATAAAGACCATCAACATCTGACAGGATTATCAATAAATCTGCACCAATCAGGTTTGCTACCAGACTGGACAGCCTGTCGTTATCCCCGAATTTTATTTCATCTACAGCAACAGTATCATTCTCATTAACTACAGGGACTATGCCGTGGTCAAGAAGCGTCATTAACGTATTTCTTGCGTTTAGATACCTTGTCCTGTCTTTTAAATCTTCCCGTGTCAGAAGTATCTGTGCGGTAAGGCACCCCCTCTTCCTGAAGGATTCCTCATAAAGCCTCATCAATCTGCTCTGTCCTATGGCTGCAGTAGCCTGCTGTTCCGGCAGTGACCCGGGCCGCCTTTTAATTCCCAGAAGCCCCATCCCGGCTCCAATAGCCCCTGATGTAACTAAGACTACTTTCTTATTGTCCTTCAATGCAGATGAGACCTGTTCTGCCAGATTATCAATCATGGAAACGGACAATTGGTTGTTATCTTCTGTAAGTATGCTCGTCCCCACTTTAACGACTATTTTCTTGATTTTTAAAAAATCCCTCACGCTTCAATTCCCTGGCTATATCATCTATCAGATTGTCTATTCCTTCTTCTGTCTTGCACGATATAGGATAGACCTTAACTTTCACTTTTGATTTGAAATCCTTTAGATTTTCCTTTGCCTGAGAAAGGTCCATCTTATTCGCTGCTACTATCTGTGGTTTCCCGGCAAGTTCTTCTGAGTAAAGTTTCAATTCCATGTTAAGGGATTTATAATCCTCAACGGGATTTCTACCGTCCACCCCGGCCATGTCTATTATGTGTAATAATAGATGAGTTCGTTCAATATGTTTAAGGAAATTTATGCCTAATCCCCTGCCTGAGTGAGCACCTTCTATTAATCCGGGAATATCCGCAGCAACAAAATGTTCCTCATCAACATTTACAATACCCAGGACAGGTGCAAGCGTAGTAAAAGGAAAACTTGCAACCTTCGGATGTGCATTAGAGATACGGGAAATGAGTGAGGATTTACCTGAATTTGGATAGCCGATAATACCTGCGTCAGCTAACAATTTTAATTCTAAATATAGGTGCCTCTCTTCTCCTTTCCCGCCATCAGTAACTGTGCGGGAGCCGCTGTTACCCCTGCCGCCCCTGCCGCCATTAACAACAATCACTTCATCATTTATTACAACCATATCACGCAGGAGATACATCGTGCCGGCATCTTTCACCACGGTCCCAGGCGGGACTTTGATGATGCAATCCTTGCCGCGTCTTCCTTTTTTGTTCTTTCCGCTGCCATGTCCGCCAGATTCTGCGCGAAAATGCCTCCGGTACTGAAAATCCATCAGCGTATGGACATGACTATCTACCTTTATAATAACGTCTCCCCCATCACCGCCGCCGCCGCCGTCCGGTATAGGAAACCTCGTGAATTTGTCCCTGTAAAAACTTGTTACCCCTTTTCCGCCATCACCTGCCTTAACGTATATCTTTGCAGTGTCTATGAACATTGAACAATACTGACTTTACCACCATTGCTGAATTCCACTTTCCCGTCTGTCAGGGCATAGATTGTATAGTCCCTGCCTAATCCTGCATTTAACCCTGGCTTGAAAATAGTCCCTTTCTGTCTCAGTATGATATTCCCTGCCTTTACCAATTGGCCGCCAGAACATTTAAGACCAAGCCGTTTGGAATTGCTGTCCCTGCCATTCCTTGTGCTGCCCATTCCCTTTTTATGCGCCATTTAAATACCCTCCTATCAGACTTTTATTTCCTTTACCATCAATTTAGTCAATCTCTGCCTATGGCCTTTCTTTGACTTAGAAGATTTTCTCCTGCGATATTTAAAGGCTATTTTCTTTTTATCCCTTATCTGAGAAACCACCTCACAGGAAATACTTACCCCGCTTAAAAATGGTTTCCCAATCTCAATGTCTCCATCACGGGATAATAATAAGACCTTATCCAGCGTTATTACATCCCCTTTGTCGGCATTGATTTTCTCTACGTCAAGTAAATCCCCCTGTGCTATCTTATACTGTTTGCCTCCGGCCTCTACAATCGCATACATGTTTTAACTTGCTCCTTTCATTTAATTTAAGTATATCACGTTACAGGATGTTTGTCAATTATCTTTATGTCCTCAATATGGCAGTTGATGTCAGGGCGGACCATAATCTTTGCTCCAAAGATATTCTCAAGGCTCCTTAAATGCTCCCTGTCCTCATTCAATATGCGGGATGCGATATTGGGATGCACTGAGACTTCTGCCGCCTTTTTGCCTGTATCTTTAAGATATTTCTTTACCTGCCGTAAGGCGAGTATAGACATAGTAATCTGAGACTTAACCTTGCCCCTTCCTTCGCAATACCAGCAGTCTTCATAAGAGACGCTCTCTAAGCTCTGTCTCATCCTCTGCCTCGTCATCTCTACTGTTCCAAAATTGGAGAACGGCATCAAATTTGTCTTTGCCCTGTCAGACTTCAATGCATCTTCAATAACGTTGAATACCTTCGTCCTGTTACCCGGATTTTCCATGTCTATAAAATCTATAACGATAATCCCACCTAAGTCCCTTAACTTCAACTGCCTTGCTATCTCTTTTGCAGCCTCTAAATTGGTATGGAGAACGGTCTCTTCTAAACTCCTCCTCCCCACAAATCTCCCGGTATTTACGTCAATGGCAATCAAACTCTCTGTAGGCTCTATGACTATATGGCCGCCGCTCTTTAAGAATATCTTTCTCTCATATATCTTCTCTATGTCTCTCTCTATATTATACTTCTCAAAAAGTGCTACCTGTCCCTGGTATAATTCTATCCTGTTTTTTAAATGCGGCGCCAGGGAATTTATAAAATGAATCACCTTAACTATCTCATCCTTTGAGTCTATAATTAACTTACCTACCTCTTCCGTAAAATAATCCCGAACGATTCTCAGCATAAGGTCATACTCCTCATGGACAAGAGACGGGGCAGATTGTTTTTCGGAGTTTATCTTTATCTTTCTCCAGAGTTTTAATAGATATCTAATGTCCCTTATCATCTCCCGCTTGCCATGCCCTGTCATTGCAGTCCTCAGGATAATGCCCATGCCTTTGGGAAGACCTATGGTCTTCATTATGCCTTTGAGTCTCTCCCTTTCTTTTACGTCTTCTATCCGTTTGGAGATGCCGCTCTTTTCTTCGGTTGGCATAAGGACAAGGTATCTGCCGGGAAGGCTGACCTGAGTAGTAAGCCTTGCCCCTTTTGTCCCTATCGGCTCTTTTATTACCTGAACTATCACATCCGCACCCTTCTTCAGGATATTCTGGATTAAATGCTCGCCCCGTCTATCATCTTTCCTATGAGACGCCTTAGAAGGAATTACTTCCTCATAGTCAACAACAGGTTCAATGATGTCGCTCACGTATAAAAACCCGTGTTTCTCCAACCCTATGTTAACAAATGCAGCCTGTATACCGGGCACTATGGATTCTACCCTGCCTTTATAAATATTTCCTACAATCTTTTGATAGCCTGTCCTTTCAATGTAAAATTCTTCCAGGACACTATCTTCTAAGATTGCCACACGTTTTTCTAATTCTTCAACATTTATCAATATCTCTTTCAACATAATTACTCCTATTTTATAACCTCTCTTATCTCTATCCCTTTTGGCAGATTAGCCTGTAATTCAGCCTTGAATTGAGCAGGGTCAATTTCTTCCTTCAGGACAAATTCTGCCCATTCCGACTCACTCTCCACCCCTAATTTAATCGCCCGGTCAAAATAGATTAAGGGATGAGGATTAAACCCTTTTGAAAAATCTATCGGAATCCCTGAGCGGCGCAGTGCCCTCTGGAAAAGCCTGAGAAGGTCAAGATGTGATATAAACCTCATCAGCCCTGATTTCGTAAATTTAATCCTCAAGGTTTCCAATCACTCACCCAGATATGCCTTCTTGACCATCTCATTGGTCAGGAGTTCATTCGCAATTCCGGAAAGGACTATTCTGCCTGTTTCAAGTATATACCCTCTATCGGCTATCTTAAGTGCCATATGGACGTTCTGTTCAACTAATAGTATTGTAGCACCACGGACTTTAAGGGTCTTGAGACAATTGAAGATAGTTCCAACAAGCATAGGGGCAAGTCCTAATGAAGGTTCATCCAGAAGCAATAATTTAGGCCTTGCCATCAATGCCCTGCCTATTGCCAGCATCTGCTGTTCGCCGCCGCTAAGCGTCCCTGCAATCTGCCGGGCCCTTTCTGTAAGAATAGGGAAAAGAGAGAAAACCTCTTCCTTATCTTTTGCAATCTCCTGTTTGTTGGTTCTTGCAAATCCCCCCATCTCCAGATTCTCCATGACGGTAAGTTTTGGAAATACCCTGCGCCCTTCCGGAACCTGGGATATGCCTTTCCTGACTATAATATGCGGAGGAAGTTTACCTATATCCTCTCCACGAAATTCTATCTTGCCTCCGGACGGTTTGACTAACCCCGATATTGTCATCAGGGTAGTGCTCTTACCTGCCCCATTGGCGCCAAGCAGGGTTACAATCTCTCCTTCCTTAACCTCTAATGATATTCCTTTTAGGCATTCTATATTCCCGTAATGGGCATGAAGGTCTATCAATCTGAGCATAAATTAATGTCCCTTCCCAATGTATGCCTCTATGACCTTCTCATCATTCTGAATCTCTACTGGGGTGCCCTCGGCTATCTTTACGCCATAATCCAGGACCACTACTCTCTCTGAAATAGGCATAACTATCTTCATATCGTGTTCAATCAACAGGACTGTAATATTCTTTTTTCTTATCCTGTCTATAAGATGCAGGAACTCTTTTTTTTCTACCGGGTTCATGCCTGCCGCAGGTTCGTCCAGCAGCAAGAGCTGCGGCTCTGTAGCAAGCGCCCTTGCCACCTCAAGTTTCCTCTGGATTCCATATGGCAAATTCATTGCAAGTTCGTTTGCTTCATCGGCAATACCTGTAAATTGAAGAAGTTCTATTGCGTGCTTCTCAATCCTTTTCTCTTCCTCTCTCACCCATCCTGACCGCATGACCGCACCCCATAGTCCCGCCTTTGTTCTCGGATGTGCCCCAACCATTACGTTCTCTAAAGCGGTCATGTTTGCAAACAGGCGTATATTCTGAAATGTCCTGGCAATGCCTCTACTTGTGATTTCATGGGGTTTAAGCCCATTCAATCTTTCCCTGTAATCACCGAAGAATATGGAGCCTTTATCAGGTTCATAGATGCCGGTAACACAGTTAAATAACGTTGTTTTACCTGCACCATTCGGACCTATAATCCCAACGATTTCGCCTCTTTCTACTGAGAAGGTTACGTCTTCTATCGCCTGGACTCCGCCAAAATGTTTATTCAACCCCGATATTTCCAGAATCGCCATTTCCGTGTATTACTCACCCAATATCTTACGGTCTTCGTCCAGATAGATCCCTTTCATGTTCATCTTTAGCCCCTCAGGGTTGGCAGACTTGGACAATGCATCTTCAAGCATTATCAACTTATTATTTATAAGTTTTGCCAGAGACATGTTGAATGTCTGCATTCCATCCTCTGTGCCGCTCTGCATCGCTGCCACGAGTTTGCCTATTCTATTCTCCCTTATCAATTTTGCTACTGCAGGGGTAAGCATTAATACCTCAACCGCTGGTATTAAACCATTACCTGAGGCGCGGGGTATCAATCTCTGGCATATGACAGCCTTCAGGTTCAATGCCAACTGCATCCTTACCTGCTGATGTTGTGTCTGGGGGAAAAAATCCAGTATCCTGTCTATTACCTGTGTGACATCAGTAGAATGGAGTGTGCTGAATACCAGATGCCCGGTCTCTGAGGCAGACATGGCAGCCATGAAGGTTTCCTCGTCCCGCATCTCGCCTATCAGTATAATGTCAGGGTCCTGCCTTATAACATGGCGTAACGCTATACCAAAAGAATCCGTATCTAAACCTACCTCCCGCTGGTTAATAAGGGACATTTTATCATTGTGTAAATATTCTATCGGGTCTTCTATGGTCATGATGTGACGCTTCTTATTGGAATTTATATAATCAACCATAGCAGACATCGTAGTAGACTTGCCGCTGGAACTCGTCCCTGTAACTAAGACTATGCCCCTTTCAGACAGGGCTATATTCCTAAGCACAGGCGGAAGACCTAACTCTTCAAAGGATGGGATATCCTCTCGTATCCTCCTCATAACTATACCGATTTCGCCTTTCTGCCTGAATATATTGGTGCGAAATCTCCCTCTCCCGGGTAGGACATAAGCGAAATCTATCTCTTTTTTCTTTTCAAACTGGTCCTTCTGGTATTCATTCATCAAGAGATATGCCGTTTCCCTTATCCCTTCTCCCGAAATACGAGGGAGGTCTTGTCCAACAAGTTCTCTTCTAATCCTCAAGACAGGCGGACTGCCTACCTTGAGATGAAGGTCAGAGGCGTCTTTCTCAATCATTGCCTTAAGTAATTCTTTAATGTCCATCTAATCCCTTTAATATCCCAAACCAGTTCTTCACACAAACCCTTGTAGATTCCTCCCCTGCTTCAGAGAATGCAGGACCAGCAGGTCTGTTTAATAATTCCGTAGAAAGTCCCTTGCTTACCCGCCAATGCGTCTCAAGCGAGATATAGCCATCGTATTCATCCTCAAGTAATCTTCTGAGATGTTCTTTATAATCTATGACGCCTTCCCCTACAGCCACACACTCTACCTCACCCTTTTTATTCTTCTTTGCATCCTTCAGGTGCATGTGGACCATATCTTCTTTTATAGCCTCATAGCCTTGAGGAAATGGATTATATCCGCCATTGGCAAATACCTCATTACACGGGTCCCATATAGCCTTGACATTTTTTGAGTTGAGTCTCTTCAGGAGTCTATTCACCTCGTCTCCTGTCCCTAAAAAACAACTGTGCTCATTCTCAATGCCGAGTATTATCCCTTCTGATTCAGCAATCTGGACAGGCTGAGCAAACCTATCAATCATCTTTTCCCAATATTTATCCAGACCTTCTTTCTTCCAGAACGTAAATCCTCTGACAATCCTTGTCCCCAGTTGATTCGCAAGTCTTATACACTTACCCAGTATTTCCAGATGCTGGACGTATTCCTCATTGTTATCTATATCGCATTTAAAAAATGGCGCGGCAATAGCGCATATCTTTAAACCATTGTCTTTCAGAACCTTCTTTATCCTTTCTATATCATCATTATTCAGGTCCTGCGGGGACTTATTCCATGTGCTCCTTATCTCTATGCTGTCAAGTCCCAGCTCCTTTGCAACCGCTGCCACCCTCTCAAAATCCTGCGATATCTCATCCCCTATCACACCTGTCTTAAACATATTATTTTGCCCAGTTTTCCGTTTTTAATCCAGGAACTCTTTTAAATTCGCTTTCATTATTAGTTATTAATATCAAATTTATAGATACGGCATGAGCCGCAATTAACATATCTAATGACCCAATAATAGTTCCCTTTTTCTCTAATTCTGATCTTATTATTCCATATTTTTGTGCTGCAAGGTCATTATAGTCATAAATTTCAATCGGAGATAAAAACTCTAACAATGCTATTCTATTTTTTTGAGGAAATTTGCTTTTTTCAACCCCGTATTCCAATTCACTTAAAGTGATTGAAGATATTCCTATATCTGAGATGTTCATCCGGGTTAATTTATGCAGAAGACGCAGTGGCTTTTTCTTAATAATATAAATACATATGTCAGTATCAAATAAGTATTTCATCAGAATAATTTTCTTTTCTTGTCCTTGGGTTGATTCCTTTCTGCCATAAAGTCTTCTGTGAATTTATCCAGACTATCAATCACGCTTGTCCATGGACTCTCTTTGGGTATTAGCATTATAACACTATCTATTTTGTTTATATATACCTCCTTAGTATTGAATCTGAAATCTTTTGGTAAGCGAACTGCCTGACTTCGTCCATTCGCAAACACTTTTGCCGTATTCATTTTGCCTCCTTTCTCAAATAAAAGTTATGATATATATTATGATATATATCTTGACACTTGTCAAGGACTTTTTGTGGGTTCAGCCGGTTTTCCCTCTGGTTTTTCTGCAGCGGGTTGGGGTTCTGCTGTTTTTTCAACCTCCATGGCTTTTTCTTCCACTACAGGAACGTTACTGTCCTTAGCCGGTACACTATTTCCCTCTGTACTGCTTTTAACAGGTGCACTTTTTTCTCCTATTGGTGCGACCTTTACTATAGACCTTGTCTTCTGTGTAGAAAGCCATCCTAATAAAAGGCAAGAGACTATGAATAATACCGCAAATACTGCGGTAGCCCTCGTCAGCCATGTCCCTGCCCTTGAGCCGAGAATGGTCTGTGCAGCGCTCCCGCCGAACGTCTCGGTAAGCCCCTCTCCTTTACTGGGCTGTATAAGTATTATCAGCACCAATAATATACATACCAACAAATGAAACAACATCAAAAATATCATATCATGCCCCTCCTTTCACTATCTGAACAAACGACTCTAACTTAAGACTTGCACCGCCAACCAATGCACCGTCAATGTCTTTTTCTTTCATTAAATCCTCTATATTGTCAGGCTTGACGCTACCGCCGTATTGTATCCTTATAAGTCCGGAAACCTCTTCATTATACATATTAGATATGAGTTTCCTGATAAAGGAATGAACCTCCTGCGCCTGCTCCGGTGCAGCTGTCCTTCCGGTCCCTATAGCCCATACAGGTTCGTAGGCTATTACAATCTTTACAATCTCTTCCTTGCTTATTCCTGATAATCCTTTTTTCATCTGTCTCTCTATGACTTTAAACGTCTCGCCCTTTTCCCTCTCACTCAAGGATTCCCCTGCACAGATTATGGGAATTAATCCGCATGTGAGCGCAGCCCTCGCCTTCCTGTTTACCATATCATCGGTCTCGTCAAATAACGTCCGCCGCTCTGAATGGCCTACAATGACGAACCTCGCACCTGCATCCTTTATCATATCACCAGATACCTCACCTGTCCAGGCGCCTTCTCTTTCCCAGTACATATCCTGTGCCCCTGAGTCTATATTGGACCCCTTGACTATTTTATTTACCTCATAGAGGGCAGTAAAAGGAGGGCATAGAACTATATCAATGTGAGACACATTATACAATTCCCTGCGTAAGCCCTTTGCTAATTCAACTGCCTCTCCTATGGTCTTGTTCATTTTCCAATTTCCAGCAATTATTCGCCTGCGCATTATTACCTCCCGAGAAAATTGGGACGGTTCTATTTTTTGCAGCAAAAAATAGAACCGTCCCTTAACGCTGCTATTCCCGGCAGTTCTTTACCTTCCAGGAATTCTAATGACGCCCCGCCGCCTGTAGAGACGTGTGATACCTTGTTCTCCAATCCAAATTGTGAAAAGGCACTCGCGGTATCACCCCCGCCTATTACGGTCACCGCATCCAGCCCCGTTATAAATTCCGCCACTTCCCTCGTCCCCTTGCTGAAAGGTTCAATTTCAAATACACCTAACGGGCCATTCCACAGGATAGTTTGTGCATCTCCAAGCGCCCTTTTAAATAGATGGACTGTCTCAGGGCCTATATCTACACCAAGCATATCTTCCGGAATATCTCCAGAGACTATCATGGACTCTGCTTTTTTATCCAGTTCCCTGACTACCACATGGTCAGTTGGTAATATAAGTTCACCCCCCATATTGGTTACCTTGGTTAATAAATCCTTTGCGTATTCTATCCTGTCCTTTTCTAATTTTGATTTACCTATCCTTTCACCTCTGGCTGCCAGGAACGTATAAGCCATGCCGCCGCCTATAAGGAACTTATCCACTTTATCAAGGAGGTGTTCTATAACGCCTATCTTATCTGATACCTTTGCCCCGCCTAAAATAACCGCAAATGGTTTCCGTGGAGAATCAATTGTCTTCTGTAGATATCCTATTTCTTTCTCCATTAAAAACCCGCCTACGGCAGGCAGGAATCCAGCGACCCCGCACGTTGATGCATGGGCACGATGGGCTGTGCCAAAAGCATCATTTACGAATATATCACCAAGGAGTGAGAGTTTCTTTGCAAAATCCCTTTCGTTTTTCTCCTCTTCCAGATGGAACCTGACATTCTCAAGTAACAGGACGTCCCCGTCCTTCATCTTCCGGACAGCATCCTCTACCTCCTTACCCACGCAATCAGATGTGTACGTAACTCTTTTATTAAGCAGTTCCTCTAATCTCAGGGCAATAGGCTTTAGCCTCAATCCTTCTACTACCTTGCCATCGGGTCTGCCCAGATGGCTCATCAAGATAACCTTTGCCCCTTTATCTAATGCATATTGGATAGTTGGCAGTGCTGACTTTATTCTCGTGTCATCGGTAATCTTAAGTTCCTTATCCATTGGAACATTAAAATCAACCCTCATTAATAAACGTTTGCCTTTTATATCTACATCTTTTATGGTCTTTTTGTTCATAACCCCTTACCTGCAAGAAAATTTATCAAATCTACGACACGTGAGGAATATCCCCACTCATTATCGTACCAGCCAAGGACCTTAACAAGCCGCTTATCTACAACGTACGTCAATTCTGCGTCAAATATGCAGGATTTTGGATTACCATTGAAGTCATGAGAGACCAATGGCTTATCGCAATATTCCATAATATGGCTTAAACTCCCCGTAGCAGCCTTCTTAAACACCCCCTTTACCTCATCTACAGTAGTATCTTTCTCCACATCACATACAAGGTCAACTAAAGATACATTGGGGGTAGGCACACGAATAGACAATCCATCCAATTTTCCTTTAAGCTGGGGCAAAACTAATGCCACTGCCTTTGCCGCTCCGGTAGTAGTGGGAATCATGGACAGTGCTGCCGCCCTCGCCCTTCTCAAATCCTTATGGACAAGGTCAAGCACCCTCTGGTCATTCGTATAGGAATGAATCGTAGTCATTAAACCCCTGACTATGCCAAAATTCTCTAATATAATCTTTGCCATAGGTGCAACGCAATTCGTGGTGCAGGAGGCATTGGAGATGACATTGTGTCTTTTGGGGTCATATGCGTTATCATTTACACCCAATACTATGGTTATATCCTCATTCTTTGCCGGGGCAGATATTATGACCTTCTTTGCACCTGAATTTATATGTCCTATTGCCTTATCTTTGTCAGTAAATACACCTGTAGATTCTACCACTATCTGGACGCCCAAATCCTTCCATGGTATCTCTGCAGGGGATTTATAATTCAGGATTTTTATCTCTTTGCCATGGACCACTAAGGAATTATCCTTTGCCTCTACCGTAGCATCCAGTTCCCCTAATATGGAATCATACTTTAATAGATAAGCGAGCGTTGCCGGCGGGGTTGGCAAATCGTTGACTGCTATGAAGTCTATGTTTTTGTTGTTCAAACCTGCCCTGAATACATTCCTCCCTATCCTTCCAAATCCGTTTATCCCAACTTTCACTGCCATCTTACTCTTCCTCCTTTTTAAATGTCATTGAACTCACACCTGTATTCCCTGCCTCATCCATTACCTTCACACTGACTGTATTCTCACCCTCTTCAACTTTTTCTAAGATAATAGAGAACCTCTCAGATTTGGAATCAAATATTCCATCATCAGGTCCAAACGTCCGCCATTCCTCATTGTTCAGACAATATTCCCCTTGGACAATTATACTCATATTATCCAAAGCTGCGCCATTTATATGGACTCTCCCTTCTTTAGAAGGTTCTGCGTCCCTGAGCATTACCTGGGGCGGAGTATTATCAATAATAAGTTCTTCGGATATCTTCTCAACCTGCAAGGCATTATCCTGGATATTGGAAGGGCGGTCGCTTGCTGTTACCTTTATAAGATACACTCCATCGGGAAATTTCACAGTATCCATAGAATAAGGCATGGTTTTTACCCCCTTTTCCAATTCCTTCCATTTTTCATCCTTTATGTTTTTATAATAAAGGTCGTATATCAACGTATCGTTATTCGGGTCAGTGGCAGACCATGTAATATTGCGTTCCTTAGATAATACATACCTTCTCGGACTCTGAAGATTGCCGGGAACTGCTTTCCCTTCAGATTGCTGAGAATCTTGTGGGACTTTCCCATCTGGTTCCGGCTTGCTTAAGGAAGGCGGCTGGTTCTTGGTAAGGTATATAAGTCTCACCTCTCTCAAGAGCGGCGTCCAATTCCCATCTTGTGTCCGGAGATTAGTGCGGAATTGTCCAAACCTTGCACCAGGGCTTGTTATATTAGAGCCTTTCGGGTCATTATATTCTTCTGACCAATCACTCCATAGTTCACCGGGTTCATCTGTGTTGCCAGTCCGTGTCTGGACTGTTATAGATGTTTTATCCGGTAAATCAGCATCCCATTCCACCTTACCCCATGCAGAAAGAAACTGCCCGTCATGGACAGATGACGTATATGTCCCGCTAAGGGCATAACCTGTTAAAAGTTTGTGTATCCCGCCAGGATTCCCTGTCCCGAAATAAAGTTCCTTATTAAAAGGCAGTATTGAAAGCACCTCGTGACTTTCTGAATCACAGAGTGTCACAATCTCTTCTCTAGGCGTTATTTTATATAGTATTCCCTTATCCCCGCTGCCTGCATAGATATTATCATCTTTATCTACAGCGAGTGCAAGAAATCTAACAGGCACCTCAGTCTCTGCAACGGTCTTTGGTGGAGTTATAGGAGCAGGGGGAAATGAGATTGGACCGGTAACGGGCGGCGGCATAGAAGATATAATACTGGCTATCACGTCACTATCCACTGTCTCTGGAGAAATTCCTTCAGGATGAGGAAACTGTGGCTGTGCAGAAGGCGCCTGAGGAGGCATACCAAAGACTACCTTAACGTCTCCTTCTGTAGTTATCTTATATATCTTGGCAGAAGACGGCTTGGCATCGGCAAAGGGCGCCGCCCCTGGCAGCGTAGGTGAAGTAGCAGCATATATATTACCCTTGCTATCCAATGCCAATGCACGAACCTCTGGTTCAGAGGTATCATATATACAAAATACCTTATTCTCTTTTTGTGTAACCTTATACACCCTTCCTTCATTTCCGCTGCCGGCATATACATCTCCTTCACCATCCAATATTATGGAGAGAATATGAGGTTCAGAAGAGTCGGACAGGATTTTTGATTTACCATCAGGCGTGAGCCTTATAATCATTCCGCCATCACCTGTCCCTGCGTATAAGTTATCACCCTTATCTATGGCCAAAGCCCATATATAACTCTCTGATGAATCATAAAATACAGAACCAACGCCATCTGGAGTGACCTTGTATATTATGCCTTCCTTAGAAGTCCCTGCATATAGATTACCTTTACTATCAACTACCATTGCATGAACACCAATCTGGTGTGAATCAAAGAATACCTTTGCCTCTTCATCTTTAGATTCTATCTTATAGATGACGCCATTTGTGAGGCTACCTGCATAGATATTTCCCTTCCGGTCATTTACCAATGACCAGATATAAGGCTCTGAAGATGAAAATAAGACCTTATGCTGCGGCGAGAGCATAATAACCCCCTCACTCGTCCATGAGGCATTCTCTATCTTTCCGTTTTTAAAATCCGCCTCTGTAGATTCAGTCCATGTCTCAGGGCTGACTGCGTAAGAGGTAGAGGATAAAAATAAATAGAGCATGAAGAATATGATGCAACTAAAATTACGCATATCTATCTCCCTTTTTTCTTCTTTACGACTAAATTAAGCGTCTTAATACCTGATATTACCCAGTCTGTGGGTTCACTAACCTTTAATTCATCCCTCATCTCTATCCTGACATTCGTATCAGTAGAATTCTTCATAATCTCTATCATGGATGCAGGTAAAGAGGAGAGTTTCTCGCCGAGGACATCCACCCTGTTCCTCGGTATAGAAGCGACTACTACAAGGTCATTATTCTTCTCTTCCTTTTCCATCAGTCTTATCAACTGATTTAAATTATAGGCATTATATTCACCCGTTTCCCAGAATAAGAACCTCATGGGTCTTGTTGGCGGAAGCCCTAACATCGCCTCCAGATTCATCAATTCACTACCGCCGCATGAGCCGAGTAAGACTATACCCGGGGGCGTATCATCCGGTAATTTTATCGTGACTTCTTTGTCTACAATTTCTCCACTAAAAGCCTTTAAAGTTATGCCAAGTTTCACCTCGTCACCCGGCTCCGCCTCTATCTTCTTCAGATATATATTTTCAACCCTTGCTGTCTTGCGGCTGTCTTTAATCTCAATTTCCCACCGGACCTTCCGGAATTTCACCTCGCCAAACTGATTGTCCATCAATAAATGGATTGGTCTTGTCCAACCTCCGGATGATATGAATTCAAACAGGTTGGCAGAACCATAAAATAGATTTTCTAACTTTATAGGCTCCATCTTGTCAAGCAATATCTCCTGGGTTGCCTTTATTGTATTCTCTCCCACGACTTTAGAAACCCCCATTATAGCACTCGTTACAGCCCATTCCATAAGCATAGGGGTAAATACCTTTGAATCTAACACCTCTACCTCGTAATTTCTATGATTATTTAACTCATCATCCCTTATAGTAATACTCACAGGGATAAGATTCGGGAATTCATTTAACCTGCCGCCTATACCATAAACCCTGTCCTGGTTTATCCTGCCAACCATATCAAGCGAAGATGCAAGTTTAAACGATATCTCCTGGCTCGGCAATATAGTATGGACGTATGCCCCTGTCAAAGGAAAATCTGACCTTCCCATCCACAGGAATGGATGGCCAAATGCTGCTATATTATCACCGTCCCTGTAAGTCAATGTGCCAATAGCAGACATCTCCATGTCCCCTCTCATCAGTTGTACCCCCACTGCTGAACCAGGCAGGATAGACGTCTCCACTTTTTCATGAACTCCTCCACCCCCCGCCATCGGGATAATATTGAACTGTTTAAATCTATCCTTCATAAGTTCCAATATCCTGTTGTCAAACCCATTCACCATTAATATCGTCCCTAAAGGGGTTAGTGGCTGACCATGGTCTGATTTAGAAGGCGCCACATTTTCTGTATCTACAGAAGCCAATCTTAACATATCCTCTATAGGTGTTATACCGCAGATAGGTTCTTTAGAAAACCCCCACGCATAAGATAATGCACCTATGAGTCTCCCATTTATGTATATGGGACTTCCGCTCATGCCTGCAATGACCCCTGTCTTATCAAGAGGACCACCGCTCAGACTCGCGAGTATCAAATCTCCGCCGCCTGGCAGGACCTTTTCCAGTACGCCAAGTATCTTCACGTTGAATTCCTCAATCTTAACGCCTTGAAATACTGTCTTACCAGTCCCTTCCATCCCGGGTTTTACCTCAACCTTAGGCATGATATCATCCAGCGAGAAAGCACTACCTATCCCGTGAAATATGAGGATAAATACCAAAAAATAAAGAGATATATTTGTCTCTTTTCTCATTATATCTTCGCTTTCCTCAAACACTCGGCAGCATCTTCAGGCGTAGTGGGGTTGATGTAAAATCCCGAGCCCCATTCAAATCCCGCTACGTGAAACAGTATAGGCATTATCTCTATATGCCAATGGTAGTCGTCTCTCTCCCTGTCTTCTACAGGAGAGGTATGAATTATGAAATTGTATGACGTATCTCTCAGGGTATTCTTTATTCTTAAGAGCACCTCTTTTAATATCCTTGCCAGATCTATAACCTGGTCCTTATTAATGTGACTAAAATCTGCACAATGCTCCCTGGGGATAATCCATGTCTCAAATGGGAATCTTGAAGCAAATGGGGTAAAGGATATAAAACCCTTATTCTCGGTAACGACCCTCTCTGCCTCCTGAAGTTCCTGGCTTATCATGTCACAGAATACGCATCTCTCGCGATATTCAAAATAGTATTCAGCCCCTTTCAATTCCTCGTTCACAATAATAGGAACAGCAGGAAGTGCTATTAACTGGGAATGGGGATGTTCCAATGATGCCCCTGCACTCTCTCCATAATTCTTAAAGAGCAATATATACTTAAACCGTTTGTCCCCTCTTAAATCTATGCTCCTGTCACGATAAGCCCAGATTACTTTTTCCACTTCATTGTCAAGAAGGTCAGCTAACGATTTTTCATGGTCAGGGGTTTCTATAATAACTTCATGGGCGCCTATACCGTTCATCGTATCATACAAACCCACTCCCATCCTCTTCATGTCCCCTTCAATCCTCAGTGCCGGAAATTTATTTGGCACCACCCTCGTGGACCATCCTGAGGTATTGGGCTTGGTCCCGCCTACCCTGTGGGCATATATCTCAGGCGGCGTCTTATCCTCATTGCCATAGCAGAACGGACACATACCGCCTTTAGTAACATGCGGCTCTACGTCAAAATCAGCAGGATGCCTCCCCTCTTCTACGGCAATGATTACCCATCTACCATTTATCGTGTCCTTCCTTAACTCAGGCATTTTCATTAACCTCCCTTAGATATTTTGCAGCATCCTCCGGCGGCGTCGGATTTATATGACATCCTGTTCCCCATTCAAATCCTGCTACCTTTGTCAGCCTCGGCATTATCTCTATATGCCAGTGATAATCCTGCTCTACCGTCCTCCAGTATCCCGCTTTTGGAATTCTAAACGGGGCTGTATGTATCACATAATTATAAGGCGGGTCTCCGAGGGCAACCTTCAGCTTGCGCATAATGGTTCTGAGCATCTTTGCTAAATATTCAATACTGGGTTTCTTTATAGCAGAGAAATCACAGGAATGCTCCTTGGGAAGTATCCATACCTCAAAAGGAAACCTTGGTGCAAATGGAGTAATTGCCACGAATCCATCCAGGTCCATGACTAATCTTTCCTGGGAATCCATATCCTGCTTTATTACGTCGCAGAAGATACACCGCTCTTTGTAGTCGTAATATCTTCTTGCCCCCACAAGCTCCTCCTTGACCAATTTGGGATTGACAGGGGTTGCTATAAGCTGGGAATGGGAATGCCTTATGGAACTTGCCCCTGCGAGGGAGCCATAATTCTTAAATACCAGGACATATTTAAATCTGCGGTCCTTGTGAAGGTCATTTATCCTCTCTATGTAGGTAAGGAGCACCTTATTTATCTGTCCATCATCCAGGTCTGCGATACCTGATACGTGTTTAGGCGTCTCTATTATTACCTCATGTGCACCGACACCGTTCATCATATCATACATCCCGGACCCTCTTCTACCCAGGTCCCCTTCTATTTTAAGGACAGGGTGAATACTCGGAACGACGCGTATCTGCCATCCACGGGTATCCGGCTTACGCGCATCCGGGTTTCTGACAGCATATATCTCATGAGGCGTCCCTCCCTCATTCCCTTCGCAGAAAGGACATTGCCCCTGCATCGGGGGTTCAACGTTCTTGGAAAAGTCGTTTGGGCGTTTTGCGCGTTCTGTAGAGATAATTACCCATCTACCAACTATCGGGTCTTTCCTTAATTCCGGCATATTTCCTCCATGATATTGTTAAATGACAGGCGGGACGCCCGTCCTACTTATATTTTCTGCAAAAGATACAGAAAATCACTTGGGTTTATAACACCCAGGACATTCTTCTCCTCGTCCTGGACGACTATCAATCCTGCTGGTTCTTCTTTTGCTTTATTCAGGGCAACCTTCAAAAGTTCATCTGGTGAAACAACTGTGACCGTTCTTTTCATTACCTCTTCCACGCGCTTTTCTAATCCGTCAAGGACAGGCTGAACAACATGGGGATAAAGACTCACAATACTGTTCACCTTATTTTTAATGTACCGGTAAAATACGCTCGTCAATATCTTGTTGTAACTAATTGCTATCGGGTAGAATGGTTTGCCTTCAATAAAATTCAAATGGCTTGATAGGGCAGTCTGCCCTGTATCTTCGTCTATAGCCAGGAAATAACGCAGACTGCTGTCAGGGATGTTGTTTTCTTCATCTTCAGGTATAGCCGCTAAATAAGTCATCTGGTAAACTTCATCCATTGAGGTATTCAACTCCTTGTAATTCTTGCCAATATAATCTGCTAACTCGTCATCCTGGTCCCGGAAAATCGTAGAATATTTTTCTA
Organism: uncultured Planctomycetia bacterium; assembly: GCA_964449965.1. GTDB lineage: Bacteria > Omnitrophota > Gorgyraeia > CAYVEO01 > CAYVEO01 > CAYVEO01. The sequence goes on from CAYVEO010000001.1 coordinate 66,938, forward strand.
ACGTATCTATGGCATCGCTCAAAAATATCCCTAAGGCAACATCCTCTGCGTATAATAAACCCCCGGCTATAAGGGCGGCATCATCGGATTGTCCGGGCCCAATCTTGTGGCGGATATAAAGATACCTGACCTCGCCCTTTTTAAACTTATATAAATCCGCCTCGTCAATAATTAACCCCTTCTTCTTGTAGATATAGAGTTGGTCTATATGTTCCTGATGCGCCAGTAATTCTCCGTCTAAACCCATCTCCTCCATAACGTTTATGTTGATTAGATAACATTTGCCATATCCAATCCTGATATTATATCTATTCTCAGCCTCGTGTCTTATGAAACTATCATCTCTCAGGCCGCCGATGTACATCCCTTTTAGAACGTCCCTTGGAACAACCGCTCTTTTTTTGAAGAGAGGCACCCCCAAAAATGGAACCCCATTTCCATTTACAAGTTTGTCCCGAACTTTGCCATTTATAACGTCCCTGGCAAATTCCGTTATATCGTCTATCAATGACTGCCTTTTCCTCTTCACTACCTCAGGTTCCATTCCTACAGCCTCCACGATGTCATCTATCGTGGTATTTACATAGCGATATTTGCGGAAACTGCCGGCACCATTATGCGCCCTGCCTTCAATGGATTGAACGAATAGCAGTTCTTCTATATCCGGTGACGTATTAAGATGTTCCTGTCTCTTTAAATGTTTAAAATCCTGACGGATTAATTCCGGAGGAGCTACCCCTTTTAACATATCACTCCTTCCATAATATGGTCCCTGAATCTATCTTACGGCCAATAGCAAACTGGTAAGCAGAAACCCTTCTCCCTCCTTCTATCTGGAGTTCCTTTAACAGTAATTTGCCATTACCAGTCTGGACCGTTATACCATCCTTACTTACTTTTGTTATCCTCCCTGGCTCAAAACCAGAAGTGCCTTCGCTATTCAGGACAATGGACGTCTGCCAGACCTTTAACAATCTCTTTATCCCATCCTCTTCCATATACGTGAAAGCCCCTGGCCGCGGCATCATCCCCCTTACCATATTGTGAATCCGGTATGCACTCATCCTCCAATCTATAAGCCCGTCACTCTTTTTCAGTTTAGGTGCATAAGATGACTCAGTTTCATTCTGGGGACTGAATACAACCTCTCCCTGCTCTATAAGATTAATTGTATCAAGTAATAGTCCTGCACCTGCATTAGAAAGCGCGTCCTCCAGATTACCAGCCGTATCATTTATACCTATATCTACTTCACGGGAAGATAAAATATCCCCGGCATCCACCTTTTCTGTCATCTTTAGGACAGTAACCCCGGTCTTATCCTCTCCATTGATTATTGCCCAGTTTATAGGGGCAGCCCCTCTATATTTGGGTAAAAGAGACCCGTGCAGATTTATGGAATAGAGTTTAGGTATAGCCAGAACATTCCTGCTTAGAATTTTCCCGTAGGAGATTACGACAAAGAGGTCCGCTTTTATAGACCTTAATAATTCAAATGTTCTTTTATCACTTAGAATGTCTTCCGGCTGCTCTATCTTTAATCCAAGTCTATGGGCCTCTTCTTTTACAGGATTATATCCATACTTTAACCCCCTGCCGCTTCTCCTATCAGGCTGGGTTACTACGGTTTCTATTTGATGCGTAGAATTGTATATCTTTATAAGACCTGGAATAGCAAACCGCGAAGTCCCCCAAAAAATCAGCCGCATCGCTTTTTTAGTTCAGCAAGAACCTTTCTTCTCTGAAAGAACGGCAATCTATCTACAAATAATATACCGTCCAAATGGTCTATCTCGTGCTGGATTATCCTTGCTGTAAGGCCCTTAACGTCTAATCTAATCTCTTTACCTTCTATATTCAGACCTTCAATCCTCAAGGTATTAGCCCGGCGCAGTTCCCTGCTCACACCTGGTACGCTCAGACACCCTTCCTGACCCGTCACCCTACCCCCGGTATGTACAATCTTTGGATTTATAATGACTAATTCATCACCCTTTTTCTGAGTATCATTTAATACTATTATCCTGCGGTCTATCCCAACCTGTGTAGCAGCCAGTCCTACCCCGTTATTGAAATACATAGTCTCAATCATATCTTTTATAAGTATATTTTCAGCCTCTGTAAGGCTCGTCAATGGCTTTGCCTTCTGCCGCAATATAGGCGCCGGATATTTAACTACCTCAATAACCGCCATAGTTTCAAAATATTACCATATTCCGTTTAAAAAAGCAAGAAAATTCCTATTTAAACTTATAGAATTAGAAGGATTTTAAAAAGACATGAACTTAGGCGGGGTGTGCCTCTATCTTTCTTCCATGCACAATTTCTCAACAAACCTGTTTACCTTTTCTCTATGAGAGGAATCTATTCTAAGGAAGGCTACGGAGGTCCTGTATGAACTGTTATGGCGTTTTACCCTTATTATCCTTGCCAGTGTCCTTAATACCTCTGTCGTATCAGGCAGGATTATATTCGTCTCTATTATTGTGCTTACCGAGGCATACTGTTCTGATTCAAATAACATACCGCCGCCGCCTATATCACAGGTAAAAGCGGAAGCCAACCCTTCTGATGAACCTGATAAAAGGAGTTCAAAACAAATCTTGATAGGCAGCCTTATTTCCATACGCGGGTCTTTTCTTCTCTCAGGTCCTAAATAAGGTTGAGGAGTGCCAATCTGGTACAATTTCATTCTATCATCTTTGGGAAATTCGGTTTCCACTAACCATGAATTGCATATATTGCATACGGTAAGAGGTTCATTAACCCCCTCTAATACGATTTCCTTGCTACACAGAGGACATATCCTCATTCTATTTTTCTCCCTTTTATTAATTTTATCCAGTATAAGTATACCTGATAAAATCTCCTTTGTCAACCCCGTTAGAAAATTTACACTATATCTTACCTTATATAGTAGCAATTACTATACCACAGATATTTTCTGCTTTGAGGAATTTTAACATGCTCAAAAAAGGTAGTTTTTGGGTTACACGAATATGTTACTATTACACGAAAATGTTATCATTAGCAGCATAGCGAAGGGATGATGAAGGATAATTTCTTGATAGGTTTATATCTATTCCATTTTAACACTATCAGGGGGTTTAATATTCAGCCTTTTTATATTCTTCCTAAGAGTATTGTAGTGGATACCTAATATTTGGGCGGCTTTCTTACTGTTCCACTTTACCTTTTCCAAGGCATTGATAATACGTTGTTTTTGAAACTCATCCACTGCATTCAGCAAAGTAGCATCTTCACGAATAAAATCAGTCTTATTCTCCATTCCTCCAATTATAATATCCAACGGCAGACTTTCAGGAGATATAACATCTTCTTTTCCCAATACAACTAACCTTTCTATTATATTCTGTAATTCTCTAACGTTTCCCGGCCATTTGTATTCGGTAAGATATTCCATGGTATCGTAAGAAAATCCCTCTATCTTTTTATTGAATTTCTGATTATATTTTGCGAGAAAATGATTGGCGAGCAGCAGAATGTCTTCACTGCGTTCACGTAATGGCGGTATCTCCACAGGTACTACATTCAGCCGGTAATACAAATCTTCTCTGAACTTACCCTCTTTTAACGCCTTTTTAAGGTCAACATTGGTAGCAGATATCAACCTTATGTCAACTTTTATTGTCCTTTCCCCGCCTACCTTTTCTATCTCTCTCTCCTGTAATGTCCTCAGTATTTTCACCTGTGTATCTAATCCTAAGTTTCCAATTTCATCAAGAAATAACGTCCCGCCATGAGCCAGTTCAAATTTACCGGTCTTCTCTTTCGTAGCATCCGTAAAGGAACCTTTTTCATGTCCGAAAAGTTCACTTTCTATCAGGGTAGGAGTAAGTGCAGCACAATCCACGGCAATGAACGGTTTATCCTTTCTTTTGCTGTTATAATGGATGGCACGAGCCACCATCTCTTTCCCTGTACCGCTCTCACCCAATATCAGCACCGTCGCATCGTGCATGGCAACTTCCTTAATTGTTTCAAAAACCTTCTGCATTTTTTCACTTGTGCCAACCATACTTTCAAAATCAATCCTCTCGGTTAATTCGGAACGGAGATATTCCACCTCTTTTATTAATGTCTGTTTCTCTATCGCTTTCTTTATGGTAACCATCATCTCATCTACGTTGAATGGCTTGGAAATATAATCATGGGCACCTAACTTCATGGCTTCAACAGCCGTTTCTATGGTCTTGACAGCAGTTATCATAATAACCTCTATATTGCTGTCAAATTCCTTTATTTTTCTTAATATTTCCATACCATCCATTCCTGGCAATCTTATGTCAAGGAGGACTAAATTTACCCATTTCTTTTTAATCGTCTCCAGGGCATCCTTACCATTAGAAGCGGTTAACAGCTGATATTTATCATCTAAGAATAGCTTAAAAGACTCTAATACGCTAACTTCATCATCAACTGCCAGGACAATAGGTTTAAAGGTTTTTGTATCCATACTGACTTTCTAATTGGCGGAGAGGCCGGGATTCGAACCCGGGCTAGATCCTTTCAGACCTACTAACGGTTTAGCAAACCGCCCCCTTCAACCGTACTTGGGTACCTCTCCTTTGTATCTTCAATTATTAGAACACCTCTTTCTTCTGAAGAATTCCTGCATCAGAAGACGGCATTCCTCTTCCATTAACCCCTTTTTAACCGTAATTGAGTGGTTAAGGCGCCTATCCTGCACTATATTCATCAATGAACCGCAGCTGCCCGACTTAGGGTCAGATGCACCATAGAATAATCTCTTTATCCTTGACAGGACCATCGCCCCTGCACACATGGGACACGGCTCTATCGTAACATAGACTGACGTATTTACCAATCTCTCATTCTTGAGATAGTCTGCTGCCTGTGTAATGGCTATCATCTCGGCATGGGCAGTAGGGTCGTGTAACAGGACGATTTGATTATGGGCACGGGCAATAATCCTGCCCTCATAGACAATAACAGCCCCGACAGGAACCTCATCCTTATCAATTGCCTTCCTTGCCTCACTTATAGCCACTTTCATATAGTCATTATTACTCATTGAAATAGGAGGCATATTTATCTTTCAGAGGCATCTTTTGTGTGAGCGGGCACGGTGTCCGCCATTTCTTTTGGCGGACGAGCGAGCGCAAAAACTGAGTGCGGTTTGCCACGCAGGGGCAAACAAACGACCGATGAAAGACAAATATGCCTCCTCACGCCCACCACATCTTCCCTTTTTCCTCTACCATGATAATCTCCTTGAGAAACTTCACAGCTTTGTTTAACCCTTCACTCATACTCATAAGACTGTCTTCATGTTCTATAGACAGGACATGGTCATACCCGACCATACGCAGGGTACTAATAAAATCCTTCCAGAAAGGAAAACCGTGTCCATAACCAACGGTGCGGAAAATCCACGAACGGTGCAATTCATCACCATAGTGCTTATTGTCTAAGACGCCGTTAATTGCGGTATTATACGTATCAATCTTTGTATCCTTGGCATGGACGTGGTATATAACGCCTTTTAATTCACGTATAGCAGCAATCGGGTCTATGCCCTGCCAGAATAAGTGGCTTGGGTCTAAGTTGGCGCCTATCTCTTTACCAACTGCGGCCCTTAACCTGAGCAATGTCTCAGGATTATAGACCACAAATCCCGGATGCATCTCAAGGCAAATCATACTTACCCCATGGTCACGGGCATAAAGAGCAATCTTTTTCCAATATGGGACTACCTTTTTCTCCCACTGCCATTTAAGGACGTTAGAATAATCCGGCGGCCAGGGACACGTTACCCAATTAGGATACTTAGCATTATCCGAGTCTCCGGGACAGCCGGAGAATGCGATTACCCTCTTCTGACCCATCTGTTCTGCCAGAAGAATAGTCTGCCGCATGACACGGTCATTTTCCCGTGCAATCTTTTTATCCGGGTGCAGCGGATTACCATGACAACTTAAACCGCTTATGATTAAGTCCCGTTTCTCAAATTCATCTTTAAATCTCTCCAAAGCATCCTTGTCCTTAAGCAGGATATCCGGGTCACAGTGTACCTTACCCGTGTAATTCCCACAGCCGATTTCCACAGCTTCACATCCGGCCCCGGATATATAATCCAGAGCCTCATGTAAAGGCTTTTGACTTAATAAAACCGAAAATACTCCAAGTTTCATATTATTTTTTCATCCTATCCATATCCCTGTCCCTGTTATCCATCAGATACTTTATCGCTTTTTCTTCAGGATAGCCTTCATGCACTACTTTGGTTACTGCCAACGCTACTGCCAACGGGTCATCTTTTCCGGGGAAATGGACATTCCTGCCTACAAGTGCCCCGCGAACATTTGCACCTGCACGCATACCCCTTGAAAATTCTCCTATTATACCTGTAGGGTCACCTTTGGATTCCCCGCCCAGCATCAACAGCGGCAGTGTAGTAGCCCTGACCACCCTATCGTAACCATCTACGTACGGTATCTTAAGCCATAATCCCTTTGAAGAATCACCCAACGCAGAGGCTACGCCAATAACCTTAATAAGGTCATCAGGGGTCTTCCTGACCTTGTTAGTCCCCTCTTCTATAGGTAGTGGTTCAAGAAAGGCAGGGATATCAAGTCTATTCAACTCATTTATAGCCTGTGCACAATAATACAATGTCTTTGCAGAACCTTCATTTGTAAGGTCAAGCCGGAACATCATCTTTGCACCGTCCAGCCTCAAATCATATATGCTGGCTGCTGTCCATGAGGTCATAGTATCATCCATTTCAAACTTTGCCCCGGCAAGTCCTCCCCTGTTCATGCAGCCTAATATTACCTTGTTATCAAGGAAACCTTTTATGCCCCTCTTTTTCAGGATGTGCTGGACAACAAACAGGTCTTCAATTATGTCTGTCGTGCCCATCACGCCATCAAATTCAGGGCTCGTTATCACCCGTAATATCCTCCCTAAGTACTGATAGCGGTCCCCCATTCTAATAGGGTCATCACCTGACTTCACGACATTTCGCGCAGGATGGTCACATGCTAATACGGTAAGCCTGCCATCGGTAGTGAGTTTCTTACGCCGGACACGTGTCTTCGCTTCTTTTTCTATGACCTTATTATCATTCACTCTTATTTCTGTAATCTCTTCAAATATATCCTTTGGGAAGAAATCTTCCAGTATAAATTCATAGTTTCCTATAGAATACCCATTACTCATTTTTATGAATATCTCCTTTCCTGCTTTTTATCTTTTCTCTAACCTTCTCTTGTTTGGAGTCTATCTCTAATGACCTTTCCCACTCTTTGAGCGCTTTTTCTATAAGTCCCTTCTTAGAGTATATATCACCCAGATGGTCCCTTACGACAGGGTCATCTTTCAAAAGATTGGCTGCCTTCTCAATCTGTACCAGCGCCTCATCCACCATCCCCTTCTTATAGAACGCCCATCCAAGGCTGTCAATATACGCCCCGTTATCAGGTTCAATCTCTAATGCCTTTTTTATTAACTCTATCGCCTCATCTAAGTTTTCGCCATCCTCTGCCCACATATAGCCAATGTAATTATATGCATTGGCATTCAGAGGGTTAAGTTGAATCACTTTTTTTAGTTCTTCCACCGCCTTCTTCTTATCCTTAACCTTCTCGTATAATGCCCCGAGGTAAAAGTGAGGCGCGTCATCCTCCGGATTGATCCGGCTCGCTGCCTCATAAGAAGAGATGGCATCTTCTTTTCTGTCTGCCCCTTCGTATGCCGTCCCCAATAACATATATGAGTAAGCATCACCTGTGTCTTTTAATTTAACAGCCTTCTCAAGGACTTCAACTGCCTCCTGGTATCTGTTTTCTTCAAGGTAAATAGACCCTAATTCCCTGTATCCTGCTAAGTTCATGGGTTCTATCTGCAAGAGCTGCCTGTACTGCTCAATTGCCTTGTCTGCCATTTTCATCTCATAGTATATCTGGGCTAACCTGTGATAGACACCTGCCGCAAGAGGTTTCAGTTCAAATGACTTTTTGTATTCACCTTCTGCCTTTTCATCCTCACCTTTTAATTCATGCAAAACCCCCTTGTAGAGATGTGCCTCTATATTACCCGGTTCAAGTTCAAGCGTCTTATCAAGATATACAACGGCATCGTCATACCTATTCAACCTGATGTAGATTGTAGCCAGGTTAAAATAAACGCTGGGCATGTCTTTTTTCTCTTCAATAATCCTCTCATAAACAGGAATCGCCTCTTCATACCTTTCACTCAAGACGTAGAAATCAGCGAGAAATATAAGCGCCTCTATGCTGCCGGGGGATAATTTGAGCACCTCTTTATACTCTAATTCTGATTCCTCATACTTTTTTAGATGAAGGTATAACCTCGCCAATATAAGGTGTGCTGCTGCGTTCCCAGAGTCAAGCCCTATTGCAGCCTTTAACTCTAATATACCCTCATCCATCCTGCCTGAGCTAATATAGTCAGCCCCTAATCTTGTATGGATACTTGGGGAATCACGGTCGTATTCTAATGCCTTCCTATATTCATCTATAGCATCATCCCGCCTCCCATAAATATCGTGAATCAAACCCAGCGCATAATGGAAATAGGGATTAGCATTATCAGCAAAGGCACGAGGACCGGCAACCCCGGTTACTAATATCAACGCCGCACACGATAATAGTATTAAAGATTTATATTTTTGCATCTTTTTTTATCTTATTCTCTTCTTGTGTCTGTTAGCTCTGAGCTTCTTCTTCCTCTTATGCTTGGCCATCTTGGCCCTTTTTCTCTTTTTACCACTCGGCATCTTTAATCACCTCCATCAATAGATTACCTTATTCAGCGGGTACTCAATAATCCCCTCAGCACCTGCACTCTTTAATCTTGGTATTAACATACGGACTGTCTTTTCATCTATTATGGTATCTATGTCAAACCACCCCTTCTCGCTCAATGAAGAAATCGTGGGTTTCTTCATCGCAGGCAGGATAGAAAGCACCCTTTTCAGGTTTTTTTCTGACACGTTCATCTTCAACCCTACTTTCTCCTCTGCCAGGATTGCACCATTGAGCAGAAGAGATACGTTTTCTATCTTTCTCCTCTTCCAGGGGTTCTCCCATGACCTCTTATTGGCAATAAGGCGGGGTGTAGATTCTAATACTGTATCTATGATTCTCAGATTGTTTGCCCTGAGAGAACTACCTGTCTCTGTAGCCTCTACAATGGCATCTGCTAATTCAGGAGGCTTCACCTCAGTAGCACCGTAAGAATATTCCACCTCTGCCTTTATCCCGATTCTACGAAGATATTTCCGGGTGAGGGTTACCAATTCAGTGCTAATCCTTAAACCCGCAAGGTCCTTTGGAGACCTTATCTTAGAACCATCTGCCACAGCCACCACCCATTTAACGGGCCTCAGGCTCTGCTTGGAATATATGAGTTCTGCCACCTCTACCACTTTAGAACCATTCTCTAAAATCCAATCCTTCCCGGTAATACCTGCATCCAGGACGCCATCTTCTACGTAACGTGACATCTCCTGCGGCCTTATAAGTATAGCCTTGAGTTCTTCGTCATCAACGATAGGAAAATACGACCTCTCACTTATGGAGATATTAAATCCTGCCTTTCTAAACATCTTCATAGTAGAATCCTGCAAACTACCCTTAGGCAAACCTATCTTCAGTATCATAAAATTAACCTCTTTCCTCTTTTATCTCTCTTTGCTGCTCCTGTTTATTCCTCTTCCTTGAATATGCCTTGAGGCTTTCTTTTACCCTTACCCGCGGGTTAATCTTCCACGAGCGCCTTATCTTAATCTCTTTGGAACGAATCATTATCGTAAGAAGTATATCATATAAAAAAATTACCGTCAAGATTTTTTTCCAGTTGGGTTTTTGTTACACCTGAACCGGTTCTGCTGCTTTGTATTGTTCTTCGTAAAGCCTTGCATAGAGTCCGCCGGATTTGAGGAGGCTTTTGTGGACGCCTTTTTCTATAATCTCTCCCTTCCTCATTACGATAATCATGTCAGATTTCATAACGGATGATATGCGGTGTGATACTATAAAACATGTCCTGCCTCTCATGAGTTTGTCTAAGGTTTCCTGCAGCCTTGATTCTGTCTCTGCATCAAGGGATGAGGTGCAGTCGTCCAATACCAGCACTTGAGGATTCGTAAGGAGTGCCCTCGCAATGGCGAGCCTCTGCCTCTGTCCGCCGGAGACTGTCACGCCCCGTTCTCCAATCTCTGTATCGTATTTGTCAGGCAGTGTGTATATAAAATCATGTATCTCTGCCGCCCTTGCCGCTTCAATCACCTCTTCGTCTCGTGCATCCTCACGCCCATACTTGATATTGGATTTTATGCTCCCGGAAAATAGAACACTCTCCTGAGGCACAAAGCCTATCTTCTGCCTGAGAGAGACAATCCTGACATCCCTTAAATCGTACTCATCAATGAATATCGCGCCTTCAGTTATCTCATAGAAACGTGGTATTAAAGAAAGCAGAGTGCTCTTACCAGAGCCGCTCGGGCCTACTATGCCTACAATGGTGCCTGGCATCACTTCTAAATTTATATTCTTGAGTATCACCCTGTCACCAAACTTATATTTAAAAGATACCCCCCTGAAAGAGACCTGCCCGATAATCTCTTTGAGTTCCACGGCATTATCTGAATCTTTTATGGTAACCGGTTCATCCATTATCTCAAATATTCTGTCAACCGATACCATGACCCACTGGACAGTTGTATTTATCTGCGTAAGCCTGACGATAGGGCCGTACAGGTATCCGATAAACGAATAAAATGCTATCAGGCTTCCTACTGTAAGAGCACCATTTATTATTAACCTTCCGCCGTACCAGAGGACAAAACCTGTCCCCACGCCGCTTATGACTCCTGCAATCGCACCCAATATGGTATTAAGAACGGCATTATCTATGTTCAATTCTCTGTGTTCTGATACCTTCTTTGAAAACTGATTTATCTCATAATTTTCTCGCGCAAAAGATTTGACAATCCTGATGGCAGAGACCCTCTCTTCCAATAAGCCGTATATCTCTGCCACCTTGTCACGAATTTTCTTATTTATAATGCGTATCTTGTTGACGAAGAAGTTATAATTTAATGCGTAGAATGGTAATGTCCCAAGTGATATTACTGCCAATTCCCTCCTTATTGATACCATAATACCAACAACTAATATGAGCATGACGACGTCAGTAAACATTGTGATAAAACCGCCTGTAACCATATTCTGGACGACATTTACGTCATTGACAACCCTTGCCATAATCTTACCAGGCAGCCTTGTATCATAGAATGCCAGCTGTAATTCCTGCAATTTCTCATGAAGCTTCCTTCTCAGGTGAAATACGACCCTCTGGCCAAGAAAGTTTATGACATACTGGAGCCCGAAGGAAATAAGGTTTCTGGATAGATGGACTATGACGAATAAAAGAAATATAATCACTACCATCTTAACGTCTTTCTCAGGGACAGCCCTGTCAATGAGGGCCTTTGTAAGAAAAGGAATTGGCAAGAGCAGGGCTGTGAGGATAAGCATCAGGAGTGAGGACCACACTACCAATAGCCAGTAAGGTCTTATGAATTCCCGCATGAGCCTGGAAAAGTTAGATTTTTTAGACTGGTGCGAATTGGAGTTTGTAGATTGCATTGTAAAATCCTTTTGGGTTCTGGATTAGTTCGTCATGCCTGCCAGATTCTACTATCCTTCCATTGTCAAGCACGAGGATTAAATCTGCATGGACAACTGTAGATAACCTGTGGGCTATCACAAAACACGTCCTGCCTCGCATCAGGTTCTCCATCGCCTTCTGTATAAGTGATTCTGATTCAGAATCCAAGGAAGAGGTTGCTTCATCAAGGACTATGATACCCGGGTGACCTACCACTGCCCTCGCTATGGCTAATCTCTGTTTCTCCCCGAGAGATAATTTAATCCCTTCTTCTCCTAATCTTGAATTATATCCTTCCGGAAGAGAAGTAATGAAATCATGGAGTTCTGCAATCCTTGCTGCCTCTGTGATTTCATTCAGCGTCGCATCCTCTTTTCCATATCTTATGTTTTCTTCAATCGTCACATTGAATAACAGAGGGTCCTGCAGAACAACGCCAACCTGACTTCTTAACGAATGAAAGGTCACCGTAGAAATATCATGCCCATCTATGATTATCCGCCCATTTAGAGGGTCATAAAACCTTAATAAGAGACTAACAATACTTGACTTCCCGCTGCCTGTCTTGCCAACCAGAGCCACCACCGTGCCGGGTGGTATATCCAGATTTATATCATGCAGGACAGGGTTTCCTTTTCTATACCCGAATGAGACAGATTGAAATTGGACATGGCCAGCTACCCTGGGTAAGACCACAGGGGTTTTAGATTCCTTAACGTCCGGGATAGTATCAAGTATTTCAAAGATTCTTTCCATGGAGACATTTGCCTGCTGGATAAGATAGGTAATTTCAGTAAGTCTTGCGGTAGGTCCAAAGAGATACCCGGCAAGGCTGCAGAACGCCATCATCTCACCCATCTTCATTGTACCCTTTATAATCTCATATCCTCCAAGACACAATATACTCGCTGTCCCGATACCGCTTATTACCCCGCTGATAGATGAAAATGACATGCCGAGAAATGCGCATTTCATATTCAAGTCCAGACTCTCCCTGTTTTCCGCTATGAATTCTCTCGTCTCAAACCTCTCTTTGGAAAATGCCTTCACCACCTGGACGCCTGCAATCCTTTCCTGTAAAACCCCGAAGATATCGTCCATCTTTTCCCTTATTTGTATAGACGCAGCCCTTATGCGATTAATAAAAAACCTGAAGTTTATCCCGTAGAATGGCAGAAACGCCAGGACGATTAGCGTCATTTTCCAGTTCATAAAGAACAGCACTACTATGACTATCAATAACGTGAGTATGTCTGTGAATATACTGATGGTTGCACCTGTCATAATGGATTGCAGCATATTCACATCATCCATCATCCTGGAAATGATAGTCCCTGTCTTTATCCTGTCATAGAAAGACAGGGAAAGTACCTGGAGTTTACGGTAGATAGACATCCTTAAGGAATATATTACTCTTTGCGCCAACTTGGATATAGAATAGGTATTGAGGTAGGAAAATATGCCCTGGACAATGAAAAGCAGGATGATTATAAAAAGGAGATAGTTTAAAATATGCCATTTGCCGCCTGGGACAACATCGTCTATTAATACCTGAACGATATAAGGCATAGGAAGGTTAAGCAGGGTAAGAATCGTCGTAAAAGATAAGGCAATTATGACCCTCGCCTTGTAGGGCTTTAATAGCCACAGCATTCTAACAAAGATTTTCATCTTATTCCCTGAATATTCTCAACCCTTCCCTGGTGGTATCTATAAGGGGTTTAAGTCCTGTGACGCTATAAAAGAGGTCCCTGGTCCTTACCTTTTTAACCTTCCTCACCTCTTTTATGCGGGGCAATAACACTGCAACAAAAAGTGCCCTTACTAATCCTGAGATTAAGAATAGAGTTAAGAGTCTGCTTCCTGATATACCCGGCAGGCGGGTGGATAGAAAACTGCCTGATAGCGCACCTATACAGAGTGCCGTGCCATTAATCACGTTGAAATATGCTACACACCTTGCCCTCTTCTCCGGTATGGCAGAATCTAAGATAAAGTTACCGGCACATAAGTTAAACCCTCCCCATGCATATCCGCCTATGACATTTACTATAATTAGGAATAATATATTTCGGGAGATGAGCCACAACATGGGTATAAAAGGGACCATCAGAGAAGATATGACAAGTATCTTTATATTGCCTACCCTGTCAGCCTGCTTACCCCAGTAACGCATTGTCAATATGCTCGCTATCGTCGCTGTAATAGTTATTATGGTATATTCAAGATAACTGAACTTTAACTCTCTTAGCATATAGACTGCAAAGAAAGGACCTGCAAGGTTAGCTGAGAAGGTTATGCACGAAACGTATACGACAAATTTTGCAAAGTTACTTTCCCTGTATCTCTTTATGAAGTCCCAGAAACTAAAATAATGTTCCTTTTTTATCACAAGCGGCGGGTCGTATAGTTTCGTCAGAAAATACCATGAGAATAACCTTGCTATAATCGCCACCCCGAATATTATGGAGAATCCGACAAATATATTTTTGGTAAATACGTGTAGTATAAATCCTGCAGCAAATGAGGAAACCGTTACGATTATCCCTGATACCCCGCCCCTCCAGCCTAAATACTTACCCCTCATCCTCTCATGGATATAGTCTGCCATGAGACTTCCGTAAGCAGGAGCGCCTAAGGAACCGAGGACAGCATAGATGACAAACAATGCTATCAGGATATTGGACCTTAGAGCATCCCCTTTAAATAAGAATGGTATGAGCATGACAGGAACCCACATAAGGGAGTGAAAAAATACAGAGACTGTGAGAACTTTTTTTCTACTTCCCTGTCTTGCTGTAATGTCTGCTGCCTTTAACTGGAACAATGAAGCAGCAAGGCTCGGGATAGAACTCAATAAGCCAATCTGGGTATTGTTGGCATTCATTGCAATGGCATAGGGGCCTACATACTGTTCGCTGAATCCCACCATGGCAGATGCAGAAGATACCTCCATCATGGAGTATCTTAGACT
>CAYVEO010000001.1:81693-87394 GCA_964449965.1 uncultured Planctomycetia bacterium
GATAATCGTTATTGCCAGAAGTGGCGAGAAATAGATAGAAGGGGTATCTCTGGTAGGTTCGTGCATATACATTATGACTAAAAGGCGCAGATAATAGAATACAGACAGGACGCTGTTCAGGACCCCGACGAGGACAAGCCCTGCGTAACCGGCATTGATACCTGCCTTGAATATAAAAAATTTACCTGCAAATCCGGCAGTAGGCGGAATGCCGGCTAAGGAACACATGAAGAGTGCCATGCTTAGCCCGATGAACGGATAACGTCCTCCAAGTCCTGCATAATCAGATATAGCGAGACTTTCTTCACCTTTCTTATCAAGGTACATAACCACTGCAAATGCACCCAGATTCATAAATACATAAACGAGCAGGTAGAATAAAAGACTTACCATGCCCAATTGATTTCTTACTAAAAGGGCTATAAACAGGTATCCTGCATGGGCAATACTGGAGTATGCCAACATCCTTTTGATATTGGTCTGTACCAGGGCAACGAGATTACCAACTGTCATGGTAAGGACAGATATAACTATCAGTGCCTTATCCCACTCGTGGACGGGATAAATGCAGTTAAATACTCTTAATAGGACGGCAAATCCTGCGGCCTTTGAGCCAACAGACATAAATGCTGTCACTGGCGTAGGCGCCCCTTCATATACATCAGGTGTCCACATATGGAATGGCACTGCTGATACCTTAAATCCAAATCCTACGAGTAAGAGTCCGAGTCCTATCTGTCCAATTATACTGCCAGTGCCTATAGGGCTGGCTGACAGAAGGTTTGTAGTCCCTGTCCCGCCATAGAATAAGGCTATGCCATACAGGACAAACCCTGTTGCAAACGCCCCTAACAAGAAATATTTTAATGCTGATTCATTAGATTTGACATCCTTCTTGTTCAAACCGGCAAGTACATATAATGAGAGGGAAAGGATTTCCAATCCTAAGAAGATTGTAACAAGGTTAGTACTCCCTGCCATCAAGAGCATACCGGATGTGGCAAAGAGTATCAGGCAATAGTACTCTCCATAATTCATGCTGAACCTCTTGATATAGTCTACAGACATGAGGATAGAGAGTACAGAGGCCATTATAAATATAAGGTTAAATATGACGGCAATGTTATCCATCATGACCATGTCCCTGAAGCCATAGCCTGCGTTTCCCCAGAGTCTCAAACTTATCCATCCTGCTAATATAAGCCCTGCTATACCCAGATATGCCAGGAGCCATTTTCTCTCCCTGGGAAGAAACAGGTCTATTACCAAAACAACAAGTCCTGTAAGACTTACTATTAAAAACGGTTGAATAATGTTTAAATCTGTCATTGGGAACATCATTTCAAACTCCTGCTATGCTCTACCCTCTCCAATAGTGCACTTACCGTCGGTTCCATCCTTGACAAGAATGGCTTTGGATAAAGCCCTATCCATATAATCATTATTACTATGGGGATAATGACCAGTTTCTCCCTCAAATCCATATCTTTCATAGACAGATTCTCGTTACTGGTTAACTGTCCAAAGAAAACCCGCTGGTACATATTGAGCATATATACAGCAGACAATATAACACCTGTTGCAGCAAGAACTGCATATACTGGATTAAGTCTGAACGAGCCTAATAGTATAAGGAATTCACCTACAAACCCATTTAACCCGGGTAGTCCTATAGACGAAAGTGTAATAACCATAAAAAAGGCAGAAAGCATTGGCATCTGTTTTGCAATACCGCCAAAATCCTCTATCATCCTGGTATGGCGCCTCTCATATAACATGCCAACTATAAGGAATAGCGCACCTGTAGAAAGCCCGTGATTCACCATCTGTATAATCCCGCCCTGTAATCCCTGATGGTTGAATGCAAATATGCCAAGAACAACAAAACCCAAGTGGCTTACACTTGAATACGCCACTAACTTCTTAAGGTCCGGCTGGACCATAGAAACAAGGGCGCCATATACAATGCCTATAATAGCCAGCACGGCAATGACAGGCATCAATTGGTAACTTGCATTTGGAAATAAGGATAAGTTAAACCTTAATAGCCCATATGTCCCCATTTTCAATAATACCCCAGCTAATATGACGCTGCCTGCTGTGGGTGCCTCTACATGTGCATCAGGCAGCCATGTATGAAATGGAAATAGCGGGACCTTTATTGCAAAGGCGACAAAGAACGCCAAGAAGAGCCAGATTCCCAAGCCCTGGGGTATAGACGTGGAGTAGAGTTTAAGCAGGTTAAAGGTATATTCCCCGGTCTGGCTATAATGGAGAAAATACAGAACTAATATGGCCACTAACATCAACACGCTCCCTGCCATTGTATAAAGGATGAACTTTATTGCAGCGTATATACGGTTCTTCCCGCCCCATATACCTATCAAAAGGTACATTGGCAGAAGCATCGCCTCCCAGAACACATAAAATAAGAATAAGTCAAGTGATGCAAATACGCCTAACATGCCGGTCTCTAATACAAGCAGCGCAATAGTATAACCTTTTACCCTCTCATGAACAGCATTCCACGAGGACAGGATTGCCAGAGGGGTAAGGAACGTAGTGAGAAGATAGAGTAAAAGGCTTATGCCGTCAATACTAAGGTGATAACTGATGCCTGCTGAAGCAATCCACCCTGTCTCTTCAGTGAATTGCATACCACCAGAACCACCGTCAAAGAAAAAGTATAAAGCCGTAGAGACGATGAAGGTGATTATTGCTATGCCTAATCCCATCCCTTTGATCAGGGTTTTCTCCTCCTTTGGCAGAAATGCAATGAGTAAAGCCCCTGCTAACGGCAGAAATATCGTTATAGAAAGTATGGGAATATTTAACGGAACCATATAAGCCACCCTAAAATAATTATAGTCCCTAAAACCATATATATTGCATATCGCCTGGTATATCCTGACTGTAACGTCCTCAATGCCTGCCCTATACCCATTGCCCCATTACCAACCCCATTCACTGCACCATCAATCACCTTTACGTCCACACCCTTCCACAGGAATAACGAGCCGGACCAGACAGGCTTGACGAACAATGCGTTGTAGATTTCATCAACGTAATATTTGTTAAACAGAACATTGTAAATTGCCTTGAATGTCGATGCCACCTTCCCTGGTAAATCAGGCCTCTTCACATACATCAGATACGCCAGACCTATCCCTGCAGCCGATATTGCCATGCAGAATAACATCATTAAAAGTTCAAAGGACAAAGATGCATGGACAGCCTCCTCTGCATGAACACCAAAAACGCCTTCAAGAAAAGTGCCGAATATGTTCCCGCCCTTTATGACGGATATACCAACGAACCCGCCTATCGTAGAAAGGAGCGCCAGGATTACGAGCGGCATAGTCATGATGCGCGGTGACTCATGGAGGTGATGCAGGGCATCAGGTTTTACGCGAGACGGACCCATAAATGTAAGGAATATCACCCTGAATATATAAAAGGCTGTCATAAACGCAGCCAGGACTGCAATTGTCCATATAACTGGGTTACCCTTCTCCCATGCAGACATAAGTATAGCATCCTTGCTGAAGAATCCTGCAAATGGTATTATACCTGATATGGCAAGCGCAGCGATAAGAAACGTCCAGTAAGTTACCGGCATATGTTTCTTTAACCCGCCCATCTTCCTCATATCCTGCTCCCCGCCGAGGGAATGAATTACACTCCCGGACCCGAGAAATAGCAGCGCCTTGAAAAAGGCATGCGTCATGAGATGGAAGACCCCGTTTGAGAATGCACCGAGCCCTACTGCCAGGAACATATACCCCAACTGGCTGATAGTAGAATATGCTAAGACGCGCTTTATATCATTCTGGACAAGCCCTATGGATGCAGCATATATAGCAGTGGCTAATCCAATTATCACTACTACGTTCATGGAAATTGGTGCAAGCAGAAATAGTACGTGTGTCCTCGCAACCATATACACGCCTGCAGTCACCATGGTGGCGGCATGGATAAGTGCGCTGACAGGCGTAGGACCTTCCATAGCATCCGGCAGCCATGTATAAAGAGGTATTTGGGCAGATTTACCGGTAGCGCCTACGAACAAGAGTAGTGTTATAAGTGTAGGGATTATGCCCCCGGACTGAAGGATTTCACCAGCCTTTTTAAATACCTCATCAAAATTCAGAGTCCCAAAAGTCACAAATATCAAAAATATACCGAGGACAAATCCAAAATCCCCGATTCTATTAACTATGAATGCCTTCTTGCCTGCATCAGACGCCTTCTTCTTTTCATACCAGAACCCTATCAGAAGGTAGGAACATAACCCAACAGCCTCCCAGCCAACGAACATCAAAAGAAAATTGTTGGCAAGGACTAATATGAGCATTGAGAACATAAACAGGTTCAGGTATGCGAAATATCGCGGGTACCCCGGGTCCTCCTTCATATACCCTACGGAATAAACGTGTATCAGGAAACCCACACCTGATACGACGAGCACCATTACACAGGAAAGCGGGTCAAGCAAAAATCCTACAGGGACATTAAAATCACCTACTCCGGAAAACCATGGATATAAGTTTATCGTCCAACTACGCAATTCATGAGGTAGTCCAAGAAGTTTTATAAACGCCGCGATGCTGAATATAAAAGACAATGCAACAGACCCACAGGCAATCCTTCCCACAAGACGCCTGTTTAAAAGATTCCCAAATAAGCCATTGATTAATGCGCCTAACATCGGAAATAAAGGTATTAAAGTAATTATGATTGACATATTTATATTATTCATTGTAACCATTCACTCTCGCCTATCATTACGAGGAACAATATCCCTCTCCCTCAACAGTAGGACAGGCGTCTCGCCTGTCATTTATCCTTTCAACAAATTAATCTCGTCTATATCAAGTGTGCCCTTGTTACGGAATAGACTTATCATAATTGCCAACCCCACAGCAGCCTCACCTGCAGCCACTGCCATTACGAGCAATGCCAAAGCCTGCCCATCTAATGAGCCGCTAAATCTTGAGAACGCCACAAGACTCAAATTTACCGCGCTCAACATCAACTCTATAGACAGGAATATGATAATTGCCTCCCGGCGCACCAGGACACCAATCACGCCTATGGTAAACAAGACCCCGCTTACTATAAGATAATACGACAATGGAACCATATTGTTTTACACCTCTCTTTTTGCAAGAATAATCGCCCCGACTACTGCTACGAGTAAAAATAGAGAAACGACCTCAAACGGAAACATATAATCCGTAAATAAGAACCTGCCCAATTCTTCTATGCTCCCAATCTTACCGGAAGGGACTGTCCAACTGCCCTGAGCCTTAACTGAAAAAGATATAAATGCCACCTGAACCAACAATATTACTGCAAGAATAATGCTTAAGGGAAGTTGAAATTTCAATAATTTCTGTTTTGCTTGCGGTTTAAGCCCAAGCAGCATTATAGCAAACAGGAATAGAACCAGAATCGCACCGGCATAAAGCAGGACCTGGGTTATTGCTACAAAGTGTGCTGATAACAAAGCAAATAATCCCGCCAGGAATAACAGACACCACACCAAAGAAACCAGACTCCCCACAGGGTTTCTCCTCGTTATCATACACACCCCCGACACTATCGCCAATCCGCTAAACAGAAAGAATAGAAACTTCTCCATAATTACCTATTTTGCTCCTTCACCTTTAAGTAAATATTCCTTATCATATATAAGGTC
>CAYVEO010000001.1:87404-98044 GCA_964449965.1 uncultured Planctomycetia bacterium
AGGGAAAAACTTTTTTTAATTCCCATACCTTCAATGCGAACCTGTAGGGGTTTGATTTATCAAACCCGCAATACCGTGCGTCATAAGTGGCTCCCCTACAATACATTAAAAAGGAAATTCCTTACTTTCCCGCAATGGCTTATAACGGAGACGGATTCCTTACAAATCAAGAGAAGCCCCTTTTTGTTTTAACCATGCGATTTGTTTTAAATAATCTGGTATAACCTTATCAACTCCATTCCAAAATTGTGCACTATGCCTTTTGTATTTAAAATGAGCAAGTTCATGAACGACCACGTATTCAATCACAGACACCGGCGCCATCATGATCTTCCAGTGAAAATTGACTTTCGGTTTCTTAGTTGAGCAGGAAGCCCAGCGGTTTTTCAAATCCAGGATAGATACTTCCTCGGGGTAAACACCCATGACCGCCGCATATTTATGAACACGAGGAGTAAGGAATTCCTTTCCTCTATTGCGGTAGAACTCCTTGAAGGCATGCTGTAGCCTACTACTGATTCCAACCGGAGCCAAGAAGTACCTTCCATGAAATCGAATTTCGTCCACCTTGTCGCTGTATTGCAAATAATAATTCCGTCCAAGATAAAGAAACGACTGCCCATTTACCGGCTCGCGTTTAACAGCTGCTTTATTCAACAATATGCGCCTTGATTGATATTTGTGGATTTTATATTCGTTCTGTTTTAATATTTCATTTACTCGGTCATTATCAAGCCGTTCTGGAACCAGTGCCGTTACTGCGCCATCACGTTCAATGTAAATACTCGCCGTTTTACGTTTACTCCGCTTTATAGATATCTCATATTCATCAAGCATGATAATTCCTAATCTCATCCTCGCGATTTTTGGCGAGGTTAATTATCTCGTTAGTAATGTTCGGGGCATTTTTCTTCAATGCTTCTACACCGCTATAATCTAACTCATCGCGAATCAAACACTCAAGTTGACGTCTTTCCGATGGCCTTTGCCAGAAATTCGGTACAGACAGACTGTTCTTGATATGCTCAAACAGCTTTATAGTAATTGTCGCCACTTGCCTTACAACCTGTTCGTTAGATTTATCAATCGCCCCCGTCATCATGATCAAATCAAAAAAAGGTGCCACATGACTGGAAACAGATTGCCCGGATGCTTCTCGTCCTGCGGCCATTTCATCCCGGAGTTTTGTCAACTCGGCAACAATAGCATCCCAGTGTTCTTTGTGGGCATCGAGAATACGCTGTAGTTTTTCGCTGAACATTGTATAAAGCGCCGGATCTTTATCCATATTGACTTTAATATGCCACCGGATGGCGTGTTCCATTTCCGATGCTTTTGCCTTACCTGTTTTATTATGGGCATCCAGCACCTTTGGAAAATCATCCGATAATAATTTGACCGGCGGTATTTTAGAATCGATGCCCATAGACTCAAGGTATTTGTCTATCAACTTGCGAACCTTAGCGCCTGCCCATTTAATATCAAGGGTTTCATCTTTATATCTATCCCGCATCCGCATGAGAATATAGCCGAAGCGTTTTGCGGGCACATAATATTCTTTGACCATGGAAGCGTTAAATAGAAGGTCAAGACTGTCAAAAAAGGCTTTAATGTAAACATCAAACTGGGCGCGGAATTTAACATCGGCCCCGAGCCGCATGCACTCCTCAACGATGTCCCACTCAACTTTCTGATCCGTAATGCGCTGATTTACAAATGCCTCTATCTGTTTCACTCCGTATTCAACGAACAGTTGAAGTACTCTGCGATACCGTGACTCAAGTACCGGGATTTCTTTATCAAGACCCCTAAAATAAGCACTCAGATCGGATAACTCTTTCTCATCAGTCTCGGTATAGATTGCAAGAGCGTCCTTAAGGTGCTGGGCAACGCCAAAATAATCCACTACGATGCCATGTTCCTTTACATACCCATTTTTCATAACCTTGGTTCGGTTGACACGGGCAATGGCCTGCATCAAATCGTGTTCACGCAAGTTCTTGTCCATATACATAACCTGTTCCACCGGTGCATCAAAACCTGTTATAAGACGGTCGCAAACGCATAAAAAAGCAACGCCCGTTTCCGGTTTTTCAAAATGCCCGCTTTCGGTTTTTTTGTAATCAAAATCTTTTTTAAAATTTTCAACTGCATCCATCTCCTGTGCATGTCTTCGCGCTGAA
The DNA here is from genome assembly GCA_964449965.1 of uncultured Planctomycetia bacterium. GTDB lineage: Bacteria > Omnitrophota > Gorgyraeia > CAYVEO01 > CAYVEO01 > CAYVEO01. The sequence continues at coordinate 89,588 of CAYVEO010000001.1, forward strand.
GATACATACCCCGGCTCATTATTGTCCATCATAGTCACCCAAGCAGCAACTTTGATGAATTGCATTTGTTCTATAAGTTCATTGTCACGCTCCTTCTCCGGCTTTTCCATCTCTTTCGCTATGCGGCTCTTAAGAGCCTCTTCAATCTCATATTTGTAGCGGCAAGCGGCAACAATAGAACAGCCAACTACCTGCGCCTTGAAACCATTTGGCAGGATTTCTTGCGTATAGTGTTCTACGATATCCTCCGCAATCTTCTTGATGCGTTCCTTAGACTCCAGATACGCGATTAAAGTGCCATAGCGCCGCTGGATTTCCTGCCGCTCTTCTTCCGTGCGCTCACGGAACATATCCTCGAATTCCTGCTTAAAAAGCTCTTTGTTAAGAATCTGGTCTTTGCTGGTGCGGCCAATATACACAATATCCACCGTGGCATGATCGGCCACTGAATTGGGCATCTTATACACATCAATAAAAGTCCCGAATCGTTCATGCGTCTTTTGTTTATGGCGTTCTGTAAGAAGCGGCGTTCCGGTAAACGCAATTTTGACGGCATTGGGGAACCCAACAAGTAGATTACCTCCCATGTCGCCGCCTTGTGTCCGATGTGCCTCATCAATAAGCAATATGATACGCTCACTTGGATTGATAGTTTTAAAAGGCTCAACCCGTGGCACTACACCGCTATCTATGAGTGATTGCGCAGAAACACCATTCTGTGCTAAAAATTTGTGCACCATAACCATACTTAAATTAGAAGTGGTCGTTTTCAACTTATCCAGATCCCGCCGATGCTCAATAAGAGTAACGCTCTCGCCGGTCAATACCGCGGTCTCAGACAACTGGTCTTCAAGGTCTGTGCGGTCATTAATCATAACAACCTTGTAGTCTTTTAAATCATCGGTATCCCGCAGTTTCCTCACAAGAAACACCATAATCAGTGACTTTCCTGAACCTTGTGTGTGCCAGATAACTCCACTGCGCTCAAATGGCGTTTTGCCGGTACGCAACCGTTCAATAATTTTGCCAACTGCCCGATACTGTTGATAACGGCATACCACTTTAGCGACTTCGCCTTTTTTGATTTCCATAAAAACCGTGAAGTTTTTCAAAATATCAAGCAGAATGCCTTTATTAAGCACCCCATGAATAAACACTTCCTGCCGCTCCTCGTTGGGAACAATCTGAATAGTCTTGTATATTTCAGGAAAGATATCCTTCCAGTTTAGATAATGGTCAAATTCTCCTGTTATAGTGCCAAAGCGCGCTTCCGTTCCGTGGGTAATAATACTGAACAAGTTTATGTGAAAAAGCCGTTCATCACCTTCCTGCAAGCCATAGTCGTCATCACGGCGGTTAGAATAGCGGTTAATCTGAATAAATGCCTCACTTAATGGCTCGGCGACATCCTTATCTTTGCATTCTATAACCACAAAGGGCATACCGTTCACAAAGAGAACAATATCCGGAATGATAGCCGAACGGCTTGCGCCGGGAGTGTCAATGCGGAATTGATTGATAGCAATAAAACTATTCTTCTCCGGATGGCGGAAGTCAATCAGACGCACCATAGGACTTTGCTCACCGGTGAGTTCATTTGTGCTTACCGTGGTATTTTTTATCAGAAGTTCAAAGACGGTCTTGTTTGTCTCCAGAAGCCCGCGGCCCGGGTGCTGAGTAAGTTCTCGGTGGACATCGTCAATCTGTTTATCTGTCATCCACTTCTTGCCGTCATCAGTTAGATTAATGTTCCTAATAGACTCCCGGAACACGCTTTCAAGGATAACCTCCTTAAATGACGTGCGCCTGCTTATCGCAGGATCCTGCGGAATAACACCGCAACCATGGTCAATAACTTCCCAGCCGATCTGGCGAAGTTTATCGAGAAAAGGTTGTTCTACATTTGTGTATTCGGACATATTCTATTCAACCTCGATTTCTTCTATTTTCCATATATCTTTCGCAAGAGTTGTCAGCATTACATGTCTCCTGTCGATACTTTCCGCCGTCCATTCGGTGAATGTCTGTAGTTTCTGGTTTATGCGATTTATGGAAGTATTATTTCCCACGGTATTCAGCTCAGCAATACTACTGGTGAGGTAATACTTACACTTTTTGTATTCTTCTTTTTTTATTTCGAAGAAATTATTCCCGATTGCTTTATTGATGGTCCCCTCCAACAGGGTGAGATTCCCGAGTTTATTTTTATATTCATCATAATCTTTACCCGGATTTTTCTGTGTGAAATCTTGTCGTAAAACAGGCTCAGGAGTATGTGGAAGAATATGTTCGATTTCAAGAACGGTATAGTCATCCAAAGAACCCGGGGTACGCAGCCCTTTATACGCCATATCGACAAACTGAGTCATCTTGGCCAGTAAGTATCTGGTCCGGTACTGCTGCATGGAGTTTAGTGTATAGCGCTTCATGTCATCGGTAATCTCTTCATCTTTTGGCTTCATATTTTTCTGGAATTTATCCTTAATAAATTCATTGAGCTTCTGCTTTTGTTCCTTCTCGTCAGAAATTTCACAAACAGCTCGTAACTCATCTGCCCAAAAGGAAAAATTGCGCTCCAATTCCTTGGTCGGCGTCTTGGTAAATATGTAGTAAAAAAGGAAACTTTCCAGCTGGGTGACGAAATGGTCAAAAAGAGGTTTCGGTAAATTGCTTGCGGCAAGAAGTAACACATAGTGGAGGCTGAACGCACCGCCGCATAGTTTCTTTAGATTGTTCATAACAATGCTGTCCTTGCCATCATTGCCTTTACCTGTAGAGAAGGTAACATAGCTCTCCACACTTCTGATGATTTTTCGGACAAATTCAAACGGTTTGTTCTCATAGTCGCACATCGCGGCATTTTTCTTGTTGATGAACCAATCGTAAATCTCATCTTCCCTAACTGTGGCATCGCTTCGGTCATTCTCGATCTTGTAATTTGCCATGAGAAAGTAACGCAGAAAACGAAGCGGTTTTTCCTTATTCTTTTCAAGTGGCTTGGTTATCTTTTTCCATTCGTTTTTAAGCCTGGTAAAATCCTCTGCCTTTACATTGGTAAAGAGCAGGTTTTTCAACAAATCCATGGGATTTAGCCCGATGCCACGCTCATTGATGGTTTCAAATATTTTAAGCGCACTGCTCACATCGGTTGAGATCTGAATAAAGACGACATTGTTTGCCAAATATCCCCAGTACTTTTTCAAGTATTTCTTATCCTGATAGTTCATCTGCAAGAAGCGATAAATATTGCTATAGGCATTTATCAGGTTTTCAAGCGAACCGTATGCCTTAATACCAGCCGATTGAATGGCATTCCTTGTTTTATCCGGATCGCTATTCACTTCGACCAGCTTACTCATAACCTCTCCTGAGCTTTCATATCGCGGATCGAGTTTTAAGCTTGTTTGCGTGTCTCCAGTGCCTGTCGTATAGCTCGTTGAGATGAGATCGCTTATAGTTCGAAACTGAAGTTCATTTTTGAACAAGTTCTTGAGAGCACAGAGCAACAGGAAAAAAGTCGTTAGCCGTTGCTGGCCATCGATGACCTCGTAATGATTTTTCTGGGCAGTAGGAGAAACAAGGATGGTGCCGATAAAATACTCATGACTCAATGAAGCATCAAATTCGTCGTTTATGTCATCAAGAAGTTGATTGACTTCTTTATCTGTCCAGACAAATTCCCGCTGATAATCCGGAACAATGTAAAAACATTCACGGAACGCCTCTTCAATGCTATACTTATGATTCTCAATTTTTGCCATTACCTACCTCCATCACATCAGATTCTTCGACCCTTACCCGCACTCGACCGGTTAAAAGATCAGACATAAATCCTTGTTTAAGAAATTTATATTTTCTAAAGATACCCTCTTCTCTCGATAGTGTTTGTTCAATGCTCAAACATATCTTGATCATGCCTTGTTGTTCTTTGGGGTCGGGCTTAACAATATAAAAAGATTTGAGATCTTTCATTGGTAATTGCGGCTGAGCAGATCCCGAAACTACCCGGCGAAATCCTATTTCAAATAAGTAATTTTTAAGCGAATAATAAAGAAATTCTGGCAATAGCCCCTGCTCTGCATTTCTTAAAATCAACATGCCTGAATTTATGCGTATATGTTCATAGGGGACATTATCTGAATAATATGCAATATTACCCACGGTTCCACGAGTAGTAATTACAGTGTCATACCGTTCAATCTTCCCGGTTCCCATGAGAGAATCTTTTGCTTGGTTAATAAACTGATTATTTTGAAACACGAATCCATTTTGCGTTACGTTATTTGCGTTCAGAAAGAGACAAAAACCTTGTTCTTCGAATTCATTTTCATGGGGATAATTTACCCCTCTATCACCATCAATAACTTGAATGCCCGTGTCTGATATTTTATTCACCTCCCACTCCTTTGGCACCCAGCCCAGTTCGGTCTGTTTATACAGATGGGGCGCAGCTTTATAGCGGGGGCGCAGTTTGCCGTTTGCATCCAGGCCGCGGGTAAAAAGGTTGTGCATCATGCCTTGCTTGATGGCTTTATATTTGGCGATTGCCGCCTCGGTATTTTCAATCACCGCGTCCACGGTGGAAAGAATCCGGGCGATCTTACTTTGCTCGGGAACATCAGGCATTAAAACTTCAAAACTATCAACGATGGCTTTATTAATATGAGGTTGTGCGCTTCCAACATTATAATTAAGAATTTTATTCTTATCTTTTTTCAGAACATAAAGTAAAAATCTCGGATCATGTTCTTTTGATGGAAATATCCCTGTTATTGATTGATTTCCCGACGTCTCTATCTCCAAAAGTGCCGACATTCCGGTAGTTGCTCCCGTAAGAGCTATCACTACGGTTCCAATAGGCATCAATTTAGCCGAACTATTTTTAAGCGCGCTATCAGAAATATAAACTGTGGGTTTTCTGATATAGCTATTTTTGCTCAATTCACCTGAATTTATCCAAGGGACTTTCCCGTTAACCCAATATTCTTGTACTGCTGTTGATGGAGTACCTCCGGAAGCCGTAAACGCAAAATCTTTTATTTTTCTAATTCGCCACTCACTCATACCCCGCCCCCTTTTTCTCCGCTCAATTCCGCTTCGATCTCTTCCACCGAGGGCAGACTGGACTTAAGATTATCCGGCAAAGCGCGGGTGAGTTCGTATTCTGAAATACCGATCGGTTTATGGATATCCCGCAAGGCATACTCAGCAAATATTTTGTCTTTTGTCTGACAGAGAATCAACCCGATGGTGGGCTGGTCATTTTCATGCTTGAGCAGATCATCCACCGCGGAGCAGTAGAAGTTCATCTTTCCGGCATATTCAGGTTTGAATTCCCCTTTTTTAATATCAATAATCACAAAACAGCGCAGTTTGATATGATAGAATAGCAGATCAAGATAAAAGTCTTTATCGCGGACAGTAAAATGGTATTGTCTGCCGACAAAGGCAAAACCAGCGCCCATTTCAATAAGAAACTTTTCCAGGTGCTTGATCAGTTCGGTTTCCAGTTCCCGTTCCTGAAAAGGCTCGGTAAGGGTAAGAAAATCAAATATATAGGGGTCTTTCAGTGTTTGCCGGGCTAAATCGGACTGTGGATCTGGTAGAGTCAGACTAAAATTTGAGACAGCTATTCCCTGCCGGTTATGCGCGTTACTTTTTATCATAAGACCCAAAACATCACGGCTCCAACCGTTTTGAATGATTTGCTCCATATACCAGAAACGAATGGATTGATCTTTGACTTTTTCCATAAGCATTATGTTGTGTCCCCATGGGATTTGGGAAACAAGCTGTTGCCCTTTCTGGCTGATAGAAATTGCGATATCCAATTGTGCCACAGGCTGTGTCACTTTTTTTGTTGAATCGATAGAAAGCCAACATCCGCTTAATATTCCGCTCCGAAAAACCTTTTACCTCCGATATATCGTTCTGAATGTCTTTTGCCAGCCTTGGGACGACACCCGCACCCCAACCCTCAATCTTCTGTCGTTGGTCAATCATGCGCCCGATATCCCAATACATCCTAATCATTTCCGCGTTGACAGAGAGAACAGCTTTTACCTGTGCTTGCCGGATGCGGTCTTTTATTTCGTTTAGAAGATTTCCGTATTGTACAAGGTCACTCATACCCCAACTCCTTCAAATACACTGCCAGTTCCTTGCTTGCTGCGTCACGTTCCGTTAATATGCTGTGCAGGGGCTGGTGATACTTTTCCCAAAGGTTTTCAAGGGCACTTCGCAGTGCTCGCTGGTACTGTGCCAGATACTCTTCAACCGTCGCATAAAGGGTTCGTTCCCAGCGAGCGAGAATAAGTCGCTTGGCTTCCGCTTCGTTTATTTTTTTGCGGGCTTCTTCAACTAATTTCTCCTTACGTTCTTTGATTTCTTTTACGATTTTCTTGCACTGTTTAAGTTCGGCATCTATTTTGACATGATGAGCAAAACGTTTCTCTTCTGCGAAAATTTGTTCTTCAATCTTTTTCGCGCCGGCATCAAGTTTTTGAATCTCTCTTTCAACGGCAGAAACACCGGTTCCTGCTTTTATCAAGGCTTTTTTCTGTTTTTCTTTATTCTTTAATTCTCGCGTTATTTCCTTAAGTTCTCCACCCAGAGTTTTAATACTTGCTTTTACTTCGGCAAGTTCGTCTTTAGGCCAAACTTCATAATCGTCCTCGCTCCACGCGCCTTCTTCCAGATCATTCACTTCCTTAAAAAGCGCTTCCAACTCATCCCGGCGCGCTTCGTTATCACGCAATTCTTTGAGAACATCCGGGAACTGGCTTTGTAGAATTTCCTCATCAGGAATCAACTCGGCGTTCCATCCGCTCGCCGACACACTGCGAAGATCGGTATAAAGGGTACCCCAATAAGAAGCAAATGCGCCGCGGCTCTTAAATTCGTCAAGAATACCAAGTGCGCTTAATTTTGCCGTGATGGTTGCGGAAAAAGTATGATACAAATCGTAGACATTCTGTTTTTCAGGTAGCGCTTCAAGTAACGGAAGGTTTTCTTTCCACCAAGCGGTAAGACTTTTTGTAAACGCCGCGTGTTTGGTTTTGATTTCTGCGCTATCGTCCAGTATTCGCTTGATGCTTTCTTTCCTATCAACTTCAGATGCATATTGAACGAAACCGGCTTTCAAGGATTTAAAAAGTTTTTCTTTCAGCCCTGCATAGTTTTTCCAGAAGTCTGCCATTGATTCCACCTCAACGGATGGGATACCCCCGTGCAGGTGGGCGTGAACATCATGCGGTTCGGCAGGCGGGCTGTTGTCCACATAACGGCGGATATTGCAATTAAATTCTTCCTTCTCCAGTTCGTCAATGGTTACCATTCGGCTGTATTTATCCAGTTTACGCTTGGTGCGATAAACATAGGAGATTTTCTCAATATCTTCGGAGCGAAGTATATTCTGAACTTTACCTTCCTTGTATTCACGATCCGCATTGATAAACAAGACGCTTTTTCGACTTTCCGCCCCGGCGCGATTGATGACAAGAATTGACGCAGGTATTCCTGTGCCATAGAAAAGCGCGGGTGGTAAGCCGATAATAGCCTCAAGATATCCTTTTCGTATCATCAATTCTCGCATTTTTCGTTCCTCGCCTCCACGAAAAAGTACGCCATGAGGCATAATAACCGCCATTCTGCCGGTTGCTTTAAGGACGCTTATCATGTGCTGGACGAACATAAAATCCGCTTTGCCTTTCTTGGGCATCCAGAACTGATACCGATCTTTAAATTTCATGTCTTCCGTTGAATAATTCTGCGAAAACGGGGGATTAGCGATGACAATGTCAAAACGTTTGAGCTCGCCGCCAGAGGCAATATGTTTCGGCTCGTTTAACGTGTCGCCGTTTTCAATCTGGGCATCCAAGATATCGTGAAACAACATGTTGAGTTTGCACAAGCCCCAGGTGGTACCGTTCTTTTCCTGTCCGTACAAAGTAAGATTGCGGGCAGAGCCATATTTACTCTCCACATAGTTGTACGATTCTATGAGCATACCGCCAGAGCCGACAGCCGGGTCGCATATTTCAGCGTCTTTGGCCGGATCAAGAATAGAAACGAGTAGCCGAACGACCTGTCGCGGCGTATAAAACTCACCGCCTTTTTTCCCCGCACTGTCTGCGAAGTATTTGATGAGATATTCATAAGCAGACCCAAGTAAATCGGGAAATTCCAGATTATCGTCAGTTAGAGTAACGGAATCAAAGTGCCCGATAAGTTCAACAAGATCCGCATCAGTAATCCGCTTATTGTTTTTGCCAAAGGTCTTATTGAAATCTATAGGCTTGAGCACGCCTTCAAGATTGCCGAGGTTTTTGTCTTCAAGTTCGGCGAAGGCTTTCATCAGGTAAGATCCGACTTCCTGCTTCTCGTGTTTAACTTTTTCCCAGCGGGCGCGTTCAGGAACAAAGAATTTATAAGCAACTTCACTCTCCAAACTATATT
>CAYVEO010000001.1:98054-110651 GCA_964449965.1 uncultured Planctomycetia bacterium
CTTCTTCTCTAGCCTGTTTCTCCTCATCAAGTTTATTTTTACGTCTCTCACGCTCCTGCTCAAATTGATCATTCACCCGCTTTAAAAAGAGCATGGCAATGACATACTCCTTGAACTCAGAAGCATCCATGTTGCCGCGAAGTGATTCGCATGCTTCCTCAAGAAAATTCTCCAGCCAAGATAATGAAAGTTTATGACTCATCAGATACTCTATATTGTTGCGCGTTTCTTTTTCTTTGTCATTCTATCACTTTTTGGTTTTCCCTGGCGCGCTATTTCAGCTAACGTTCCTGGTGCAAAAGAAGCCCGAATGGTTTGGACGTTAGTATTTTGCACCATGTTAGCCGCCCATTGCAGATGCCGAATTAAAAGAACAATAACTTTTTTCCACGCCAGCTTCAAATCGCATATTTAACAATTACATTATCAACAAGGTCTTCTATGAAGTTAACGACCTTAGTTTTGTGAATCTCAACATCGGAAGGGTGTGCACAAGTATTTCTTATTCCGAGTTTTTCATCCAATATCTTGCGAACATCATTTGAAATCACATTGGCAGATCGACAAACTTCTATAAAGACTTTTTCGCGTATATCTGTGAAATCATCTGGACAAGTAACTGTCAAACGACTGAATTTGTCAGTTCGCGCATGCAATGCTGCATTGAATTCGGTGAGTCTATGGGCAAGTATATAGTCGTAAAGATGTGCAATCGTTCCTGTCCATACCATAATTATAGTGGCGCGAGGTGCATCTACTCCTAAACATGAAATTGCCTCAGCAATGAATTTTCGTTGGTTTTCTGAACTTATCTTAGATAGGACTTTCCTCAAATAAGGTATTGCGTGTTCAAGAAATTTATCTTGCGTTATGGCAGGATTTGCTTTTGAGGAAAGATAACCTTCCACTTCATTAAGTCCAGGGATAGATATTGAAAAAGAAGAAAGCATACTTCCCTTAATTAAAAGAGAATCCTTACCTTTTGAAAGCATCTTGAGCTGCTCACCTAATTGTGAAGGCGGTTTAACTATGCCTTTACAGCAGGAATTGATATCATTTGACGTGAATTCAAGGATACCATGGTATTGACGTAGGTAATACGCAAGCAAAAGAATTTTGGATTTCCTTGAATAATCTTGGAAATTTGGTATATTTCGTAAAAACTCCAATAGTGTCATAGATAGTTCTTACATAGCAGCAAGTATTTCTTCTGCGCTGAGAGTAAGAGAATATTTGCTGCGTCCATGGATTCTCAAAAGGCCTTGTTTGACTGCATTAGCAAAATATTGAGGGTGTACATCTTTAGGAAATTTTGCGTCCTTTGCCAAACGGTTAACATCTTGTATGCTGAATTCAGACAAACCTTCAAATTCTTCTAAATATTTCCCGAAGATCAATATTTGAGAAATGCCATCTGTCTTGCCTTTGGACTTAAAGAATTCTGCTGGTGTCGGCTTTTTGCCACCAGAAGTCTTTGTAATGGGCTCAAGGATCTCTTGTTTAATTTTGGGCGCTATCAAAATAGAGCTAACGCTAATTTTTTGATAAAATTGTTCTAAATGTTTTTTCATAAAATCGGCTGAGCCTTCTAATTCAATTTCATTGTCCCCATGACGAATTCTGATTTTACTCATACTTATCTCCTTTCTTAACATACAGTATTTTCATTTTATGGATATTCCCATATCATCCTGTCTGCAATGAGCGGCTAACTTGTTCACAAGCAACAATGTCGCTTTTTGTTCAATTTTGAGATGATAGACGACAGAGTTGTATATCCATACCTATGGACTAACAACCTCCTTTCTCCTCAAAAATCTGGTCTAATGGGTTTCGTATCTTCATAAGAGCCTTTCAGCCCCACCTTCCAATAGGAGAAAATCAAAATTATCGGACTCTTATATGCCTTTTTATACTTTTTTATGCAAAAAATCTAATGGCAGATATTACAAAAATATTTTTAGATATTTTCCGTGCAGTATTGTTTTCCTCTTTTTTAATTGAACGGGCGATTTTAATATAAATATTAAATTTTCGCCTCTTCTCCCTTGAGCAAATATTCCTTATCATATATAAGGTCTCTGCGAGTATAATCCGACATCTCGTATATCCCTGTGTCCATCCTTATGGCATCTACTGGACATGCCTCTACGCATAGGCCGCAGAAGACGCATCTTAATATGTCTATCTCAAACGAGACAGGGTATTTCTCTATCTTTGGGTCCGGATGTTCACCTGCTACTATATATATACAGTCAGCAGGACAGGCTGTAGGACAGCACATGCACGCCACGCACCTTGGAGAACCGTCTTGACGTCTCATGAGCCGGTGCCTGCCTCTAAACCTGACTGGCGCCTTCCTTTTAACATCCGGATATGGAACTGTTGGCCTGCCGTTCATATTCCAGAAACTCTTTAAGAGATGACTTATGGTAACGCCTAACCCCTTGAGGATTTCAACGATATACGTCCTTTCCCAGAAAGATAATTTCTTAGGCGATTTTAAAAGCATAATATTATCACCCCTGTAATAAATATATTTACCAATGCAAGAGGCATAAGGACCTTCCATCCCAATCTCATCAATTGGTCATATCTGAATCGCGGGAGCGTCCACCTTACCCATATAAACATCCATGCAAAGAATACTAACTTGATGAGAAATGCGCCAAATTGCATGCAAGACGCAAATATTCTTGAGCCAGTATCTGAGAAATGGACAACCGGCCCAAAGAGCAGGAACAATCCGATAGCTAATCCTATAGCAACCATGGGTATTCCAAATACAAAACCTTCAAAATCTCTCAAATCGTTATACCTGTATCTGCGCTTCAAGGAAACCGAGAGGGTTTTAATGCCAAGTAAGACGAGAACTATTGACAATATACCCAGGGCAACAGGAAATATCATATCAGCCTTCTCTATCAGAATATGTGTCGGAAGATATGGCACCTGCCATCCGCCAAAGAACAGGCTCGTAATGATTGCTGCACCTACTGCGACATTGGCATATTCACCCATAAAGAACAAGGCAAATTTCATACTGCTATACTCTGTATGGTATCCACCAACAAGTTCTGATTCTCCCTCAGGTAAGTCAAACGGATTACGGTTTGTCTCTGCAAATGCCGTAACTAAAAATAACAGAAAACCCAATGGCTGGACAAATACACCCCATTTCGGTAAAAATCCCCATAATAGTTCACCCTGGGAACGCACGATTTCATTCAACCTCACAGAGCCAAATACCATTAATATACCTACTATAGAAAGTCCCATCGCAATCTCATAACTGAACATCTGTGCAGATGACCTCAATGCACCGAGAAGTGAATATTTATTGTTTGATGACCATCCTCCTAAGACAATGCCATAGATGCCGAGTGACGCAACTGCAATGAGATAGAGTATCCCCACGTTAAGGTCTGCAACCTGCAGAGGTATAATGCGGCCCCAAAGTTCTATAGTGTCTGCAAATGGGATTACTGCAAAGGTAAGTAATGCCACAGCCATAACGATGGCAGGAGCCATTATAAAATAGAGTCTGTGGACATTGGCAGGCACTATATCTTCCTTTGTAAGTAGTTTTATCACGTCAGCAAGGTTATGGATAAACCCTCCCATCCTGATGCCGAGGATTCTTGCACGGTTCGGTCCAGTCCTGTCCTGGATGAATGCGCTGCCCTTTCGCTCTGCCCATATAAGGACAGGCACCATTCCGAGCACTATGCCTAATGCAACGCCAATTTTACATAAGATTATAATAATGTCTAATATCATGTCTGAATCCCTGTCTCACCAATCTTAGCGTAATTCATACCTTTATATAAGGGAACTGCCTCTGCAATATCACGAAAGACCTCTTCATTTGACCTGTAATTCAAAGGAATACCAAATTTTTTAATAATATCCTGCAATATCTCCCAGTCAGGTCTTGAATTGCCGAGCGTCTCAATTACCTTGTAGAGCCTCTGAACCCTGCCTTTAAAATTTGTCCATGTCCCGTCAATCTCAGCAAATGTGGAACCCGGTAGAACGATACTTGCATATTCCGTAGTCTTATTACTATTTGGAAACTGGGCTATTATGAAGTCCAGTTTTTTAAGAGCCGCATCTAACAGATCTTCATTTATATTGGATTGGAATAAGTCTCCACCCATGATATAGAGTGCCTTGAGTTTACCCTGCTCTGCCGCATGGACCATACCATGGACATCCAATCCATTCTCACCCGGAATAACCCCTATATCAGCCGCCCCTTTAGTGTTCGGGTTCTTATCCTTATTTATAAGGAAGTTATCCTCATACCCCTTGACCTTTGGTTCTATCCTGAAGTCAATATGCCGTGAACCCATTACCTCTCTTATAAGTTTTCGGAACAGGAAATTTGCCTCATTTGTAGCCTGGGCAGAACCTATCGCGCCTACTGAACCATGTCCGTGGTTTTTGATTATCTCTTTGAGTTTAGAAGAGACCCTGCCCACTGCATCCTCCCACCCGAGCTCATGCCATTCTCCATTCTCTTTTAGAAGAGGAGACATTATACGTGTTTCTGCATTGACCTGTTTGTAAGTAACTCTGCCTTCATCGCACATCCATCTCTTGTTTACATCCGGGTTAAATCTCGGTTTTAGTCTGTAAACATTTTTCCCTTTATAATGGACTAATATATTACAGCCTGTGCTGCAGCCAGGGCAGATAGATTTTCCTTCCTTTAGATACCATACACGGCATTTGAACCTGAAATCTTTTGAGGTAAGTGCACCCACAGGGCATATATCCACCAGATTCCATGCATACTTACTCGTGAGTTTCCTGTTTTGATATGTCCCAATTTCTGAGTGGTTACCTCTGTTGAATATGACCATCTCGTTTGAGTGGTCTATCTCTTCGCAGAATCTGACACACCTTGTGCATAGTATGCAGCGTTCTGCATCTAAACTGATGGGACCTATATCAACGACCTTTGGTTTATGGACCTTGTCTTCAAGTTTGAAACGGCTCGGATAAAGCCCATACTTCATGTAATACATCTGCAGGCCGCACTCACCTGCCTGGTCGCAGATGGGGCAGTCTATCGGATGGTTAATCAACGTAAATTCCAATACACCCCGGACAGCTTCTCGAACTTGCGGGGTATCTGTGCGCACCTCCATACCATTGGCAACAACGGTTGAACATGCGGTCTGGAGTTTCGGGACATTCTTGATCTCTACTAAACACATGCGGCAGTTACCCGTGATACATAAATCAGGATGATAGCAATAATGCGGTATTTCTATGCCAACGCTTCTCGCCGCCTCAATGATATTGGTCCCTTCCGGAACCTGAACCTCTTTATCGTTTATCTTTAGCGTGACCATTACAACCTTTATTCTTTATATGCTCCTCAAACTCACCCCTGAACTTATTGACGAAACTCATCACAGGCATTGCTGCAGCATCAGCAAGAGGACATATAGTTCTCCCCATCATATTCTTAGAGAGAGCTAAAAGCAGGTCTGTATCACCTGCCTCGCCCTTTCCTTCTTCTATCCTCTCAATTATCTTCTCCATCCAGCCTGTCCCCTCTCTACACGGAGTGCATTTACCACAGGATTCATCTGCATAGAAATGGGATAATATACTCAGGCACTTCACCATGCACGTTCCCTCTGCTATGACTATTACGCCTCCTGAACCCAGCATGGAACCAACAGATGCAAGCGACTCATAGTCAAGCTGCACCTTATCCGCCTCTTCAGGTGTAAGGATAGGGGTAGATGAACCGCCCGGTATAACGGCTTTTATCTTCTTATTATCAATCACTCCGCCTGCTATTTCATCAATAAACCGCCTCAATGGAAAACCTAAATCCACTTCATGGACACCAGGTTTACGAACAGCACCACTCACTGAAAATAATTTTGTGCCGGGACTCTTCTCTGTGCCATGCTGCCTGTAGGCGCCTGCACCGTTAAGTATAATAAAAGGGACTGCTGCTAATGTTTCTATATTATTTACGACTGTAGGACCTTTAAAAAGCCCTACCACTGCCGGGAAAGGCGGCTTTTGCCTGGGCTGGCCTCTTTTACCTTCTATGGATTCTATAAGTGCAGTCTCTTCCCCGCAAATATATGCCCCTGCACCACAGTGCAGTATCACATCAAGGTCAAACCCTGACCCCATAATATTCTTACCGAGGAAACCCTTGCTATATGCCTCATTTATTGCATTATTAAGCCGCTCTATACTTAAGGTAAACTCTCCTCGCACGTATATAAAGGCTAAATGAACATTCAAAGCAAAACTTGCTATAATAGTTCCTTCAAGGACAAGGTGAGGTTCATTTTCCATAAGGAGCCTATCCTTAAACGTCCCAGGCTCACCTTCATCTCCGTTCACGCAGAGGTATTTGGGTTTGGGTGAATCCTTTGGCACAAAGCTCCACTTAAGTCCTGTAGGAAAACCTGCACCGCCTCTGCCCCTCAAGCCTGATTTCTTCACCTCTTCTGTAACTTCTTGCGGCGACATCTTCAAAGACTTTGATAAAGCAGTATATCCCCCGCCCTTTATATATGTATCTATACGATACTGATTTTCTACGTCTATGTTTTTTAGTAATATTTTTTCAGCCATATTAAAATTATATCTGTGCGATATAATCGCACTGCTACAACTTCCTCAATATCTCGTCAACCTTCTCTTTTGTGAGATTCTCGTAATAGGTATCGTTAATCTGCATGACTGGTGCTGTGCCGCATGAACCAAGGCATTCAACAGTAGTCAGACTGAATTTCCCGTCAGATGATACCTCTCCCTCATTCAACCCAAGTTTCTCCTTCAAATACGCCAATATATCCTCTGAGCCCAAAAGCGAGCAGGAGATATTTGTGCAGAGCTGGATATGGTACTTACCCACGGGCTTTGTATTGAAGAGTTTATAAAAAGTAACGACACCCTTTATATAGGCAGGTGAGAAACCCATTATGTCAGACAGGTATTCTATTACTTCGTCGGATAAAACCCTGAACTCATCCTGTGCGAGATGCAGGACAGGAAGCATGGCAGACCTCTTATCAGGATATCTTTTCAATATATCATCCATTGCCTTTTTTGCATCTCGTGAGAATTCTACAGCGGTCATCTATCCAACTCCCCTGCTATGATATTGAGACTTCCCATAACAGCGATGGCATCTGCAATCAATCTACCTTCTATAATCTTAGGATATGCCTGGTATATGGCAAAACACGGGGGCCTGACCTTCACCCTGTAAGGCTTGCCTGTCCCATCGCTCACAACATAAAATCCCAACTCACCATTTCCGCCTTCTACGAATCCGTACGCCTCACCTTGCGGCGGTTTAAGTCCTTCCATAATCAGCATAAAATGGTTCATCAACCCTTCAATATTTGTATATACATCTTCTTTCGGAGGCAGGACATATCTCCTGTCATCTATTTGGACAGGACCTGGCGGTATTCTTTCCAATGCCTGCTCTATAATCCTCTTACTCTGGCGCATCTCCTCTACCCTCACCATGAAGCGGTCATACGTATCCCCGTTTTCACCCAATGGAATCTCAAAATCAAATTCATCATAATGGTAATATGGGTGTGCCTTCCTGACATCATAATTCACACCGCATGCCCTGAGGCACGGCCCTGTCCATCCATATTCTATGGCATCCTCAGGAGACAATACCCCGACACCGCGTGTCCTGTCAATAAATATCCTGTTCCTTTCTAAAAGCCTCATCACGTCGTCTATCGCCTGCATCATAAATTTTAATGCAGCAAGCGTCTCCTCTTTAAACCCGTCATAGAGGTCATTAGAGAGTCCGCCTACTCTTGTATAATTGTTTGTGAGTCTTGCCCCGCATAATTTTTCTACTATGTCTGTAAGTTTCTCCCTCGCATTGAAGAAATACCAGAAATTTGTAAGGGCACCCAAATCCACCGCACTTGCAGCGAGGCATACAAGGTGGTCCATAATTCTTGATATCTCGGATATTATGACGCGTATGTACTTGGCACGTTCAGGTATTTCCACACCGATAAGTTTCTCAACTGCAAGACAATAACCCACGTTATTGAGCAATGGAGAGCAGTAATTCAGGCGGTCTGTATAAGGTATCGCCTGATTATATGTCCCTTTCTCTACTGATTTCTCAAAGACCCTGTGAAGGTAACCTATCTCAGGGGTTGCATGGACGATAGTCTCTCCGTCCAGTTCCAATACTACCCTGAAACACCCGTGCATAGCAGGATGAGACGGGCCTAAATTGAGTGTAAGAAGTTTGGACTTCAGGTCCTTTGATTCACCAAATGCTTTAATGCTATCCCCTTCCTTGACAGGGACAGTCCCGCGCGGGTCATATACGCCTGAAAGCCATTGGCCTTTTGATAAGGGATAGTCTTTCCTCAATGCATGTCCCACAAACTCATCGTGGCATAGTATTCTCCTTAAACATGGGTGATTCCGAAATTTTATACCAAACATGTCGTATGCCTCGCGTTCAAACCAGTTGACTGCCTTCCATACGCCTGTAATGGAATCAACCGTGGGGTCGTTCTCAGGGACTTGCACCTTCACTCTGAGACGCATCTTGGTTTGCAGTGAATACAGGTTATATACGACCTCAAACCTCGGTTCCCTCCCCAGATAATCCGCACCTGCTATATCCATAAGCATATTAAAGGAGAGTTCCTTGTCCGTTTTGAGGAAACGCATAATCTCCACAATCCTGTCACTCTTTATGATGACGGTATCATCCCCTCTGAAACATGACTCTGCCGATATTTCAGCGGGAAAGTGCTCTTTCAATTTCTTTATTGCAAGGGAATTAAGATTCTCCATAGATTGCTTTATGCCTTCTTGATTTTCTCCTGGAGTTTTACTATGGCATGCAATATCCCATCAGGTCTGGGCGGACACCCCGGGATATATACATCTACAGGTATGACCAGGTCTATACCCTGGAGTGTGGAATAATTGTTATAGAACCCGCCGGAACTTGCACAGGCACCCATTGCTATGACCCATTTAGGCTCACACATCTGCTCGTATATCCTCTTTAGTATGGGGGTCTGCTTATATGATACAGTCCCTGCTACGAACAACAAATCTGCCTGCCTCGGTGAAAACCTGACAAGTTCAGCACCGAACCTTGAAATGTCAAATACAGAAGATACTACTGCCATGAATTCAATCGCGCAGCACGCAGTCCCAAAAGGAAGCGGCCAGATAGAATATTGCCTCCCCCATTTTACCACCTCATCCACCGGCTTCTGAAATAACCCTAACCGAACCGCTTCCTGACCATTAGTAGGACAGGCGTCCCGCCTGTCTAAGGGGACTGTCCCTGTTTTGGGACTGTCCCCGAGAAAGAAATGACGATTTGGTCCAGATTTGTCCATCCACTTTTCAATAACACTCTTGATATTTAACAATAACCAATTGTTCTGTGATAATCCTGCCTCTATCACTGCCATTCCAACGCCCCTTTCTTCCATGCATATATAAGCCCTATAACCAGAACCGCAATAAATATAAACATCTCTACCAACCCGCCTACCCCGAGTTCCATGAAAAGCACACCCCAGGGGTATAGGAATATTACCTCAATGTCAAATACTATAAATAACATTGCAATGATATAATACCGAACAGAAAACCTTTCACGGGTATCGCCTGCAGGCGGGACGCCGCATTCGTAAGGAGAGAGTTTCTCTGCGGACCTTTGTTTAGTTCTGCCTATAAGGCTGGACAGAACGATAAAAACCAACGGCAACGCCACCGCTATAATGATAAGTATCAGGATTGGCAGATATTGGGTTAGCATATTGAGTTCAATTATATAAGTTTTTAATCATTCTGTCAATAAAAATTGAAAAAAATATTTTTTTCCTTGACAAATAATATCGTGGTATGTTATAAGATAGTATATGCAAATTAAGCGTATCCGCTCATGGAATAAACGAAGGCAGGAAGCAACTGCAGCCTACGCTTTTTTATTTCCAAATTTCTTAGGATTTCTGGCATTCACGTCCCTTCCGGTATTAGCCTCACTTCTTCTTGCATTCACAGATTGGGACATACTCACACCTCTCAAATGGGTTGGATTTGAAAATTTCATCAAACTATTAGGATGCCACAAAGAGGCAGGACATATAGTCGCAAATGACCCCTTATTCTGGAAGTATATGGGTAATACATTTTATCTCATGCTGGCTATACCCGTAGGAATGGGGTTATCATTAATCCTTGCCTTAGCAATGAATCAGAAGTTAAAAGGAATAGTATTCTTCAGGACCATATATTTCCTCCCCACCATATCCGCAGGCATAGCATTATATATGCTCTGGAGATGGATTTACAACCCTGACTTTGGATTGATAAATACCTTATTGGCAAAGTTAGGCTTACGCGGACCTGATTGGCTTTCAAGCACTACATGGTCAAAACCTGCGCTCATGATTATGGGGCTATGGACGAGTATGGGTGGATATAACATGGTCCTGTATCTGGCAGGGTTACAGGGGATTGACCCTGAACTCTATGAGGCAGCAGGCATTGATGGTGCAAACAAATGGCAGAAGTTCTGGAATGTCACATGGCCTATGCTCACACCCACTACATTCTTTATATTTATAATGAGCATGATGGGCGGATTCCAGGGAGGGTTTGACTCAGCATACGTTATGACTGGCGGCGGCCCGGCAGGTTCTACCACCACTATTATGTATTATATATACAACAATGCATTCCAGTGGTTTAAGATGGGTTATGCGGCTGCCATAGCATGGGTGCTTTTCATACTCGTCTTCGTCGTTACGTTAATCAACTGGAAAGTGGGCGGTAAATTAGTCCATTATTAAAAAATGATTACACAGATTTAACTACTGATTACACTGATTAGGGTATAGAATGACACAGATAGCAATCAAATCCAGGAAAGAAGCTAAGACAAAATCCACTATGAAGAAGATATTGTCCTACATACTCCTGTCCATTTTTGGAGTCAGTATGATTGTCCCATTCTTATGGATGGTATCCACCTCTCTGAAAGAACCAGGTGACGTATTCACATATCCGCCGAAATGGATACCCAAACCAATCATCTGGGAAAACTATCCAAAGGCATGGAATGCTGTCCCATTTGCAAGGGGATACATAAACAGCATATTCGTAGCAGTCACGGTAACCTTTGGCCAGGTATTCACCAGTTCCCTGGCAGCCTATGCGTTTGCCAGGCTCTCATTCCCTGGCAGGGACAAACTATTCCTCGGATATTTAGGCACGATGATGATACCCGGTGCTGTCACCATGATACCTGTGTTTATATTATTAAGGAAATTGGGATGGATAGATACATATAAGGCACTTATAATCCCTTCAATGTTCAGCGCCTATGGGACGTTCATGCTGAGGCAGTTCTTCATGAGCCTGCCGACTGACTTAGAAGATGCTGCAAAGATAGACGGATGCAGCCTGTTCGGAATATATACAAAGATAATACTGCCGCTCTCCAAACCTGCATTGGCAACCCTTACCATCTTCACGTTTATGGGCTCGTGGATGAGTTTTATGTGGCCATTAATCGTGACCAACAGTATGGAATTAAAGACCTTACCTGTCATGCTGGCATCGTTCCAGGGCCTTTACACCACTGACTGGACACTTCTCATGGCAGGTTCCATCATAGTCCTCTCACCAATCGTTGTAGTCTTCATATTAGGCCAGCGTTACTTCGTGGAAGGAATAAAACTCGGTGCGATAAAGGGGTAAACCTTACCTGACAAAGTTTTGACTTTATATCTCAGTAATTCTGATTTTTGGTTGACGTTTTTTTGAAGGTTTAGGAAGATTGTATAACCTGGCAGCATTATTACCAAGGAAGCCGGCCCTTTCTTCAGGTGTCCAGAATTCACACCCTTTAATCGCAAAGTCCAGACTCTGCCTGTAGGTGAATTCAGTCATGGTCCTCGGATAATCTGAACCCCACATAATCTTGTGTGCTCCAATGACATTTGCAGCACGCCGAATATTCATCTGTGCATTTCTGAATGGTGGACCTTCTTTCCGGAAAAGCCATATAATCCCGCCGCATTCAATATAAACATTGGGAAACTCGGCAAGTTTAATCTGAGACATCCAATTCCCCATTGTAACCATCCCAAAATGTCCAATTGCAACTTTTAAATTTGGGAAACGTTTTAAAACTCGCTTCATTTCCTTGACCTGTACTGCACCAGCAGCCAAATCAATAGACAAAATCATGCCCCTGTCCTCCATCTCTTCCCATATCTCCATGATTTTCGGGTTATCTAAATATATCCGATTCTTTAAGGCAGGAAAAGACATTGCAGGACATTTAATCCCCGTGAATCCATGTCTAACAACCTTCTGAAACTCCCGTTTTAATCCAGAAGGATTTGTAAATTCCAATAAGGCGTGTACAAAAAACCTATCAGGATATCTCTTCTTGACACTAAGTAGATATTCATTCTGATTTCCGTCTAAATATTCCTGTGTGACAACACCTATGTCTACACCGCTCTCATCAAATGCTGCTACAGCCAGTTCAGCGGGATTACGGCAATCTGAAAACCA
>CAYVEO010000002.1:0-19652 GCA_964449965.1 uncultured Planctomycetia bacterium
TATATGCGGTTTAGTCCGCTCAAACTTCTCCTTAGCCATTTCTAAACACCTCCTTCTTTAGAGAGCTGCTGAGGGGAATCGAACCCTTGACCCCGTCCTTACCAAGGACGTGCTCTACCGACTGAGCTACAGCAGCCTACTTGATACCCCCCTCTTTCAACATTCTGCTTTTGTCTTCTCGCTTAATCTTTTCTTACACAGAACATGATGCAAAGCGAGGGTAAAAACTGTATTATATCATTTTAAAAATTTTTGTCAAGCGTTTTTTTGAATTTTTTTTCTTGTAGGTATTTTTTGGTAGGCCGTTTGACTTAAGTCACGCAGGTAAGGTAAACGTGAACTTGCTGCCTTTGCTATGCTGGCTCTCTACCAATATCCTTCCGCCGTGTGCCTCTATAAGATGTTTGCATATATACAGCCCTAATCCCAATCCTCCTGTTTTTCTGGAATAAGAACTGTCCACGAGCTGGAATTTATTGAATATAGAGCCAAGTTTTTCGGCTGGTATGCCTATGCCTGTATCCTTTACCGATACCTCTATGAATCCGTCCATAGTTGAAGGGCAGGCCATAACGGTAATAGTTCCGCCTTCAGCGGTGAATTTCACGGCATTGTCAAAAAGATTATCAATGACGGTTTTAATGTGCCTTGAGTCTATGTAGAGTTTTGTGTTCATAGTCTCATCAAATTGAGTCTCTACCTTTATGCCTTTTGAAATGGCATTGCGGGACAATAGGACTACTTCCTCACTTATCAGACCGATAATATCTGTCCACCCTCTTTTTAACTCCACCTTACCACCCTCTATCTTGAAGAGGGTCAATATATCCTTGACCAATTCTGCGAGTCTTTCCGTATCTTCCTTCACCATTGAAAGACACGACCGCTGTGTCTTGTTGACTCTGCCGGCTACGCCGTCCAATATTATTGATACCCCTTCTTTGATAGTTGCAAGCGGCGTCTGGAGTTCGTGTGACATAATGGCATCAAAATTATATTCCATATTGCGTAATTCTTTAAAGTCTATTTTGGAATATTCCTTTGAATCCTGTGATTGCCATAGATGTTCTTTTCCGATTTTTACTGCAGGCATTTTATCAGGTGCATCTGCCGTATACAGGACATTGACTTTTCCTTCATCAAGTAATCTTAAAAAGATTGATACGAGTTTCGGGTCAAATTGGGTACCGCTGCCATTTTCCATCTCTGTTCTAATCCTATCAGACGGTAATGCATCACGATATGGGCGAGGCGAACTCATTGCATCAAACGAATCGGCAATCGTGATGATTCGCGCGCCTAAAGGTATCTCTTCTCCCTTGACCATACCAAGATATCCATGTCCATTATAACGTTCATGATGGTAATATATGGCAGGCAGGATGTCCCTTAATATGTTCATGGGTTTCAGTATTTCTCTGCCAACAAGTATATGGGACTGTATCTGCTCCCATTCTTCATAGCTCAATGCCCCCTTCTTATCAAGGATTGCCCTGTCAACGCCTACCTTTCCTATATCGTGCAAAAGGGCAGCATATTCAAGATTCCTCAATTCTGCATCAGACATGCCTATCTCTTTGCCCAGTAGGACCGCATATCGCGTAACCCTCTCTGAATGACCTCTTGTATATCGGTCGTGTGCCTCTATAAGTTTTACCATGGCAGTTATCGTTTCCAAACAACTGTGCTCTAAATCCAGATGTAACTGTGCATTCCCTATAGCCAGTGCAATCTGGTTTGACAGGAGACTCGCTAATTGTACGTCTGCCTCTGTAAAATTAAAATCTGTAGTTATCCTGTTAAGATTTAATACGCCGATTATCTTATCGTTCAGTTTTAACGGAACGTATACGGCAGATTTTAAATCCTTACCTTCTGGCGTATCGCGGAACACCGGATAATCTTTCAGTTCATCCACAAGTAAAAGCGGTTTGCCTTCCTTAGCCACCCACCCGGCAATACCCTCACCAACCCTTAATGATATAATCCTGCGCAAACCTTTATTGGACAGCCCCCTGGATGCCCTCGTGACTATCCTATCGCTATCGTGGTCAATAGACAGCAATACGGCCATATCAGATGGCACTATCTGCATGACTATATCCATAATATTACCTATGATATGCTCAAGACTTATACCTGATACCATATCAGAGGTAAGGTTGAAGAGCGTGGATACGCCAATCTTGTGTTCCCTCGTACTCTCCGGGATATTATCATGCAGTGCTTGTTCTACGATTTTCTGGAGTTCTTTAACGTTGAAGGGTTTATTGACATAGTCATATACCCCTAACTTCATGGCATTGACCGTAGTCTTCACCTCCTGAATTACGCTCACCATAATTACGGGTATTTTATAATTAAACTTACGCAGTTTTTCTACCACCTCTAAACCGCTCATCCCTGGAAGCACCTGGTCAAGAAGGATTAAATCAGGAGCAGCCTCCTTGGCTTTATAAATCGCCTCTTCACCGCTCCCGGCAAGGACCACATTATATCTATCTCCCAATACCTGATTGAATGAGTCTCTTATTCCGGGCTCATCATCAACCACAAGTATAACAGGCTTCTTTACCGCCTCATTTGATTGCAAGGTTTCTTTTTCGGGTAACATAGCGACCTCCTTCCAGTACTTATAGTAGCAATAATCGTGCCATGCTATGAAAACGAAAATTTACGTTCAAATTTTTTTTGAATGCTTTTCTACCCGTATGACGGCAGGTAAAAAAATAACACGTTCGTGTTACAGTAACACGAACGTGTTATCGTAGTTGCCGACCTTGGTCGGCTTAATTTAACGGAATATGGACAGTAAAAGACGTGCCTATTCCTACCCTGCTATCTGCCTTTATTGCCCCGCCGTGTTCCATGATAATCTTTTTACAAATCGCCAATCCCAAGCCGGTCCCGTCAGCCTTCGTGGTAAAGAATGCCTCAAATATCCTGTTTAAATTTTCAGGAGGAATGCCATACCCCGTATCTTCAAATCTCAACTCTAAATGCTGCAGGTTCGGATTAACTACTATAGTCAATGTCCCGCCATCCTGCATCGCATGAATGGCATTCATAATAATATTAATAAATACCTGCTCCAATTGGGCCCCGTCTGCCATAACTTCAGGAAGATTATCCGGGTATCTCTTTACCACCTTAATGCCATGTTTTTTAAAAGAGCCTTCTACCAGAACAAGGACCCTGTCCATAATGTTTTTTATGTCTGTCCGGGTAAATTTTGGAGTAACAGGTCTGACAAAGGTCAATAGTTCTTCTAATATATTGTTAATCCTGTTTAATTCTTGCGGGACTATTGTCTTGAACTTGTCCCTGAAACCAGGGTCCCCATACCTCTCAGGTAACAATTGAACGAAGGTAGATATGGATACCATAGGGTTCTTTATCTCATGGGCTATACTGCTCGCCAATGTCCCTATAACGGCAAGTCTATCAGATTCCCTGGACCTTTTTAACTTTTCCGTCATTTCGTCAAAGGAATGGGAAAGTCTGCCAATCTCGTCCTGCCGCATGGAGTTTATCTTATGTTCTAAATCCCCGGATGAGATTCGTTTGGTAGCAGTTATCAATGTCTTTATCGGATGCGTCATCAATTGGGATAGTAAGATAGCAAAGAAAATGGCAATTAATTCGCCGGTTATAATCATATTCTTAAAGTAGGATTTCATCCTTTGTGAAAATAGATATGCTTCAGTAGTATCCTGCCGCAAAACGAGCGCCCATTTTAATTCAGGGATAGATGCATAAGAGCCGACCCATGATACCCCGAGTGTATCAGTGTATTCCATACTGCCGGTTACCCCGCTCATTATCTGCATGGACAAGTCTCCGGGGAAACTCTCATATTGAAATATCCTCTTCTTGTCATAATGGGCTATTATTTTTCTATCCTGCTCCATGAGAAAGGCATGTCCGGTATTGCCCAATTTTATGCCATCTACAATATCCCACATCTCCCTCATATTAACCTGGGCTATTAAAACCCCTTGGTTTTCTCCCAGATGTATAATAGGCACAGACATTATGACATAAGGTATGTTATCAGATGTGAGTCTTATTTCAGATATGTAACATCCACTGTCACGAGCCGTAAGGAATGCCGGGTCACCATGAAAATCATCCCGCTCCTTCTTCACTATAGAAGATGCTATTTCTATACCCTGGTTGTCCGTAGAGGAAATATGAGTAAACATCGGCATATTGAGCGATAATTCCCTTAGCAGTAATTCCTGCCTGCTGATGTCATCTGGTGATACGCCAATTATTGCAGCAGTGGATGCCAATGTGTCAGAAGGGGATTTAACGAATAAACCTATCTCTTTAGAAGCCCTTGTGGCTATCTCTTTATAATCACGATAGACAGACTGTTCCACAGCCTTATGTCCTGTGGTAATGAGTAAGACAGCCAGAGAGATAATAGGGACAGTGACCACTATTACCAGGACAAGCATCATCTGCAGCCACATCTTTTTTGGGATTATTTTATGAATAGTCTCTTTAAGATTCACCCTAAAAGTTTACCACATTTTTTGGATTTTTGCAAGGGGATTTAAGGCGGGCTCTCTTTATTTCATCTCCTGCTCATAGTCCATCTTGACGTATTCCTGCCAGACCTTATCAAGATACGTCCTATCACATGCGAGGCTTTTCATATCACCAGAGCGCAGATATGCAGAGAACCTGCAGCCGCCGCCGCACATAGGGACATAAGGGCAATCTAAGCACTTCTTCCAGAGGTCCATGTTCATATTTTCTACATGCCTCTGGTTTAAATCTTCATTCCTGATATCCCCAACGGCGAATTCGGGATGTCCTACAAAAGAAGGGCACTTATATATGAGTCCTACAGGGTCTATGATTACCATCGTATCATTCTTGACTACAGGGCATACGTTCACACCTGTTGCAGGTCTTGTCTTAAATCCCCTCTTTCGCACCTCTTTTGCCAGGGCTAAATTAGATTGGTACAACTCTTCCTCAAAGAATGCCTTACACCCGCCCAATTCCATAAGACGGACAGCCCCATCTCCATTATTATTACCCAGCCTCGCCATAATAGGAGAAAAGTTAACACTTGCCAATTTTTCTTTTAGACCCCTCTCTTCCAATATGTCCAATAGCTTTAACATATTATCATAAGTCTTGCTATTAAAATTCCCATTTAAATGCACCTTGACCTTATCTGCGATGACTTTGATATTATTCAAAATCGTTTCAAAAGAACCTTCCCCTGTCCTGAAAGGCCTGCTTATATCATGGGAGAGGCTATCCCCATCCAGCGTTATCTGGACACTGAGCAATCCCAATTCTATCAGGCGGTCTGCTGCCTCACTTGTTAACAGCGACCCATTGGTTACCATATTGAATCCAAATTTGACCCATCTCTCTTTTGTCCATTCTCCTATTGCCTTGCTTATATATTCTATGGCTGTCCGATTGAGCATCGGTTCACCGCCATAGAATACCAGCTCAATCTTGTGTGAATGGTGCTTCGCTGCTACGTTGGTAATCCATGAGACAACCTGGGAGGCGACTTCTGAGTTTAAATATACCTTCTTCTTTACTGCCTCTTCAAAACAGTAACTGCATGCAAAATTACAATCATACGTAGTTAGAATGGTAACGTGCAACCCGGCTGTTTCATACTTCATCCTGTCAAACCAGTATTCTAATGACTGTGCCTCATCTACACCATCCTCTACGACTATGCCCATTTCTTCCAGGACCTTTAAATTCTGCTCAAGTTCTGCCCCATCTTTTGCATGGGCAGATTCAGGTAAGCCTTCTAATATATTCTTTAATTCCTCATTAACTACTATGATTGCCTGTGACCTTGTATTATATGCAATATAATCCCCTTTTGCAGGATAGTCCTGCACAAACAACGTCCATCTTGATAGTTTCATAATCCACCTCGTTGAATTTAAATTATCTGGGTAGGTGAGGAAGGGGGGAATTATCCCCCCTTCCTCATAACTTCAGATGCAAAAATAGAACCGTCCCTTTTTTATAGTTCCGGGGCAAAATTAACTGGTAACATATTACTAAAACAACAGGATGCATTTATTAATCCATTTACCCATTTAGAACCCTTTCTTACGACGATGAGTTTCATTATAGTATTCACCCCCTTTCTTTTTTATTTCTCGTTGGTGTCTCAACCTGATACCAATCCTTTACCATCCACATAGGTAAGTATGAAGAGCACCTCTTTACTCCACCAAACTTTGCTGAGACACCATAAAATACAAAAGGTGAATATAGGAATAATGCTGGCTGGTCATCATATATAAGGTTATGGACTTTTTGATATATTTCTTTGCGTTTATCTTTAGCCAATTCAACCCTGCCAGAATCAAATAGCATATCCACCTCTGGGTTATTATATCCCCACCACTTCTCAGCAACGAGTTGCTTTGAACTCCAGTATCTTGCAGCGGCATCAGGATCTGACCCATATTGGAATATCATTAGATATGTCTGGAAATTACCTTTGTCAAGGAACCCTTCTCTTAATGTCATATCATTGTCATAGACCTCAGGTTTTAAGAGGATTCCCATCTCATACAGGTTCTGGTGCAGGGACATAAATACCCTCTGTATCCTCTCATCCTTCGCATCAACGAGGATCCTTATTGAGAGGTTCTTACCATCCTTATCAAGAAACCCATCCCCATCCCTATCCTCATAACCCAATTCTTTCAGGATTCTTAGTGCCTCCCTCGGCTTATATGGAATAGGTTGAACTGCCTTATTAAATGCCCATGAGTTTGGGTGGAATGGACCTATTGCCCTCACGCCAACCCCGTCTGCCTTATCCCCATAACCCCTATCTACCCTCTTTATCATCTTATCTACATCAATACACATTGCGAGAGCCTGTCTGAGCCTCTTATCCTTTAACAATGGGTCATTCAGGTTATATGCCAATGCATAATATGAATTACCTATGAATACGAATGTCCTGAATGCAGTGTCAGCCCTGACAATCCTGTAGTCATCTAATCTCATGTCCCTTATCCAGTCAACCTCCCCCCTTAAAAAATGGACCCATATATGTTCCAACCCCTTATAATTGGAATATGCTACTATCCTCTCTAAATGCGGCATGCCTTCAAAATAGTCAGGGTTGGCGTCTAATGTAATAGTCCCATCATCGTCCCATTTAAGAAACTTAAAAGGACCTGTCCCTACAGGATGTTTATTGAATGGAGTCTCCTTTAGATTCACCCCTTCTAATATATGCCTCGGAACTATTTCTCTATCCATCGTTCTCGTGAGAAAAGGGGCTGAAGGTTGTTTTAATATTACCTTAAAGGTCCATTTATCAGGTGCCTCAAATCCCTCTACTAAATCATAACTTGACCTCCATGGAGAATTTATTTCAGGGTTTATCATTAATTGGTAAGTAAATAGGACATCACCAGAAGTCAATTCTACACCATCATGGAACTTAACACCCGGACGGATATGGAATGTCCATGTCTTTCCATCCTTTGATATGTCCCATGACTCTGCCAAGTCAGGCACTGGTTCAAACTTATCATTGAGTTTCACTAATCCATTGAATATTAAACCTATTAATGTCGTGGATATAGTGTCATTTGTCAATATGGGATTAAGGATTGCGGGTTTGGTATAGTCTGCTAACCGGAGTGTTCCTCCGTATGTGGGTTTTTCTTCTGGGGGTGATTGGCTGAAAAAGGAAAGGGTTGTTATACCGATTGCCCCTGCCATTAGAATGAGAATAATATACAAAGGGATTCTCTTCCGCCAATAAGGGGATAAACTATTTAATCTGGTTCTCATTCCTCCTCCCGTATTTGTAGGGGTCGGATTCATCCGACCCGAAACGGGCGTCATAAATGCCGCCCCTACAACTCCATATAGTAGCAATTTTCATGCCACGCTTAAAATTACTCTTTTAAAAGGCACATTATGCACCGAAATTGTGCAAAATCCACTCCCCTCTTATGTGATTGTAACACGGAAGTATTAGGGGACGGTTCTATTTTTTGAAAAAAATAGAACCGTCCCCTTTCTTTTAGAACTTATATGTTATACCTACCTCGGCGTGGCGTTCTGGCTGGGGAAAGAATTCATTCCACCAATAAGAGGAATCAAGGATATTATACAGGGCTATAAACCACGAATATTCTCCATAAGGCAATTTCCTGAATTTGCTGGCTAATTTAGCATCCCAGATAAATTTCTCATCATTGGCATTGCTTGATTCCGGCTCGTTCCACCATACGTAATGTCCCATCATGTTAAAATCAAACCACTTATAGTCTAATTTTAAACCCGCGTCATAAGTGAGTCGGGGTCTTGCACTGCCCTGGACAGTCTCACCGGTAACCTTATCCTCTATGTCATTATATCCTGCACCTGCAAATAATGATACTATTTTATTGATGCGGGCATCCAGCTCAAACTCGCCCCCCTGTCTCAGGTGGCGTGCAAAATTCTGCTGCATGACTGCACTGCCAACCACAACAGGCTCTATCGCATCAGATACGTCTGCACGATACAGTGCAAGTTTGGACCAGAGTTTAGACGTGAGTTGGGATTCAGCACCTACTTCATATACCCATGCCCTCTCTGCCTTTATGTCAGGGTTGCCTAAACGTCCCGCTTGGTCTATATATTTATATATAAGCGGCGGGGCATTAAATGCACGGGATATATTCGCCCTGAGCAGGGTATTGCCTGAACCTAAGTGATATACTGTGCCAATGCTCGGGCTAAACAGGCTGCCAAATTCATCATAATCATCATACCTGCCGCCTAATATCAAATCCATCCTGCCAAATGGGTAGTTGTAACTCGTATAGATGGCTTTATTATCAGTATCTTTATCGCTGGTCAAACTCGTTGATTCTAACTCGTACCTCCCTAAGTCTATACCTGAAACCAACCTGGACTCATTCGTGAAACTAAGTTCTGATTTAAGGTCAATCCCGTAGAACTTATCACTAAACCTGCTAATAGAAAAAGGGTCGGATGAACCTAACAGGAAGAATTCGCTGATTGTATCCTGGTCAGAGGTCTTTGCCGTGATGCTTATATTCTTATCCTCATCAGGTGATACCTCTATACCGAAACTGCCGTACCTTGTCCAGTATTCAATGTCATTTGCAAAACCAAACGATACATATTCAAAGTCTGCCACGTCCCCGCTATTATATCCGAATGAGGAGGTCAGTTTTACGTTGTCATTCAATGGCAATGCCAATTTGTTATACCCCTTTTTCTCCAGGATATCGCTCCTCGGTCTAAATCCGTCTGTATCCATATAACTGCCTGATAAGAAGTAACCTAAATTCCCGGCCATGCCACGGACGTCAAAGTTATCTTTAATTGTCCCCCACTCTCCGATGGTCTGGGTCCAACTCCCTTCCGGCGCCTTTTCTTCACCAACAGGTTTTGTAATTATGTTAATAACCCCTCCTAATGACGAGCCCCATATAGAAGAGGATGCACCTTTAATTACCTCTATCCTGTCTATGTTCTCCAATGAAAATTGGGAAAGGTTTGCCGTCCCTTCAGATTGGGTATTGAATGTTATCCCATCTACCATTACCCGGACGTGTCTTGCCTGAGAACCCTGAATGGTCGTCGTAACAGGCCTGCCAAATCCGCCATTGCCCTGGATAGATATCCCGGGAGAAAAGTTCAGTACCTCACCCACATCATGTGCAGGCAGCATATCTAATTCTTCAGACGTAATGACTGTAACGTTCTCAGCAGTATCGCTTAATTTCTCAGATGTCCGCCTTGCAGTTACTACGACCGTTTCCATCACCGTCATTTCTTCTTCATTATCTTCTTTCTTAACCTCTTCTTTTGCAAATAAATAACTTTGAATAATCGTCCCCCCTAATAAAATAATCACAAATAATGTAATCCTCGCACTTCTTTGCATTCCATCCCCCCCTTTCAATGAACATAAGTATACCATAAGATTACATTTTTTGCAAATATTTTTTATTTTATTTTACAGTTTTAGGTCGCAATCTCTTATTCATCAGGTCTCACTTTCTCACTTATTTACACAAAGCCATTTCCACACAGGAAAAATCTTAATATTTATTCCTTCAAACTTTTTATTACCCTCCTGTCCATCTGTAAGAATTGTACCATTGGATATAGACAATTGTTTACAAGCCAAAGCCATGCCTTTCAATTCACGTTCCTCATTTTCCTTAGTCAACTCCTGTGTTACCTGATAAGGGATAAAACTACCGTTAAAATCTCTTGATATAAAATCGCATTCTTTCTCTTCTTCAAAATAGAAAATTTCATGCCCAATTTTTCTCAATTCTAAAAAGACGATATTTTCTAACACCCTTCCCAGATTTTCAGAAACAACCTTTTTACAAATACTGACATCAGCAACATATATTTTTGCCGGATTTCTCATCCGTTTATATGAAGACTCGGAAAATTTCCTTACTTCAAATACAAGCATACTTTCTAAAAGAAATTTGTAATATAGAAATAGCATATCTTTTGAAAAAGGTAATTTTTGCTTGTATTGTTTATAAAAAGATGTTAAAGAGAGTTTTGATGCAAACGCAGAAAAGAGGGTTTCCATCAAGAGAGATAAAAGTTGTGTATTTGTAATATTAAATCTTTCAACCAAATCCTTAAAGAACATTGCATCTAAATATTCCTTTATAACCCTTTTCTTTTCAAATTCTGATTTTAAGAATAAAACTTCAGGAAACCCGCCCCATTTCAAGTATTCAGAAAAATAACCCCTGATCATATTTTTCTTTTTTCCATATAAGATGGTTCTCTCATCAATATCAATATTTTTAAAGACCAGAATTTCTCTAAAAGAAAATGGAGTAACTTCTATACTCCATGACCTGCCTCTAAGCGATGTATGAATTTCTTCCGGCATCATCTTGGAGGAAGACCCGGTTACAAAAACCCTTGCATTTTCCCGCTCTGCAATCCTTCTAACAAATTTTTCCCACCCTTTTATATTTTGGACCTCGTCTAATAGAAAAACTATCTTTTCTCCTGCCAAATCAGGTTTCAATTCAAGAAATGCCTCTTTCAATATTTCAAAATCTTCGGAAGCAAATTCGCTTATCCTCTCATCCTCAAAGTCAACGTATAGGGCATTGTCTTTATATTTCCTGAACAGATTATATAAAATAAATGTTTTCCCGCTTCGTCTGACTCCATAAAATACCACTACCTTGTTTAATTTATCGGGAATATGTATATCTATCCTTGGGACAATTCCCGTTATTTTATTCAAAATATACTCTTCGTTAGAAACAATTATTCCCTTAAGTAATTCTTTGCTTACCATATCTTTATCCTTCTAATAAGGACATATTATTAAATTTTTATCCTTTTGTCAAGGATAATTTACTTTGTGAATGGCATATACGTGGATGGTCTGACCGGTGTGGGTGAGTGGAATGATTAGAACCTTCCATAATTTGCAGATTAGTTTGTATATGGGATTGGCAATACCGCGAAATATACAGTGTGCCAGATAATGATACTGACTTCGCGACCTTGCCCTGTCCGGTTTATTGAAAAATCTCTGGACAGGGATATGAATCCCAATCTTTGCCAGTATGTCTTCAAAGAGTCCTGCTAAGTTATGGTCATAGGTCTTCATACTTAGTATGGAAAACCCTGCCTTTTCAAGAAGTATCTTCAAAGTCCTGGGTGTCCAATAATAATAGTGTTCTTCTGGCAGGATATACCTGACAGATGAACCACGGAGACGGAAGTTCGGGGTATTTGCATTAGGGGTAGTAATAGACAAGACCCC
Source organism: uncultured Planctomycetia bacterium (assembly GCA_964449965.1). Lineage (GTDB taxonomy): Bacteria > Omnitrophota > Gorgyraeia > CAYVEO01 > CAYVEO01 > CAYVEO01. Next base: position 11,816 of record CAYVEO010000002.1, read on the forward strand.
GTCTTCTTTAATAAATCTCTCTATCTCTTTCAATGTCCCTGAGGGGTCATGGAGATGTTCAATAACCTCGTGCATCGCTATCACGTCAAAGGAACGTTCTGAAAAACCCTGCTCAGATATTTTCCCGACCTGGACCTCAATCTTGATGGACTCTTTTATCTTTGATGCAGCAAATTTTGACGCCTCAAGTCCAACAACCTCCCACCCTTCATCCCTTGCCTCTTTCAGGAAGAGACCTCTCCCCGGACCTATTTCAAGCAGTCTGCCGGGATTCTTGTATCTGCCAATCTCACGTAAGATTTTATTTGCTAAGTTCTTTTTACAGGTATCATCTTCTTCCAGAAAAACATGGTAGTTAGAATCATAGGGAACCTGGCGAGTAAGGTCAGATTTGACATAGATAAGGCCGCATGATGAACATCGGACAATCTTGAAGTCATCTACCACCCGAAAGATAGAATATTTGTCATTTCCGCACAGGTTGCAGATGATATCTTTCTACTGCCTCCATCACTTCATCCGTTGTAATTGAATCCATACATACATGGTTATCACACTCTTTAAGTGGACATGGCCTGAGACATGGCACGTATTTCTGTATCACAACGTGTTTTTCAAGAGACACGCAGGCAGATGTTTCTATTATATCAGATGGACCATAAAGAGAGATTGTCGGTTTACCCAGGGCGATGGCAATGTGCATAGGGCCACTGTCAGTCGTTATAAACAGGGAGCAGGATTCTATAACCGCTGATGCCTCTTTTATAGTTGAACCGCAGATAAGAATCAGGTTATGCCGGACAAGGGAGGCGATTTTTTTTGAAATAGCCTCATTCTCCTTCCCGGAGATAAGGATAACCTTTGCGCCATATTTCTCACATAACCTGTCAGTCAATTCAGCTGACTTTTCTATCCCCCACCATTTGGAACGTCTGCTTCCAAACGGGTGGAGTCCGAGGACAAGGTCATTCTCAAGAATCCCCTTATCAGAAAATAATCTCCGCTTAAAATCCCTATCCTCTTCAGACAAAAATAGGTCCATATGCCTGTCTCTCGTGTCTATCCCCAACGGCTTCAACATATCCAATCTATCATCTATGGCATGTCTGGATTCACCGAACTTTTTATGTTTATGCGTCAATAAAAAACTGAATCTACTCCCATCCCACCCGAGCCTGTAACGGGCCCGGCTCAGGTATGCGATAGGCACGATGTCAGGGTCATTGCCATGGAGGATTATCGCTATATCAAACCTTTCTTTTCTCAATTCCTTTATCAAAGACAGGACATTTTTAAATTTTCCATGATATGTGATTAACCTGTCAATATAAGGATTCCCCTTCAGGACATCTATCCTCCTCCTGTCTGTCAGGACAGCAATATAACTTTCAGGGAATTTTTGACGAACAGCCCTTATCGCCGGAGTTGACATAAGCGTATCCCCAATCGCTGTAGTGCTTATGAGAAGGAATCTTTTTAACTCATCCGGTTTTATTTCACCATGGGTGAGGCGATTCCTATCAAAGAAATATATAATGTTAAATAGGGCTTTTAGTAAGATGGACATTTTGTAATTGCCTATCTACTGCTTTGATTACCTCATCAGTAGAAATCTCCTCCAAACACCTGCTGCGCTTTGAACCGTTGCAGCCGTCCTTTCCGCATGGCTGACACGGTAATTCCTTGTGAAGCACGATATCATACTCACCAAACGGACCCCATGCCCACCACCCCGTAGGACCAAATAAAGCGATAATCGGCGTGCCGACACTGAAGGCAATATGCATCGGTGCAGAATCTACGCCTATGAATAACTTAGACATCTTTATCAATGCCGCCAATTGTTTCAGGGAAATCTGTCCGCTCAGGTCTAATGGTGACGTCTTCATTAATGATAATATCCTCTTTATCACGTCCCTCTCCTTAGTATCAGGTCCGCTCGTGAGGACTACCTTATAATTGTATTTAGTAGCAATGTAATCTGCCGCCTCTGCCATCCCCTCATTTCTCCAGCATTTGAATAACCAGCGGGAGGTGGGATGGATAGTAACGATACCGTCATAATCATTCATGCCATGGACGCTTACTATTTTTTTTACAAAATTTATATCCTCATCAGATACGAATATCTCCGGAATCTTATTATTTGTATGAGATTCTGTTACATAATCAATTACCCTCAGATTATAGTCTATTACGTGTTCTCTTATATTGGCTGGTTTAATAAGGCGGGTATATAAAAACCTCTTTCCCAGCATCCCTTTCCCTTGCGGGTCATAACCTACTCTAAGGCGCGCGCCGCTAAAAAAACTTAAAGCCGCCCCCCTATCCCCGCCTCCGCTCAAGTCTATGCTCAAATCAAATCCCTTTTTTCTAAGGTCATATAAAAACCTGATATTCCCGCCTATGTGCCTTATGGAATGTGCGCCATCTATGTCTAATTCTATAATCTCGTCAAAATAAGGCAATCCTGCCAATATCTCTTCAGTCCCCTTTCTCACCAGGATAGCAATATAGGCATGGGGGAAACTTTTTCTTAACGCCCTGAGTGCAGGGGTGGTTAAGACCACGTCACCGATGTTCTTCAATTTTATAACTAATATTTTCTTAATCATCTAAACTGTTTCTCGTAGAGTCTCCTGTAGAGTTCGTTATTCTCTAACAATTCCTCATGGGTGCCTATGCCGTTAATCCTGCCATTGGCAAGGACGACTATCCTGGTCGCATTCCTTATGGTGGATAATCTGTGTGCGATGATAAAGACAGTCCTGCCGTGCATAAGTCTATCAATCGCATCCTGGACGAGTTTCTCTGATTCTGAATCCAATTGTGATGTTGCCTCATCTAATATCAGTATAGGCGGATTCTTTAATATAGCCCTGGCTATAGCCAGCCTCTGCTTTTCGCCGCCGGAAAGCCTAACCCCCCGTTCTCCTATATAGGTATCATATCCATTTTCCATCCGGACAATAAAATCGTGGCAATATGCAGCCCTGCAGGCGGCTATAACTTCATCCTGGGATGCGTCTGGTTTACCATACGAGACGTTTGCCAGCACAGTATCATGAAACAATATAGGCTCCTGTGTTACTATGCCAATCTGGTCTCTTAACGATTTTAACGTCCCGTCCTTTATATCATGTCCGTCTATCATTATGCTGCCTTCTGTCGGGTCATAGAACCTTGGCAGGAGGTTCAATAACGTTGTCTTACCTGCACCTGTATGACCGACAATCGCTATTACGTCGCCAGGACAGACCTCTAAATTTATGTCTTCTAAAATATCATCCGTATCGTATCTGAACTTCACATTATTAAAGGATAATGACTTACCTATTAAAGGCAGACGTTCTGCATCTTTCTTTTCCGTAACCGTTGGTTCTTTATCCAATATCTCAAATATCCGGACCATAACACTGGACGCCTGCTGATTGATAAGATGAATCCTGCTCAGTTTTTTGAATGGTTTTAACATGGAAAGTAATGCCCCTAAGAACACCAGGAAAGCGCCTGCATCAATCTCACCCAGGACAATTCCTCTTCCGCCAAACCATAGAACCAGCACGGCACATGCTATACCTATAAACTCCACGAGAGGGCCTACCATCTCAGTCCTCTTGATAGACTTCATGGATATCCTGTATACCTCTCTATTCTCACGGCTGAATTTCTCTAATTCCTTAGGTTCCATAGAGAACGCCTTGAGAATCCTTATCCCTGATATTGATTCATGTATCGTTGTGCTGAGTTCACCCACCTTTTCCTGGACGGCTTTGCCCAATGCCCTGACCCGCCTGCCAACCCTTACTACTAAATATGCCACAATGGGCCACAGGAACAGACTTATAAATACCACGGTCCACGGAATGGAATAATACGTCATTACACCCATGACAATCACGGTATAAACGAGCAACTGGATGGATTGAAAGATAAAGTCAGTCAATGCCTCTGTAAGTGCGCCCTGAAGCATGCCTGTATCATAGATAACCCTCGAGACCAATTTACCTGTATGGCTTCTGCTGTAAAAATCAAGAGAAAAACTTATGTATTTCTCATAGAGCCGGTCCCTGACGTCTCTTGTAATGCGCAGACTCACATCATTTATAAGATACGTTTGCAAAAATAGAAAGATACCTTTGAGAAAGAAGATTAGGACAAGCAATATGGCTATCCTGTTGAGCAGCTCCCATCTCGGCAGGGAATTCACATACGTTACAAAACCTTTTAAAAATTCAGGCAGTCCTTGAGGAATATGGATATTTTTACTGCCTAATATATTGTCAGCAATCGGCACTATTATACCAAGTGATAGTCCTGATAATACTGAAGAAATAACCATGCAGAGTAAGGCGGCAATAAAAACAAGCGTATGGGGTTTTAAAAATTTTAAAAACCGTATATATGTCCTCATCCAGCAAGACCTCCATGTATCTTCTCCCATAGTTTGGCATATTTAACAAAGGTGTAAGAGCAATAAAGATAGGAGATTACAAAGCCATATGTTCCGTCAAGAAAGCCGAGTCTCAAGAAGAACATTTTTGAAAAAGTAAATCCAGGGCTAAAAATCATGTTTATGAGGAGTTTTATTTTCAGCCTAAGAGTAAAAGGTGGTTTAAATCTGCTCTTTAATAATTCTTCAATAGATAAATCCGTATAGAGATTCAGCCTGTTTATATAATCCTTGATAGTCTTATACGTCCAATGTTTCAAATGTCCTTTTAAATAACCAACCCTTCCGTTTAATGCAACAGATTCATGAACCGCCCTTTCACGAAACCTGCCATTTTCTTTTTTAAATAGCCTTAAGTTATAGTCAGGATACCACCCGCAGTGCCTTATACACCGCCCGAGGAAATAATTCTCTCTCGGTATATAATACCCGTCACTATTTGGTGCGGCTAACTCCTTTATTATCTCATCCCTCAATTCCTCGCTAACCCTTTCATCGGCATCTATGTTCAATATCCATTCACAAGAAGCCTTCTCTACACATAGATTTTTACTCTTTGAAAATCCCTGCCATTCAGATTGAAAGACCTTGTCTGTATATCTTTTTGAAATCTCTACTGTCTTATCCCGGCTGAATGAATCCAGGACTATGAGCTCATCAGCCCACCTGACACTCTCAAGACACTCTTCAATATTGTCTTCCTCATCACGTGTTATGATGCAGACAGATATACCCGTCCTTTGCATATACTTTAGTCCTTTAAATTAGGCCGAGCAAGCTCGGCAACTACAATATTTTGAAATTCCTGTACTCGAACTGTAGGGGTCGGATTCATCCGACCCGAACCAGCGGGCGTCATAAATGCCGCCCCTACAATTTTGAAATTAGCGACTCAATTGCATCCATTACATCATCCACCGTTATCGCCTTCATACACTCCATATCAAATGGGCATACCCTCTTAAAGCAAGGGCTGCAGGGGACGTCCTTTCTCACTATCTTATGACTATCACCGGGAGGTCCGGTGCGATTGGGGTCTGTAGAGCCAAATATTGCTACAACAGGCGTGCGGACACCATAGGCGATATGCATGGGTCCGGTGTCGTTCGTTATGAACACATTGCACCTTTCTATCAATCCGGCAAGTTGACCAAGTGACGTTGAACCTGCCATGTTGAGCACCTCACCCTGCTGGGTTTTTATCCCGGCCGCGATACCTGAAACAAATTCTTTCTCCTCTGGACCTCCAAATAGTATAATAGAGGCATTAAATTCCAGGGTAAGTCTATTACCCAATTCAACAAATCTTTCTGCCAGCCATCGTTTTGCCGGGCCGAATCTCGCCCCTGGATTGAGCCCGATAAGATACTTCCCCTTTTTAATCTTTTCTTTCACTAAATGGACTGTCCATTCACGGTCTTTTTCCTTAATGTGCATCTGGGGTATAGGCACTTCCTTAGAGATTTCCACACAGGCAAATTCTTTAATTATATTTAGATATAGATGTACCTGATGAATGGACTTATTTCCATCTTTAACCTTTACCGGATTTGTAAGTAACGGACTTCTGCCATCACTGCCATACCCGACCCTGCATGGAACACCTGCCAGAAATGCAATTAGAGCCGAACTGAATGAATTAGGAAAGAGTATGGCTGTATCAAAATTTCCAGTCCTTATCGTCCTTCTAAGACGTCCTATCATTGATAATTTCTTAAGCCCTTTTTCTTCCTTATAGGGAAGGACTTCATTTATGGCAGGATTATCTGCCAATAAATCTACCAGTTCCTGCTTAATCAAGACGGCTATATAACTATCCGGGTATAAGCCTCTTAATTCCTTTATTGCAGGAATGGACAGGACAACGTCCCCTACCCAATTAGGTGATTTTATCAGGATTCTTCTGGCTGTGTTTTCCATCTCTTATGTATCCAGAGCCATTGTTCAGGGTATCTGCGGATATATGATTCTAATATATTTGTCCATGCCTGCAGATTTGTTTTAACGTCCATCTCATAATCTCCTGACCTGGCTATATGTAAAGGCGGTTCTATTCTTAAGGTATGTCTCGCGCCATCTTCCCTTATTATAAAAGCCGGCAGGACGGTACATCCTGTCTTGAGCGCAAATGCAATAGCACCCTCAGAAGTAGATGCCATCCGCCCGAAAAAGTTGACGAATACGCCGTTTCTGCCCCCGTCCTGGTCTGCCAATATGCCTACCATCTCATTGTTACGAAGCCCCTTTATTATCTCTCGTATCGCCCTCTTCTTGGGTATAACCTCGGACCCATTCAATTCCCTGTATGAGTCTAATAGCCTGTTTAACCTAACTAATTTCTGCTCCCTTGCCAATACCTTAGCCTTATATCCGGATGCGCTTATTGTCCAACCTGATAATTCCCAGTTTCCAAAATGGCCTGTTAAAAGTATAACCCCTCTATTCCCTTTTAACGCCTCATCTATACGGTTTAAGCCTTCTAATCTTATATGCCTTTCTATGTATCTACCATCCATCTTAGGAAATCTCAGAACCTCTATGAATGACATGCCCAGATTCTGAAATACCTTTCTAATAATCCTATAGAGTTCTTTGTTTCCCTTCTCTCCAAAGGCGGCTTTGAGATTATCTAAGGCGACAAGTCTCCTGTCTTTTCTAATCCAATACCCTGCATCACCCAGCCTCCTGCCTAACCATAAGGCTGGTCTTAGAGGAATCAACCGGATAAAAAAACCTATTGTCCTAACAATTATATATAGAAACCAATCTGTCAATTAATTCTCTTTCGTTCTTGATGATTTTTAATTCTATTCTTAAAGACAAAACCCGTACGGGTTTTGATGCCAGATTATGAAACTCATTTAATAAGGGACCAACCTTAACCATGTCCTTTTCCGTGGTAACGACCGTTTCTACACCGGATTTTATAGCCGTAGTAAATATATTTTCAATATCCTTTTTCCTGTATACGTAATGGTCCGGATAACGAAAATCCTCTTTCACCTTTGCACCTACTCTTATGATATTATCTTTAAAAGAATCAGGGTCGCCTATCCCGGAAAAGAGGATAACGTTATTCCCGCGTATATCTTCAGGGACGAGTCTTTTCTTTGCATAGAAATCATACAGGTAAACAGGCGTATGAATAGATTCCACGAAGGAAAGGTTACAATTGATGTTTTTTAATTTAACCTGTAATTCCGTCGTATCTCTGTCATCTACCTTTGTAAAGCAGACGATATCTGCCCTTGAAATAGCAGATATAGGCTCCCTCAGTACACCCCTCGGCAGGAGCCGCCCATTACCAAAAGGGTTGTTTCCGTTTATAGCAACTATATCAAAATCCCTGTCTATCTTCCAATGCTGATACCCATCATCTAAGAG
>CAYVEO010000002.1:19662-36882 GCA_964449965.1 uncultured Planctomycetia bacterium
TAATGTATCAACGCCGTATTTTTTAATTGCTAACCTGCCACTCTTAAGTCTGTCTTTACCCGCCAATATACGTATACCCGGCAGGTTTTTCTTTAACAGATTCGCCTCATCCCCTGTCTCCATCCACTCCATAGCCGGCTTTTGCCCCGCAGATACCTTCCTCCCATACCCCCTTAGCAAGACGGCAACCTTCTTACCTTCTGCTGTAAGTGCCTTTGCCAGCATCTCTATAAGGGGTGTCTTGCCTGTCCCGCCCCAGGTAATATTGCCTATACTAATAACCATGCAATCCAATTTCTCGGGAGTTAATACCTTTGCATTTATAAGTGCCCTCTTTGACATTATCCCAAGCCAGTATAAAAATGAAAGAAATGATAATAACCACCTTAAGATTGTAACGGCAGGACCTTTATTACTTTCATCATAAGCCATCCGGTGCAGGACAAACAACCAATTACTTATCAATCCTTCTTCAATCCCTCCCTATCTTCCATTAATTTCTTTATCGTCTTTTCATATCCCATATCAGAAGGTTCATAGTAACGTTTGTCTTCGGGGAGATATTTTTGCAAGACGTAATGGTCCTTATAATCATGTGCGTATTTATAACCCTCGCCATGCCCTAATCTTTTGGCACCTTTATAAGATGCATCCCTCAGGTGTTTAGGCACCTCTTGAGTCCTCCCTTTCTCAACGTCAGCCATTGCCTTATCAATCCCGGCATAAGAGGCATTACTCTTTGGTGCTGTCGCTATATAGGTGACAGCCTGTGCAAGCGGTATCCTTGCCTCTGGCATACCTACAAACTCTGATATTTGAAGTGCAGCATTGGCAAGAACCAGTGCCCGGGGGTCTGCATTCCCTACGTCTTCAGCGGCACATATCACGATACGCCTTGCAATAAACCGGGGGTCTTCACCACTAACCAGCATCTTTGCAAGCCAGTAAAGTGCAGCATCAGGGTCAGAACCCCTCATGCTCTTTATAAAAGCTGATATCGTATCGTAATGTCCATCCTCATCCCTGTCATAGACTATGGCCTTCTTCTGGATAGATTCCTCTGCAGCCTGAAGCGTCCAATGTATAGACCCATCCTTATCAGGCGGCGTAGTCATCACGCCCAATTCCAGACCATTCAACGCACGCCTTGCATCGCCGTCTGAAAGTTTTGCAAGGTGAAGCAGAGCCTCCTCCTCTGCCTTAATATCTAAAGAACCAAATCCTCTTTCCTTGTCCTTTAATGCATTCCTAAGTATTAAAAGGAGCTCGTTAACAGAAAGCGGATTCAATTGGAAGACCTGCGAACGCGAAATCAACGGGGATACTATAGAAAAGAAGGGATTGTGGGTAGTAGCGCCAATCAGTGTTATAGAACCTTCTTCCACATCAGGCATCAGGACGTCCTGCTGTGCCTTGTTGAAACGGTGTATTTCATCAATAAACAGGATGGTCTTCTGTCCATTGACGAGCCAACGCTGTTTTGCCCTTATAAGGACGTCCCTGATATCGGATACGCTTGAGGTAACAGCATTGAGTTGTTCAAAATAAGATTTTGTTACGTTACTGATAAGATGGGCTAATGCAGTCTTTCCTGTCCCTGGCGGGCCATATAATATTATGGATGTAAGTTTATCGGCGTCTATTGCCCTTCTCAGGAGTTTACCCGGTCCCAGTATATGAGACTGACCTACAAATTCCCCTGAATCCCTGGGCCTCATCCTCGCTGCAAGAGGCATTCTACTGTCTTCCTTTAATTCAGCCTCTCTTTCAAACAGGTTATTTTTTGTCATAATAAAAAATCCCCGCTCATACCGTGTGAACCGATAAGTTTTGAACCTGTTTTCTTACAGGTGGGTACCCTCTTAAGTATTTCATGTTTCCTAAGGCAGTGCCAGAGGCATACAATCCATACTTAAAGCACAGGTTCCCTCTTTGAATAGTGTTGGCTCAAAATTCATCAGTCCATCACGCGTAGAGCAGGGAGTAGTTTCTCTCTTTCATTCTGATTAAAGTATATCACATCCTTTCACAAAAATCAAGGTTTTTTTATCTTATTTTATTATACTATAAATAATTAGTATTTTTTACTTGACAATATTTATTGTATATAGTATAATTACACTGGGTATCATGGACAGAGTAATACTATTAAAAAAACTCAGGGCTCCGCTATTAAAGTCTTTATCAGACAATGAGTTGAGACTATACCTTCTCTTTCTGGTCTCTCCTGAACTGGATTTAAAGACTATCAAAAAGTCTTTAGGGCAGAATTTTTCTCTCAGGCAATTAAGGGCATCTCTACGGAAATTAGAAAAGATGGGATTGGGGAAGATGGACATAAGTGAATATGAATTCTATATTAATAGTAGATGATTCAGAAAATATCCTCATGGCATTAGATATCATGTTTAAGGAAGAAAATTATAATACCATTTTTGCCTCTGATGGCAGGGAGGCATTGAAGAAGATAGAGAAGAACGGTCCGGATATTATATTGATGGATATGGAGATGCCTGTGCTAAATGGCATGGACACACTCATTGAACTCAGGAAGAAAGGCTATACGGTTCCCGTAATAATGATGACTGCCGGGGATTTCATAATGTTAAGAGAAAAGGCATTAGAATCAGGTGCGCAGGAATGTATTCAAAAACCATTTAATTGCTTTGAACTGATACGCCTTATAAAAAGACTCACTCCTGGATAGATTCTATAACCACCACAGGCTTTTCCTTTACCTGCCATACCCCTCTAAAAATCCTTCTTTTAGAGAGCAAAAACAGTGACAGGATAACCAATGACCCTCCGCTCAAAAAGAAAGGGATGCTATAACTACTGAATACCCTGTTTAATGAGCCGCATACCAACGCCCCGGTAGTAACCCCTACTGCCCTTACAGACAACAGCAACCCTGTATTCCCGCCCAATCTCTTATTGGGAAATATCGTTGACATTACTATACCATTCAGCATTATTACCAATCCATCTCCGACAGTGTGAAAGAGCCGGAAAGTCAAAACAGAGCCGAAAGACCATGCGAGTGGCGTAAGTGCCTGAAATATCCCTGATACAACCAATCCCCAGAAGAATAACATAAAGAGGTTACGTTTGACGTCAAATATATGTCCTATGACAAGTATCAATGCGCCAAGCCATATGCCCACCACTCCATAAACACCGCCTATCTGGGAACTGCTTAAGTTTATCTTTTCCTTCAGAAGAGGCGGGAAATTGGTCTGCTCTACGCCAAAATGTGTCCCTAAGACCATGATTAACAATAAAAACAACATCATCTCAGGTTTATTTATATCCTTCTTATATTCCAGGAATTCAGACCTTATTGGAGAGGAATCCTTAAGCGTGGTGCTTAATATGAAAAGAACCAGGCTCAATAATATCGCTGTAATGAATAAGACGTGCATATCATAATATTTTAAAATGAACCCGCCTGTAATAGGTCCTAAGGAAAATCCTAAGAACCCGCTCATCAGAAAAACCCCTACCTTCTTACCCCTGGATGAGTCAGATATGTGTTTGTAATAGAGCGATTGTATAGAGACGGTAAACATTGTAAGTCCCGCACCGCCTACAATCATGGACAGGAAGAATCCAGTAAAATTTCTGCTGAAAGAAAGTCCTATTATCCACAACGCGGTAAGGAGGATGCCTGACTGCACCAATCTCTTGGGTGAAAATTTGTCAGAGATTATGCCAAAGGGTGCTATTATGGGTATCATTGCAAACGAATAGACTCCTATGAGCAGACCTATCCTGTCTGGCAGGAATCCTATATCTTTTAGATATATGGGGAGATAGACAAAAATAAAGAATTGGATAAATAGATATAAAAAATTGGTAGAGGCAAAACTCAGGGCAATCTTCCGCCCAGTCGGATGTTCCATTCTGGAAGACATAGTTGCTGCCTTTATATAAATCTCCGCAAAGCCTTATTCTTACTCAAGCCCTTAACTAATTCTTTCACCTTTTCTCCATTTTCCATGGAAGAGACAAGCACACTATCACCGGACCGGACAATTATGAGTCCTTTAACGCCCGATGTCCCGATTAGATTTCCCGTATCAGAAACTATGATGCAATCATTCGTATCAATACCTGAGTGTTTCCCGATAACAATATTACCATCCCTGTTCTTTTTATACAGGCGATTCAAACTAACCCACGACCCTAAATCCTGCCACCCTATATCGGCCTTTACTACGAATACATTATCTGACTTTTCCATCACGCCATAATCAATAGAAATTGAATCCAATTTAGCATAAATCCTTGAAATGGCATTCATCCCCCTGATTGTTATACCACCGTCTTCCCATAACATTTTCCTTATATCCATTAATCCCTTGTAGAGTCCAGGAAGATTTTTTTCAATCTCTCTTAATATCGTTGATACCTTCCATATAAATATCCCGCTATTCCAGAAGTACCTATTGGTCTTGATGAACCTCTCTGCCAGATTCTTTTGGGGTTTTTCAATAAACCTCCTTACCTTATAAACCCCTTTGGAAAAATGTCCCGGCTCTATCTCTATATATCCGTATCCTGTAGCAGGATAGGCAGGTCTTATCCCGAGGGTAACGAGATTATTTCCGTCTCTCGCCATTTTAAAGCCGGTTGAAATGACTTTTAAAAAAGATTTTGTCTTAGTAATCAGGTGGTCAGAAGGCAGGACTAACATAACGCCATCAGGTGACTGTCTTTTCTCAATGAATAATGCGGCTAATCCTATGCAGGCAGAGGTATTCCTGCCCACAGGTTCTATTATTATATTATCCTTACTTATGAGCGGCAGTTGTTTTTTGATAATACCTGACTGTTCTCTATTAGTAATTATCAGTATTTTATCATACGGGATAATGGGACTTATCCGGCGGACAGTATCCTGGAGCATACTCTGCTTGCCAACAAGGCTCAATGCCTGTTTTGGAAAACTTGCCCGGCTTTTGGGCCAAACCCTCTCCCCCCTCCCGCCAGCCATTATGACGGCATGGACGTCATTATCCTCCATGGATAGCCCCTGCTATACCCTTCACGAATTTTTCTACCCTGCCAATTAAATATTCCTTATCAAGATTTTCTTCTATTATCTTTACAATAGCACTACCCACAATGACGCCATCTGATATACTGCACAACCTCTTTGCCTGCTCAGGTCTGGATATGCCAAATCCCGCACAAATAGGTTTGGCAGTATATTTCTTTATCTCCCTTATCATGGAGAAGAGTTCTTCTTCAGGCAATTCCTCCCTTGCACCTGTTACGCCTGTCAGGGACACATAATAAATGAACCCTGTTGATTCCTTTGCTATCAATCTAATCCTATCTTCTGTGCTCGTTGGGGATAATAAAAAGATGGTAGCAAAATCTAAACCTCGTGATATATTTAATAAATCCTTTGCCTCCTCAGGCGGCAGGTCAGGAACTATTACGCCATCTACCCCAGCCTTCACCGCATCTTGGACAAATTTTTTAGTTCCATACTTGAATACAGGATTATAATAAGACATTAAGGCTAAAGGTATTCGGGTATTGGTTCTTAATCTTTTCACCAATCTCAAGATGCCTTTAAGGGACACCTTTCTTTTAAGTGCCCGCTCTGATGCCTTCTGTATAGTGGGACCATCTGCCATAGGGTCTGAAAACGGGACGCCCAACTCCACAATATCAACCCCGCATCTTGTCAACGATAAGACAAGTTCCTCTGTCCCCTTCAAATCAGGGTCCCCAGCAGTAATAAACGCCACGAAGGCTTTCTTACCATGATTACTAAGTTCAATAAATTTTTTATCTATTCTATTCATAGCCATATTCTAACAAAATTTCAGTATAATGTCAAAATATTTAAATCAATTCTCTATACACTGCGTCTATTCTTTTTACCATAGTATCTACGCCAAATAGCGGGGCTGCTATACTCTTTCCTTCTTCGCCGAATCGGGAAGATTTTGTTCTGTCCTTAAGCAAAGATATAACCTTCTCTGCCAATGCCTTTGTATCCTTAGGTGCTACTATATATCCTGTCTTACCATCCTGGACTACCTCCCGTGCCCCGTCTATATCAAACGTGACTACTGGTTTGGCACATAAGAGTGCCTGAGGTATTGCCCTTGCCAGCCCTTCCCTGAGAGAAGTATGGACTAATACATCCATTGCGTATATTAGTGGTGGAATATCATCAGGCGGGATTAGCCCTGCAAAAACAAAATTGTCAAATATGCCCAGCCTTTTTGCCTCATTTCTTAACCCCTCTTTCAGTATTCCATCGCCAATCAGAAGGAACCTCACGTCCGGGAATTCCTTAACGATTAAAGGGGCAGCCTCCATAAGATATTCGTGCCCCTTTAAAGGGAATAGTCTTGCAATTTTTCCAACTACCGGTGCATTGACAGGGACACCAAGCCTTGCTTTAAGAGATATGACATCGCATTTTAAATCTACAAATTTCTCTGTCTCTATGCCGCTATAGATGGTGATAAATTTTTCTCTCGGGGCAACCCCTGCTGAACATGCCCCTTCAAGCATCGCGTCTGATACTGTTATGATTTTGGTTGTCCAACTCCCTGCCAATCTTTCTAATTTTCTATATAGCCAATTCAATGCCTTATTCTGATACGGATGGAATGGAAGGCCATGTATTGTATGAATAATCACAGGAACACGGGCAAATCTTGCTGCGAGCCTACCTAATATTCCTGCCTTTGAACTGTGGGTATGAACTATTTGTATCCTTTCTTTCTTAATAAACCTGTATAATTCTAAAAGACTCGTCACATCCAGAAAAGGATTGATAGCCCTGCGAAGTTGAGGGAATATTATCAAATGGACGCCATCTTTTTTAGCCTCTTCTACCAAACTCCCCTCAGGACCTAATGGAGGACCTGAGATAAGTTTAACATCATACCTGTCTAATTTCATCAGACCCTTTACCGTCCACAGCGTATTCTCCTGAGCCCCTCCGATGATAAGCCTTGTGATGATATGTAGAACCCTGACCTTATCCATCATTTAACCTTATATACCAATACCTTATCTTCCAATGAATAGAGTTTTCCTAAATATTTATTTTCAAACCCATAGAACAACTTCCAATTAAAATCCTTCATGTAAGAATACGTCCTGTTGAGCCTGGCTACCTCTACATAGTTGAGCAAAATATGAGTTGCCCCTAAACTTTTTACCTTTTCATATACCTCTTCAGGTGAAGTTGAGGTATTAACCACCTCCTCTATTATAGAGGTATCAAAGACAGTGTTATATAGGACCTTTCTCTTTATATAATGAATTTCTGCTTCCCCTATCAAGAGTACTACTGCATCCTCATCTAAATTCTCATTTATAAACTTCATGGAAGGATATGGCGGGAGAGTCCGGACAAGAAATTCATTCCTGGTCTCAAACCCAAACGCATAGGCGAATGGATTGATAGAGGATAGTGTAAATGCAGAGATATATAGATTGAACAGTAAAGAAAAGAGCAGAATGATAGATAATGGCTTTTCCAATATCTTTGCCTCTATCAGCCTCACATATACATATCCCGAAACTAATGCCATGGCAGGAATAGCAGGCAAGAAGAACCTGTCTATCCTGTGCGTCCAATAGAACCAGAAGAGATAAAACAGGGCAAGGTAGATTAGAAGATACCTTATGGGTTTAGACATATCCTTTAAAAATATGCCGAGTGGTATTAATAGTAAAAACAGAGGCGTCATAAATTGGTCTTTAAAAGTCATATCCACCAGTGTCCTGACAAGGGTAACCGGGTCTTTTTTGCCGGGCGCATGTGCCTTGTAAAACCGTTCATCTTTAACCTCGTCCCAATTCTTCCCATCAAAGATATTATAAAATAAAGGATATACTGGATTTCTTGTCCAGATAAAATTTTTAATGAACCAGGGGGAAGAAGTTAAAAGGACAATCAGCGCAAATAGAACAGCATACCTAAGTCTTTTTATTAAATTAGATTGCCACGTCGCTATCGCTCCTCGCAATGACATCAGTAAAATCAATACCTCTATGGCAAGGAATGATAATAGAGCAGGGTATTTACAACCCACTGCAAGCCCCATTGAGACTCCTGAAAGTCCAAACCATTTCTTATCTTCCGTCCTAATCCATTCTATAATCGCCATCAGTGCCAGGAAACTGTAGAAAGCCAGCCCCATGTCTATCAATGCTTGGGTAGAGAGTATTGTAATCTGGCTGAATATATAAAAAATTACCATCCCAACCAGACCTGTCTGGACTCCAAATAATCTCCTCCCAAAAGAGAAAATAGTTGCCCCTGTCAGAATGCCAAATGCCCAATGGAAGAGTTTTGCCAATGTGTCACCTTCTATGAGCATGCCTAAAAGATACAGCATTTCCACAAGAGATGGGAAATTGGAATAGACATTGTTCTTTAGAAAATGTATCCTCCCGTCCTTCAGGAATTCACTCGGTGCGCCGAAGTGGTATTCCAATGCATCGTAATGAACCTCCGGGGTAAAGGCGCCTATAAGGTTGAGGATAATAGACATTCCAAATAAAGAAATCAGGATTAAATTAAATATGCCAACTTTAAACTCTTTAACTTCTTTAAGCCTCGTATATATATATTGACCGAATTCCCATAACTGCCTTTTTGTAAAAATTATTAATATGCCCATTATAAGCAAATATACCCACCTCTCCATGATGCCGAGAATTCCAAGCAATAATGTAAGATAAGAAAGAACCCCTAATCCAATCCCTATACTGTAAAGCCATGTACATCTCCCCACTAACCACATACCGATACCTGCTGACAGGAATAGAATGAAAGATAATAAACCCAATTGATACATCCTCTTAAGCATGCACATAAATACCCCTAACCTCGGGGATGGATTGGTAAAGAAAAAGTATAATGTCCCTATAGCCCACCCTATAATCAAGGTAGTCAAAATTACTTTTGTCGTTCTGTAAACACTATTATCTTTTTCCATGATTGTTCACCTGTGACTTGTAACGCCTACCTTAGGACAGTATCTTTCTATCTTGCAGATGCTGCAAAACGGTGATATTGGCCTGCATATATTCTGGCCATGTGTAACTAACAGGTCATTATAGATTATCCAGTATTTTTGTGGCAATTTTGCCCTCAATGCGAATTCAGTCTCCTCGGGCGTCTTTGTCTTCACATACCCCAACCTGTTAGATACCCTGTGGACGTGTGTATCCACACATATCCCTAACTTTCCATACCCGAGTGTTATGACCAAATTCGCCGTCTTTCTCCCTACGCCCTTCAATTTAAGCAACTCATCTAATTCATCCGGAACTTCTGAATTATATTCTTCCACGAGGGCCTTACAGATATTGAGTATATTTGCTGCCTTTGTCCTGTAAAAACCTACAGGGTATATTGCCTTTATGATGGCTTCCTTGCTTAAACCCATCATTTCCTCGGGCGTGCGGGCAAGCTCAAATAGTCTCTTTGATGCAACTGATGTAACCGCATCCTTTGTCCTCAAACTCAACAGGCACGATATGAGAACCTGAAAAGGAGAACGTGACCTTGAGACCTTTGTCACTACAGGTTCTTCATATTTCTTTGCTTCTCTCCTCAATATCTTAATTACAATATCTATATCTTTATCTTTCAAATTATCAGCCTGCTTCCAATTCAATCTTTGCGGTAGAGCAAATATTCAGTTTTTTAATACATTCCAGCACGTCCTCTGGCGTTATCGTATAGATACACGCAGGGTCTGAACATCTCTTTCTGTTACAGGGACTGCACCGCATCGCTTTCCGGACAACGACAAGGTTATTTAATGAAGACAGGGCTGCACGCGGGTCTGTAGGTCCTGAAATGGCGATAGTGGGCGTATCTACGGCACAGGCTATATATAAGGGGAGGGTATCAGTTGTCACATATAGACAGCAACGATTTATCAGGGCAGCCAACTCCATAAGGCCTGTCTTTCCCACGGCATTGATGGGTCTCGTTCTGGATAGTCTTACGAATTCTGCTGCTTCCATCAAGTCGCCTTGAGAACCTGTCAGGACTGTTCTTAAAGAGAAATGCCTGGCAGCCTCATCACTCAATCTTATAAAATTTTCCAGACCCCATGTTTTAATTTCCCGTTTTTCTCTGCCGATATTCAATCCCATAATGCCCTGACCAGCCCCGACCCATTCATCAGACAAGAATTCTTCTATATAATTCTTGTCTGATTGAGATATTTCAAGCAGGAACCCAGCCTCCTGACTCATCGGTATCTCTCTTTTATGGTATATCCTCCTGGCACATACTAAACTTAAAAATAACCGGCTAAACCTGTCTTCTCTCACATTGATACCTATGTCATAATATTCTCTCTGAAGCATTTTTATTAAAGTATAGCGTCTTCTCAATACACCCCTGTATTTCTTTGTCCGGGTAATAACTTCATCAACGCCTCCCTGGGATTTAAATATATCCCTGTATTTAGTCTCTCCCAGAACCGCTATGCGGGCACGAGGGAACCTTTCTTTAACTGCACGAAGATATGAACATAATGTTATTATTTTACTTATATTATCTTCCTCCTCGGTTACCAATATCTTTTGAGCAGAAATAATATCATCATATAGATTCAATCTGAGGGATATGGTCCTGTCATGAGCATACTCCTGAATAACATATGCCTTCATATTTTGGGCTAAAGAACCAGCAAGTTTTCTATCCCTTAATATCCTTAGCAGTGTATTAACGATAGTCCTTTCATCTTCCCAGGATACTAACAGGCCATTTTCTCCGTCATTTATTATATCAAGCGCCCCGCGTTCCTTTCTTGCTATAACTGCAGTCCCTCGTCCGCCCGCCTCAATCAAAAATCTTAAATTTGTAATGTCCGCACAATCATTCAACAGCAATATTCCTGATTGATATAACTCTTCCGAATGAAGCCCATACGGTTCTACAATTCTTACCACCCTGGCGGCATCGTATCTCTTTATCATGTGGAGAAAATGTTCCCTGCATTTTTTTTCACCCTTTTTATGAGTGAGGAAGATAACAGCTTTAACGTCAGGAATAAATTTTGAAACCCTTGATATTATCCTTACTATATCAAGATTATTCTCTTCTATGTTCAGCGGGTTCAATAAGACTGATATGGTTTTGTCTGCGCCCGGGATTTGATATTGCGGTGTCCGGCCATCCATAACCTTTATGCCTAACGGTATAAATCTGAGCCTGTGATGGGGGACACGAAATGCCTCTATCAACTGTCTGCCTGCCTCTTTGGTAGGAACGACCACGCACTTCCCCCAGCCAATCACCCTGTCCATCCAGGTAATCCTCCTGGTTAAAAAGTTTGTTATAAAATCCTTTCCTGTCCCCCTTGATACAAAAAATCCTTGCACGGCACTTATATCGTCCATGGCTTCTATTATATCTATGCCTTCATTTCTGACAATATCCTTTAATTTACTTATTACTTCATTCAATGTGAATACAGGCAATAATTGTCCTGGTATATAATAACATTTTATTGAAGATTGCTCTAATATATTGATTAATCCGGCGTCAGTTGATGCAACTATGAGCCTGCCGCCTTTAAGAGACAGCCCTTCTCCTAACTTCAAGGTCTCCTCTGTCATATACTTATCAGTAACCTGATTCATTATGCGCAGGACGTTCATTTTGGCCTGGTCTTCCATCTCTGATGCATCCATACCCATTGTGACGGGTATTTCCTGACCCATTTCTCTATCGCCTTGCTATACATTTCAGTATTAATTAGAAGGTCTTTATCCTTATCCCCGGTAGTCATAACAGGTAATGGCTCCTCAACGAAAATT
The DNA here is from genome assembly GCA_964449965.1 of uncultured Planctomycetia bacterium. GTDB lineage: Bacteria > Omnitrophota > Gorgyraeia > CAYVEO01 > CAYVEO01 > CAYVEO01. Next base: position 31,492 of record CAYVEO010000002.1, read on the forward strand.
TTATGCCTGCCGTTCTCCCTTATTATAAAACATGGTATAAGCGGTGCACCGGTTTTCATTGCCAGCGCTGCCGGACCTGTCGGGGTATATGCCAGTTCATCAAAGAATTTAACAAATAAGCCATCTACCTTGACAGTATCCTGGTCAGATAATATCCCCAATAACTCATTATTTTTCAATGATTGAAGCATCGGTTTTACGTCATCCCTATAAATGACCTTTATGCCCTTTGATTCTCTTAGTTTCACCAGGATTTTATTATACCCCTCATAGTAGATGGGACGTGCTACTACATTGGTGGGATAATCCTTCAGGGCAGCATATACAGCCATCAGTTCCCAGTTACCCAGATGGGCGGTAAGCATAATAGCCCCCTTCCCATTTTTCAGTGCAGTATCTATCCTGTCTCTGCCTATTATTGTGACGAACTCATCTATATTCTCTCTGTTCAGTTTTGGGAATCTCAATAATTCAATCAGATTTATGCCCAGATTCTGAAATGATTCTCTGCACAGCCTTTTAATCTCAAGGATAGTCATTTCCTTAGAAAATGCGGTTGAGAGGTTCTCTATCGCTTTTTTTCTCTCCTTATTAAGAATTAAATAGGCAATAGTCCCAAGAAAAGAACCTGCAGGAACTACCCATCCCCCCGGCAAGAGCAATGCTAATGGTAATGTCGCTTTTAGTATAATATATAATGCCTTCCTTATTACATTTTTATTTATCATATTCTATCTTTTCTAACACAGCCACGATAGAGCCTACCGGTATCCTGCCTTTCATGAGGAGCGGTATCTTCCTTGAGTCATCAGTAACCCATACTTGCATCTTTCCCTTACTCATAAATATACCCTTGAATTTTGCAACGGGTTCTACCAGGATTGCATCATGCGCCCCTAAGCCTGGTATCTCTATTCGTTCCTTTTTATGGACCTTAACCTCAAGGTCATAATTCTTATCATCTGCACTCACCTTAATAAAAATAGATTCACCCGCCTTTAAGTTCTGATTTCGTAAATAATATAGACACGACAGTATGTCCTGGACATCCGGCTGGATACTGAATTTGACCTCTTCTACAGAGCCGTCTTTATACCTGAACTGTCTTGCCGTATGATGGACCTGGTCATATTCTATAATCTTGAAAGACCTGTAATTACCCTCCTCCTGCCGTTTCTCAAGTCTTAAAGAGTAGAATTTATTAATGTCAATAAAACTCTGGACCATATCATCCACCCTGTAGATAAGGGAGAAGAAATCATTTGTCTGTGCCCGCGAGATAACCCTGTAAGCCCTGGAGCCATTAAATTCAACTATATCCTTTACCTCTAAGGTGGTATGCCCAACATGCACCCCTGTCCATTTAAGACTATAGGTAAGTTTCTCCCCGACAGGAAATGCCCGCCCTTTTAATAATGCCACTTCCTCGGGCTTGACCTCTGTTGTGCTTACCTTTGGCAGAGGGACTTCTAACGTCTCTGGCAATCTTGCCTTTCTGAATACCCCGCAGCCAGTAAGTATAAAAATACTAATCAGAAAAATACATATTTTAACTTTTGTTTCTGTAGCCATTTCCCTTCTCAGTTTTTGTCATTGCGAAGCAATCCCATAAAAGCAGACCTCACTTCTTCTACACTCATCTCTTCCATACACAATAAGTCCTTACAATATTTCTTAAAACAAGGACTGCAAGGCATCTCCTTTCTTACCACTATATGCCCTTTGCCATAAGGCCCTGTCCTTCCCGGGTCTGTTGGGCCAAATATGGCTGCTACAGGGACGTTCAGGGCTGCTGCTATATGCATCGGACCGCTATCATTGGTAACCAAAACCTTAGCCTTGCTTAATAATGCCGCAAGACCTTTGATTGTAGTCGAACCCGCAGCAATAATAGGAGTTGTCCTCATTAAAGTCTTGACTTTACAAGCTGTTCTTATATCTTCTGGACCGCCTATAATAACGGTCTTTACCCCATATTCGGAACTAAGCATATCACAAAGTCTGGCAAACTTTTCCGTGCCCCATCTCTTGGACTGCCATCTGCCAGATGGGTTCACCATGACAAGGGTATCACCGTCTTTAACCCCGGATTCAAAAAGTAGGTTTTCTACATATCTTTTCTCCTGCTCATCAATAATAATGGTAAAATCAGGAGGGTATTGCTTAATACCCAGATAATCTGTTATTAGTCTGTAACGGTCTACCGCATGTATATCCATCGTAGGAACAGAAACCCGCTTAGTATAGAATAGAGGACTTAGTTCTCTCGCATTTTTAAAGCCAATCTTTTCATGTGCACCTGACAGGAAGGCTGCGAATCCACTGCGGAAAAGTCCCTGGACGTCTATAACCAGGTCAAAACGACTTTCCCTGAGTTTCTTTATCAATCCAAACCCATCCCACTCCCACGGTATGATTTCATTGAGATATGGATTGCCTTCTAAAATACCTGCGTATTGCCTCTTTATAAGCCATGCGATATGGGCATCAGGAAAACCCATACGTAAATCCTTAAGGAGAGGCAGGGTATGCACCACATCACCTAATGAACTCGGTTTTATTATTAATATATTCTTATACATTACATTCTACCTTACCATCCACCTGATACCCGTCCTGATTCCCCAATCCTCGCTCTCGTCTGTAAGCCCAAACCGCCATCCCAAATCCCATACTGCCTCATCCATCTTTATCTGAAATCCCAAAAGTAGAGATGAAAAATTGTTATTGTCATTTGAGCCGGCATATCCATTGACCTCTAAAACCGTATTGATAACATCTGATATGGGATACACCCCGCCAACGCCATATACCAGAACATCATCCTGTTCGTTCGTCTTATTAGGATTCCCCAATATGCCCATACCTAAATTTACGTGAGAATATATATTATTTATATGTTTGCTGAATAAGAAACTTGAGAAGAAATCCGTCTCATCTGTCCCTAACCTGTCCTCATAATTGGCATTTGGCAGTTTGACACCCCACCTGAAACCCATTGAAGGTCCATACTCACCTTCATTTATAAACTTTATCTTATTCCATAATCTTAAATCACCGACACCGTATTTATTCTCTCTCCCTTCCTCGTCTAAATAGATAACGTCAAAATCAGCCTGAATGTCTGCCCTCTCTCCAAGTCCTATATCAAATCCCATATATGGTAATCGGACTAACTTTCTATCTATTTCTGGTCCCTGGGTAAATTCTAACTGCCGCCCGTCTAAATATTCTACCCCTGCCTTCAAGCCCACCCTCCCAATCTCACCCGTAGTATCTGCAGGCTCTGTCCCCAACTCCACCCCTTTCACACATGTATTACATAAAAAGGCCATTACAAAAAAATAAATTAGATTACGAACAAAGTGAAGCAATTTCTGTTTATTCACCTGTCACCTCCTTATACACCTCAAGCGTCTTCTGGACATTCTCATCTATCGTCAATCTACTGGCTATATCCCTGCATCTTTTCCCGATTCTTCTCCTTTTCCCCTCATCAAAAAGTATAGTCACCTTCTTTACTATCTCATTTGAATCCCTGGGCTCATCTATTACCAAATCCCGAACCTCTTCATCCCCTTCCAATAATTCTGATACGCCATTTACCCTGCTCGTAATCACGGGCAGCCCGCAAGCCATCGCCTCAAGGCATGCATTGCTGAATGGCTCATAAATTGATGGCAGAACAAATATATCTGATGCTAAATAGAACCTTTTAACATTAGACTGGGGACCTAAGAAATAGATATTTTCTTCCACACCAAACCGACCCGCCAACCTCTTATATCTCCTATATCTGCCCTTCCCCACCACGAGCAATGCAATCTTTCTCCGCTTATTCAGCTCGCCAACAGCCTCTATTAGGGCGGCTAAACCCTTCCTCTCAAATCCAGAGCCTACAAACAACAGCACCAGGGTATCCTTATCTATACCAATTATGTCCCTTTCTTTTATGTGCAAATCCCTTTCCTCTGGATTGAATTCCAGCAAGTCCACACTATTGTAGATAACCACTATGTCATGAGGAGCCACTTTATAATGTTTTATTATATCCTCTTTAACCTGATTAGAATTGGCTATAATTTTTTTGTAATTCCCCCTCTTAAATAATCTCTTCTCTATGAACAGTGTCGTGATGTGCAGTGGATTTAAACGTATAAACCATCTCTTACAAAACGATAGATTTTTTTCCCTCTGTCTTAAAAACTCTGCATGACAGCCATCGCCTGCCCGGTATACGTCCTGCTTAAACGTCCTCTCAAAACTGTGGATAATGTCAAGTTTAGTCTCTCTCAATTTCATGTCCGCAAAGAAGGCAAAACTGAGGACCTTGAGGAAAGAAAGACACCCGACAATAGGCACCCTGTGAAAGATTATGCGTTCATTCGTATCATTCCACTTATTAGCAAAGATATGCACCTCGTTGCCGCGTCCTATCAATTCCTTTATCAATCTCTCAACGTATCTTTCAGCCCCGCCATACAGGACATACCGTTTTCTAACTATACCGATTCTCATAAAATTCTTTATATACCGCTTCTATTTTATCTACCATATCAGATATAGAAAATTTATCCTTTACCAACTTCATGCCATTCACTCCCAATTCCTTAGCCTTTTCCTTGTCTTGAATAAGAGAAAGGATTGAGCGCGCCAATGCATCCGGGTCCTTCGGAGGAATTAAAACGCCTGTTATGCCGTCTTCTATCACCTCTGGTATGCCTCCTACCCTTGTCCCTATAACAGGCTTGCCTAATGACTGTGCCTGCAAGATTGCCTGAGGCACACCTTCAGAGCCTGTAGAAGGCAGGACGAATATATCCATCGCAGATAATATCTCAGGTATATCTTTCCTGAATCCTGACATTATGACATAATCTCTAAGTGAAAACCTGTCAATTGTTCCCTCAACAAAATCCTTCATAGGCCCATCACCTACTATCATAAACCTTATATCAGGCAGGACCTTGATAACTTTTGAAGCTGCCTCTATAAAATATCTATGCCCTTTCCAGCTCCTGAGCACACTCACCATCCCAATGAGGGGCGTCTTATCCGGTATTGAAAATTCCCTGCGGATTCTCTCGCCATGGACATAGATGGGATTAAATCTATCAAGGTCTATCCCTGTAGGAATAGAGGTAATCTTGTCTGGATTGATTCCATTCAGTTTTATCATATCCTGCTTGATGGCATCGGCAGTTACGATAATCCTGTCACACAATCTCTTATACAAAAATGGATTTTTAATAGGCGTGGATACATGCCTTGTCCTTAGGACAGGAATACCGAGAAATTTAGCAGCAGGTGATACGACCCAGCTATCTATGGAACTATGGGTATTAACGATATCAACCTGCTCCCTTTTCAGGATAGAGAATGTCTTTAAAG
>CAYVEO010000002.1:36928-64368 GCA_964449965.1 uncultured Planctomycetia bacterium
TCTTAATACCTGATGCATTAGCCTCTTTGCATAAAAAACTTCCCGGGGAAGAAAGGATTATTATATTATACCCCTTTTCCTTAAAGGCAAGTGCCTCAACCAAAATCCGCACCTCCTGTCCCCCCCATCCTGTAGATGATTCTGAATGTAATATAGTTAACACTTTAAACTCCAGAGTGTCATCCGTTCTGCCACTAAATTAAAAACATCTTCAACTTTAATGCTATTTATATCCTCTCCCTTACCCTTTAACGGAAAATGATTCAGAAGTCTATTCGGTGAATCAACTTTTAATTGTAAGACCCCGTATTTGGCAGGGCCCCATAGTGATATAACGTCTAAAGGCAGATTCGCATCTAAATAGTACACAAGTGTCAGTATCCCGCTATCAGGTGCTATAAGCATGTTGGATGAGGTAATGATGGAAAGCAGCTGTCTGATATCTGTCCTGCCACGCATATCTATTATTGATGGATGAGATAAAAAAGGCTCATCCTGCTTTTTAAGTCCTAACAGGATAAAATGGATGTCCTTGTCCTTTGACAATAACCTCTTTACCAATTCTTTCCAGTTAGCCATATCCCAGTTTTTATTGTATCCATAGATATGCCCTGTCTCACTGTCCGGATGCAAAGAAACCACATATTTATCCTCACGGTCTTTGTCATTGTGAGCGTTAGCGAAGCAATCTGATTTCCTATACTCTTCACTCCATTCAAGCCGTGGGATAATCTTCCCTATTTGTCTCGTTCTCCACTTCCCTGCCCTGAGGTTAGGAATCAGGACGTCAAACCTTCCTATCAGGTTTAGCCTCTCTAACTCCTCCTCCACATCCAATTGGGTGGGCTGTCCTTTTTTAAGATTATCCTCTCTCGTCCAGTGCGGAACAGTTATGACATCATCCACTATTTTTATCAACCTGAATACCTCGTCCAATCCGGGACGGGTCATAATCGTTACCTCTGCATCTTTAATCCTCTCCTTTATTAATGCAGCAAACCCATAGACGCATAGAGGGACATCGCCAAAACCCCTGTTCCATGCAACGAGAAATCTCCTCTTACCGGAACGCTTAGCACGTTCTATTATCTTTTCGTATTCGTCACGAAATAGTAATATCATCAAGGAATCTCTCAACGAAATGGTCTATAGTGAAATTATCCCTAACCAGATTATATCCATTTTGCCCCATCTCGTCTGCCAATTTATCATCTTTCAATAGCCGCTCAATCGCATCCGCCACTTCAGGCGGGTCAAATGGGTCAACGTGTATGCCTGTCTTACCATCCTGCACCATTTCCCTGGGCCCACCATGGTTAGACACTATAACCGGCGTTCCGCACATCATAGCCTCAACAGGCACAAGCCCAAACGGTTCATCTATCGGGATATAAACTACAGCCTTAGCATTTCTATAGTGTTCAAATAATCCCTCTTCACCCACGTATCCGATGAGTTCCACCATCCCGGCAATCCCCAAATCCTCTATTAATCCCTTTATATCATGTAAACGTGCATCATAGCCTATTATCTTCAATTTAAAGTTTGTTACAGAACCCTTCTCAGATAATATCTTCACTGCCTCAAGGACATTATTGATATTCTTCTTCGGCGAACTCCATCCAATCGTAAGGATTGTCCTTTCCCTTGTCCCCGAAACCTTCAGGTCTGTAACGGAAACCTTTAGGTTTCCATAATCACTCCCCCGCAGCGGAATCCCCGGATAACACACTACAGGTTCTACCCCAAATATTGATTCAATATTCTGACCAGTATAATCTGATATAGCCAGCACCTTATCCATACAAGAGACAGATAATTTATCTATCTCCCTGTCCCGTCTCAAGCGTGCCAGATTATTACCGTCTTCCTCAATCCGTCTTCGGACCTCTTCTTTTAAATGGGTGTTATACCCTTTTGAATCAACACACCTTCGGTGTGAACTTGTAGGGGTCGGATTCATCCGACCCGCGAGGAACCTGTCTGTCTTATCCCTGTATAAGCGGCGCAAAGGTTCATTACAGAACCATATGGCATCTGGAAAGGAAGTGGAGAGCCTCTTAGCCTCTGCTACCCACCAATATGAAGGGAAATTGAATGAAACTACTGTAGAAAAATCTTTTAAAAGGCAGGAGAGTTGTTTGGCATAAGATTTCTTGTCTATGAGCTTGGAATTTATAAGCCTGTTAAGTAACCCTTTTTTAAATACCTCTACCTTTATATGACCATCTGTAAAACGAGGATTAAACCTCTCTGTAAATATCGTTACATCCAGCCCCCTCTTACCAAGTCCCTGAGCAAGCCATAAGAGCAGTCTCTCTGCCCCGCCAGCTATATCTAATCGTGGATGAACGAGCGCTATCTTCACAAGAAGATATTATAACCCTAATAGGCTCTACCTGTCAATTAAAATCAAGTTTCTTAAAAAACTATTCCAGTCACATTTCATTTTATTTATTTTATTTGACAATCTGTTATATATTGTGTATTATATTATTGTGAATGTTAAAGAAGTTAGCTTTCTCATCCCCGCGGGGTGAAATATAATGAATGAACAAGAGTTTTTTGAAAAGGTAATATCTCTTTCTAATGAATTTAGCAGATATATTTTGGAAAATCCTGAAATGGAAGATTCTATACCTGTTGATGCACAAATAGTATTTATTATTGAAGATGATCCTGATTTTACACAATTAATGAAAGAATATACTAAAAAACAACACATTAAAGGACAATCTGTAGTGTATATTAAATTAAAGAGTTTTCCTCCAAAACGAATTTCATCTATTACTAATCCTTTGTTAGAGGTTGTTTCAAACATTTAAATCATTTTTTTATCAGAAACGAAACCTCTCTCCCATGTTTAGGTTGGAAGGAAATTTTTATGTATGCTATTCTGGATTTACATCTACAAAATGAACGTTTAGCGAAGGGAACCTATTTGCTATCTCTTCAGCCAGTTTTCTCAATCCAACATTCTCCATAGTTGAATGGCTTACCTCAATTATGTCTATTCCATACTCTTTTGCAAATAAGGCTACATATTCGTGGGTCTCACCTACGACTATTACCTCTGCACCCATATCCGCCAGTGTCTGAACCCAATAGGTCCACAAACCAAACCCTCCGACAGCTACACCAACCCTGCGAACCTTTCTATCAAGGCTGCTATTTGCCCAAATGCCCTTTAACCCTATCTTCTCCTTTAATTCCTCAGCCAATTCTTCTATAGACCTTGCCTTGGGCAATATACATACCTTGACCCATGGAAAATCTCTCTTTTCAGTTTCCCAGCCTAAAAACGAGATAAACGCATCTAAGGTTCCTATTCTTTCCTTTCTGTCCCATGGGCTATGGATGCGGTAGACTACCATGTTTGTCTTTTCCAATAATTCCTTCCTCTTAAGATTTGGCACTTTCTTATCTTCAGGTACCTTGTCATGTTCTGTTTCAACATGGTAAAAAAGGTCTTCATGGACAATTAATAGATTACAACCTGAACTTGCCGCCTTTTGAATAACCTCACCTGTTGCCATCCAACTCACAGCCACACCAAAGAGTTCCTGGTCTGGATTACCAAAATAAACCTTGTTTGTATAAGGCAAATCATCTGCCAGAGCCGAACCTTTTGGTGCTATCTCTTCCAGTGCCTCTAAAAACTTACTAATCAACATTACCTTTTACCTCCTCTTATAAGGATATGATTGATTTCCTGAATCAAAACAATTCATTCCTTGACACTACTATCAAAACATGCTATACTTAATAATAGAGGTGAGACTATGACAAAAGTAAACATTAAAGAAGCCAAAAAACACCTGGCTAAAATACGAGAACTTATTGGACAGAATCCTCCTCCTATCTTCCGTTTGAAGAATAAGGAAGATGTAATTAAAGCTCTCCGTAAAACAAGAGAGGAAATCTGGGAGGAAAAACTTGCTTCTCATCATTGATTCAAATGAGTATATACTTGCCTTTGGTCCATCTAGTGAGAGGATGTGGGAATCCATGTCCCTTTATGGGAACAGACCTTGCTTGCAAGAGCTGCACTATGGAGCATACCATCTGCTACGCTATCCTGTGAGAGGATAGAAACTAAAAATCCTGCTATAAACGAATCGCCTGCACCAGTGGTATCAATAACCTTTGTGGGTAAGGCTTCTTGTAAGATATACTCTACTCCATTATAGGCAAGACTACCCTTCTCTCCCATTGTCAATATTACCCATTTGAATCCATAACTTTTAAGTTTTAGAGCCATCTCTTTTGCATCGCTTTTATCATAAGAGAAGAAGCCATAATAGACAAAAGGGGCACTCTCCTCAATGAATTCTTGAGGACTTATATCAGAATAATCACATGATACTTTCATGCCTTTACCATGCCACTCCTTTAAGTGTCTCTTTACCACATTTGAGTAATAGATAGTAGTATGAACTATTTTAAATGTGCTTATAAAATCCAGCATCCTTTTATCAAGAACAAAATAATCCTGAACCCCCATATCTTCATGCGGGAATCTCCGTTCCCCATTTATTACCTCTATCTTAGTGAATGCTGTCTTGCCCTTCAGGGTGACTAAATGTGAGGTATCTATCCCTTCTTTTTCTAACGCCCGTTTCATAGACAACCCTTCATTATCATCTCCGATTGCACTTACCAGAGATACCTTTGCACCCAGATGTGCAGCATGGACCGCTACATTGAGACCACATCCGCCAAACCATACCTTGCGTTCAGGACTCAAATAACGGTCAATGCAATTGTCTCCTACGATTACCAATCTACTATTCATTTTATCTATTAGGCCATACCTTTGGCTTTTCATCAAGACTCATCCATACGTGTTTTACCTGAGTGTAATTCTCTATACTGTAATGTCCAAATTCCCTGCCGAACCCGCTCTGTTTATATCCCCCAAATGGTGCATTTAGATTCCATATCTGTGTATCATGGTTGATTGCAACTGTCCCTGCCTTTATTGCCTTACTTACCCTCTGCGCCTTACGTGAATCTTCTGTCCACAACCCGGCCATTAAACCATATATTGTATCATTGGCTAACTCAATCGCCTCTTCTTCACCGGAGAACTTTGTAACTGAAAGGACAGGGCCAAAAATCTCTTCCTTGAATATGGTCATATTTCTGGCTACATCAGTAAATATAGTCGGCAGATAAAAGTTACCTTTTTGGAATTGTTGTCCTTCTGGTCGCTTTCCTCCAACATGGAGCCTTGCGCCTTCTTTAATTCCAGTATCTACATATCCTTCCACCCTTTTCAGGTGTTCAGGCGTTATCAATGCTCCGATTGATGTCCCCATATCCATAGGGTCGCCTATTCTAAGAGTTTTAACCTTCTCTGTTAATCTATTTAAGAATTCCTCATATATCGTATCTTCTAATAGAAGTCTTGTAGTACATTCGCAAATCTGTCCCTGGTGTAAATATGCACCTTTCAATACGCCATAGATAGCTGCGTCAAGGTCTGCATCACTGAATATTATACAAGGTGCCTTGCCGCCTAACTGGAATGAAAGATGTTTCATCGTATCAGAAGCGAGATTCATAATCTTCTTACCTGTAGCAGTGCTTCCAGTAAATGCAATCATGTCTACCTGTGGATGAGATGCAAGAGCCGCTCCTGCATCAGGACCTACCCCTGCAAGGACGTTCACCACACCATCTGGTATTCCAGCCTCATAAGCGAGTCTGCCAAGCATTATGGGTCCGAGAGGGTCCTGTTCTGCCGGTTTGGCTACAATAGTATTCCCGCACGCCAAGGCAGGCGCCCACTGTATAATTGATTCTGCTAAAGGGTAATTCCATGGCGTTATTATTGCTACAACACCCCTCGGCTCGCGAACAGTATAATTGAATAATTTCTCTGAGACAGGGATAGTCTCTCCCATTATATTCTCACACCATCCTGCATAATATTGAATTATATCTACAATGGCAGGTATCTCTTCTTCTAATGTATCCCGTATGGGTTTGCCCACATCCATGGCATCTATCCGTACTAATTCTTCTTTGTTTTTCTCTATTAAAGATGCAAAACAAAGCAGAGTCTTCCTCCGTTCTGAAGGTGCCATATGAGACCACTCTCCATTGTCAAATGCATCCCTTGCAGCCTTCACTGCTTTGTCTACATCATTCACCCCTGCCTCAGCAACCTCAGCAATCTTTTCTCCATTCGCTGGATTATAAGTAGAAAATCTCTTCCCAGAGACAGAGTCTTGCCATTTACCACCAATGAGTAACTTATAATATTCCTGCATTTGTCAATCCTCCTTTGAAATTCCTAATCATGAACTATACGAGAGAGTGCCTGTATCATCCCTTGTGGTTTGGTATGCCCCCATACATTCCTGCCAAAACATATCCCGGACGCACCTCCCTCCATAGACTCCTTCGCCATCTTTAAGACTGCCTTATCACCACCTTTTAAACCAGGTCCTCCTGCTACAACAATTGGTACAGTTGCATCACGGCATGCCTCTTTGAATCCTGCAATGTCACCCGGAAAATACGTCTTTATTACATCAGCACCATGTTCTGCACCAACACGAGATATGATTTTAATTTCTTCACTGATAGAACGCCCAGTCTTTTCTGCCTTTTTATCTATCCCAAAATATTGACTCTTAAGAAGACTTAATGGCACCATCTCAGCCATAACAGGTATACCCCATTTCTCAGACTCAACTGCCACCTTACTTAACATCTTAAGAAAATCCGTTTCATTTGGTATCCCACAGAATACATCTACAACTACCATGTCAGCACCGAATTGGGCTGCCTGTTCTACTGTTGCTATAAAATCTGTCTGGGTAAGATTCTTACTCAAACATGTCCTGCATCCATTCAGTCTCAAAATCACTGCCAGATTACCGAGTTTATGGACTATTCTTTGCAATGTCCATGGTGTAACCAATATCCCATCTGCATCAGTCTTTGAAACTAACTCTGTAAATTTTGCAGGGTCTTCTATGCCTGGTTGTGGACCCGCGTCCAGGGAATGGTCAAATGGGACTATTAGTGTTCCCCCATTCTTAAAAAGCCTTCTCATGCGATTCTCTTTACCTGTATTCATATTTTCCCTCCCATATCTATTATACCTTAACCGCCTTTATTCTCAACATCCCGCAGATATCTTCTAACTCTTGCACCACATCCTGATAAATAATAGAAAAATGGTGCTCAAACCCCTGGTATATTATCGTATCCATAAGTCTTCCTACATCAGAGACAAATTTGACCTTTGCTGATGTGCCACAAAAAACTGCTTTATCATTGATTGCATTTCCTGATGTAATAAGCATCCTGTATCCCTCTCCTTCGCTAAGCTTAGCAAAAGTCACTCCTCCGGATTTACAGCCGAAATTACAACCCCACCCCTCACCCAATAGATTTGGTATCTTGACGATAGAAACCTCATCCTTATTCCCAGCAAGAGAGAAAGGTGCATTACCACAATGCCAGAGGATGCCTATATTTTTCTCCTTTATAATATGAACAAGGTCTACAATAAAAGGAGGCTTATCTGTAATGTAATTTTGCATTAGCATAGTCACTGTACCATATACATCACCTTCACATCCAGCTAATATGCCATCGTCAGTAAGTTTAGCCATTATAGCACATACAGATATGCCGAAATATTTGTCTACATCAGGCCAGCATTTTATAGCGAGACTATTACAATCATATCTTTTAGCAATGAGTCTAAAAGCACCATAAGATTTAGCGTATCTTTCAAAAATATCTTTACCCATCTTATTTAATGCCACCTTATCATTCACTTCATCCATTATTCTATTACTATCCTTATCAGATATTTCATTCATAGCATCTCTTACTTCGCCTAAGTCTATGTGGTGTATCTGGGGACCTATCTCATTTCTAAGACGCAGTTCGTCAAATGAAAGATTATAAAATCCAGGGACATGGTATCCAACAAGCCCTATCTTTGTTTTTCTCAATCTTTTAATAGTCTCCACTGGTCTCAAAAATTCTGCAATAGTTTTTAAAACTACTTTATCATTAAATGGTGCATATAGATACTTGTAATACCTTTTAAGCCTGTAAAGGAGACTGCTTGCCATATTCGTCCCGCATAGTGAATTTGACTTTAAAGCCTGCCCAATTACTGGTTCTGGCAATGCCCAAAGGATAATTGGCAATTCAAAGACTTCAACTAAAGACGCAAATAATTCTCCTGAAGGGAAATTCCCGATTTGGATTAACAAACAATCAATTTCTTCTTCTTTAAATTTTCTAATAACCTTTCCCAGACCATCCTTATTCATTATCAACCCATCAGCATTGATTGCCTCAATGCCATTTCGGGATAGTTCTGCCTTTGTTTTCTTAAAGACACATTCTGCCCACTTATAATCAAAATCCTCAGCCCCAAAACTCAAGAAACCTAACTTTACATTACTCATCAACAATCTCCAATATCCCAATCAAATACTATACCCAATGTCTTCTCCTGACCCATTCTCATCCTTTTGCATTTTCTATGTTTCAAAAAAACTCTGTTTCAAAAAAACTCTTGACACTTCACTAAACCTATGATAGACTTATTATGGAGGTGACAGAAATGCAATACCAACAACTACTTACTCATATTGCTGTAGACCCAAACACCCAGCATGGTAAACCATGTATTAAGGGCACTCGTATCCCAGTTTATGTAATCCTGGAATCGCTTGCCTCAGGCATGCCACACGATGAAATTAAGCGAGAATATGGACCCCTAAGCGATGATGACATTCAAGCCTGTCTTTACTATGCAGCCTTATTAGCAGATGAACAAGATATAGCTGTATCAGTGAGCATGTAAAATGAAATTCCTTCTCGATGCAGATGTCCCTCGCAGCATCGGCAGCATGCTTATATCACAAGGACATGACGTAATTGACATTCGTGATATTAAGCCACCAGGCACCAGTGATACCCAAATTTACCATCTGATTAAAGAACAGGGCAGAATCCTTATCACTCGTGACTTAGATTTTAGTAATATTCTCCTATATCCACCTCCTTCAAATGCGGGTATCATTGTCTTACGAACACACCTTTTTTCTGTTTCTGAACTTGTAAAAATCGTTGAAGATATAGTCACACGATTCTCTTCATCCGAACTCATTGGTTCACTACTTATTGCCCGTAAAGGATACTATCGGCTCAGAAAACCATAAAAAATTTCTAAGAATTTAGCAGATATGGACACTCCTATTGCACATACTATATATCCAGCCTGCGCCAGTAACTCATATCCTTGAACGTCTGGCTTCTTGATTATTGCAGGATAATATACCCCAAGAACGTTTTTATCTCAAATGGCTTGAGCATCCCTCTAAGACTTTTGCCTGACAGTTTAACCTGGACAGGATTCTCGCCTAAAGAGTTAGTCTCATATACACTTGAAAATCCTGAAGGGAACCTTAACTCAAATTCCCCTCCCTTACCTTCTGCCTCATAGATACGAACCAGTATCTTATCCCCGAGATTTCTAAGACAAGATAGAACAACGTTATCCGGAGTCAATGAGAAGAGGCTTTTTTCCGGCTTCACTTCTTTTTTTAATACTCCTGCACGTGTCACTACGGGATGGTTAAATTCATAGCCATGTAGCCATGGCTTATAATCTTCATCCCCTTTTACAAACGGTATCAGGCTATATTCAAATACCTGTTTCTTCCCAATGCCATAGCCGCTTTGACACTCGTATTTCCCAGGGCCCATATCAACTGCACGAAATAATGAGAGCATCAATACCCGGTCTGTCACATTGCTGCCAGGAATACCACGGTTAAGCAAACACAATCCTTTATCCTCATCCTTGTACTCAATCCAGTTCATGGCCGGATATTCACCTTGAGGCCGTTCCTGAATGCCAAATGGTATCTCATACAGAACCCTGCCATTTCTGATATTTGTTGGAAAACATACCCTTATCCTATATTGTTTGCCAGCCGGGATAAATTCTGTCTTGAAATCTATACGCCTTATATTGTCATAAAGGTAGATATACTGTGTATATTCCCATGTAGTAGCCCAGAATGCTATTTTACCTTCTATCTTTACTGTTAATCTGACAGGGCCAGTTTCAATGACCTTAAAACCATTTGGCTTCTGATGAGAAAATACTGCCTCCTGTCCCCTTGATTGTTGACTCAAAGGATAAGGGTCAGGATATGTCCGGACTATCCTTAATCCTCCATCTACTGGGGCATGATAATATTCCCAGAAATCGCCCTGGTCTGTCTGGAAGACAATATCATTGAAATATGGATACTCAGGGTCTATAAACTCCAAGCCGCTCCCTTTATGGACGAGGCTATGGATAGTCCCATTTTCTGAAAGTTTTAGCTTATAGAACCTGTTCTCTATTGTCTCATCTTGCGCCTTTAGTGAAGAAGGGTAAGGTCTATTCTCTTTGGTAGTTAACTCTATCTTATATGCGGTATACCCTAATGCTGGTAACTCTACCGGGAATATAAAATGGAATTTTGTATTTTGAGGTGTATCATAACGAAGAACAGATTCAGTTCCCGCAATCTGGACAGGAACCTCTCTCCCATCCTTATCACTCATCCTTATCCCTTTGATACCATCCTGGCTAAAACTTATCTGGCAGGATGCTATATCTCTCCTATCTTTACACATGGAATTAAAGGCAAATAATGCCATTTTACCTTTCCGTGATGAATCTGTAATGAAAAGGTTATCCATGCAAGAAGCTATTGCTTCATTAACTATATGTCTGGCTCTATCATATTTATTTAATGTATCCTCATACGCCTCGTCTATAATACTGCCGCATATGATATCATGAAACTGGTTATATAACATCAAACCAATAGACTCATCTACCTTTGCATCATATCTATTCCTATCTATCCCGGCTATTGAAAGACAAGACGACAATCTTTCATCTATATCAATGAAATTCTCTAAGAATCGGTTATTTTGTTTTATATCTATCCTGCTGCAATACGTCCCCTGGAATGCAGGATTGAAGTCCCCGCTTACAGTGGGTATTTCATCTTTTTCTTTCTCCCATGCACCAAAAGCATCGGCTGCTAATGCAAACTTAATCTTTTTATCTGGATGCCGCTTATTCCATTCTTTAACCAATCTCGGAGCATAAAGCTGCGGCCTTCCGAAATCTGTCCCATCTGGCAAGAGTATTATCCTCCCTGCTCCATGTTCAGACAATTTTTCAAGCCTATCGGCGATTCTCTTCAGGTCAAATTCTTCAGGGGTCATACCATCCGTCTCATATTCCAGGACTTCCTCATGCATCGGCTTATAAGTAAAACCATGGAAAGTAAAGCCATCATAACCTACTGGCATCCAGTGTGTCAATATAGCCGTCCCATCAAGCCCTTGCCAGTAAAATTCACTTCTGTCTATTATATCAAGCCGCATTGCCCTTGAGAATGCATAATATCCATATCCACATTTCTTGAGAATCTGCGGCAATTGAGCATGGTGTCCCCAACAGTCAGCAATCCAGCATGTCTTCGGACTAATGCCCAATTCATTTTTAGACCACCTCCTGCCAAATTCAACCTGGCGTATAAGTGACTCGCCATTTATCAGATTCATATCAGGCATAACGAACATGCCAGGTGCAAGTTCAATTCTGTCTTCACTTGCCAATTCCTTTAGCCTCACCCTATGCTCCGGGAACCTATCCCAGAATTCCTTGACCAAAATAACCTGTTCAATAAGAAACCTGTACTCCGGGAATTTCTCCATAATATTGAGCATTTCAATCAGGTTAGCAAAAGACCTCTTCAAATATCCTTCAAACGTATCGCAATATGCTACATCATAATGAAAATGCGGTACTATGTATATCTTATACTCCATATCTTTTCTCCAGATTCAAAAGAATACGGGAGAGATATGCTTTGGGATCTTCTTCAATTCCTGACTTTTTCATATCTCTTTACCATCTCGGGATAACAAGAGATAATATCCTATTATTATCTTCTCAATCAATCAGGAATAAATGAGTATCCGGTAAAGTATGTTCCAGAATATACTGAAGGAATTTTTCAATCCCACCAAATTCTACTATTCCTTGTTCAGTGGGACCTGGTATCAAAACGCATCTTTCACTGAATTTTTCCTGTAGTCTTTCCCATGAAACAGAATTTATCCCTACGTTTAATCCTCTGAGATTTTTAATCTTTAAAAAATTATCAAAGTTATGCTCAAAATTACCACAGCAGTGGATATATATGCCGCCAAATTCATCTGATATACGATTTACATAAGGCAGACCGAATTCCTCATACTGGGAAGGAGAAAGCAGCGGGGCATAATCTTCTGAAATCCCTGTTCCCAATTCTTCGGGCATCCATACAAGCGGCCAGTGTATATTAAAAAATTCCCTGCTTAAACTCTTCTCAGCCTTGATGAATTCAATTATTAAATTAGTAGTAAGATTCAATAGACAATGCACCTCTTTCGGGTTTGTATGCATGGCGATAAATAACTGTTCATCCTGCCAGACCTGACCTGCGACTCCTAACGGGCCTTGAATATCCCCTGTCCGGATGGGATAAGAATAACCTGTCTCTTCCTGAAAATAGGTAATATATTCTAACGTTTTACCTAATAAACCATCTCTAACAGAAGGGACCCTTAGTCCATATACCTCTTCAGATCTGGTAATTATGGGTTTAGCCCAGGGTTGTCCACCTTCAAACTGGACAATCTCACAACCAAAAGCGCTAGCCAATATACCAGTTCCTAAATATGGCCAGAGTGCAGGGAGATAATCATCTTTTGTTCTGGATTGATTCTCAATGTGCCTCAATAATTGTCCCAGCATCTGTTGGGGAGAAACAATATTCTGAAGATTGTCTTTAGCATCCCATTTCACATGGGCATATCTATCCACATCTTCCATGTTCCAGAACCGTCTCAAGAATTCCTTGGTGTGTCCTATTCGTTCGTCAGGATATAAGTTTTTTCTTTGGCATTTACTAATAACCATGGGACCTTCCTTTCCTTCCAGTCAGCAGATATAAAAAGGGGTATACGTAATGGTATCTTTACAGGATTTATTGAGAACAACTTTCTTTCTTTGTCAATCTTAACCCCAGCCATTGCATAGAAATAACCAAGCATTGCCACCCCTCTCGGATAATAGGAAAGCCAGTTATTACCATAGGTATCAATAAAACAGCCTCCCCTGCCTGATGTATTCTCAAATACCTCAAATGCCCAGTACCTGTCTGCCATCTCAAAATTATCTATCCCTAAATATCCGCCAACCATATCCCGCCACATGTTTTGTGAAATCCACAGATTGGTTTTATCACTACTTGAGTGAGTACATCCATATTCAGTAGGGGAATGTTTGACAGTATTCACTAAATCAATCCTGAATTTATCTAAATCTACAGGAATCTTAGCACCTGCCATTAATGGAAATGCCAGTCCATTAGAAGCATAAAGACTATAAGCATCCCACCCTTTTAGGTACTTACCTTTCAACGGCTTCTTTGTCCATGAGTCTATAAGACCTTTTGTGCTTTTATCAAGGCAGACAGGGAAATGGTCTCCTAACCATGCATTATTTATGGTTTTATTTATAAGATGAATATACCTGCGGCAGGAAGAGGATGTTTTATTGTCTTTAAGTTTCCTGGACATTTCTTCTCCGGCAATATATGCCCCAAGCGCTTTAATAGCCAGATAGACCTGTTCTTTTGAATACTGGACTGCTGGTGAAGCATCATCTACTGTATTGGCTGTTCCTTTATTCGGGATGCCATTGCCTGTCGTATCGCTATCCATATTAAACTGTAAAAGTTCTTTAATAACAGAATAATGTTTTCTTATATGGTCAAATTTTCCTGTAAATTTCCATAAGGCATAGTTTAAAAGGATAAAGTTGCAATTCTCTTCTATCTCCATCTCATGCGGATAATATGGCTCATTAGCCTGCAGAAATGCCCCTATATCATGTGACATAAAACCATCCTTCTTATAATACACGTGCTGGTCTAATATCTTCTCAAGTAATTCAGGCCATAACATAAGCAGAAAAAAACTGCAGTTATATTCAACATCTAATGTAGAATGCATGAAACATGAACCTTCCCATACACTAAACCATTCTTCAGTTCCTTTAATTGATTTAGTCCACCATGTATTATGGACGTAACTGTGTATTGCATAAGGCATCAAATCTAATTTCGTTTTACCTAAGGAGGATTCTGTAAAGAGGGAATCAAAAAATTCACTCTTTTCTATAATTATCCTTCGCTCTCTAATTGCATAATCTTTTATTTCTTTTATATCTTTAAAATAGTCCATGTACTTAAACCGATAAGGCTGTCTTCTTACCTCCATTACTTCATCATCTATAAAACCTGACCATATGAAATACGTCCGGAAATATTTACCCCGCTCTATTTTAAAAGGTATAGTATAACCGTGTTCAGTAATTACCGTTTCTCTATTCCCGGATGTAATCAGATACTCTGCGGGAATCTTCGCTTCTCTTGAAAAATCATATCCAGACTTCTCTCTTATGGCTTCGCCTGTTTCATTATACTCCCGGGCAAGTTTTAGATTTCGTTCATATGGATATGGCAAGTAGAAACTGTTAACCATAGTGCATTTCTCTTGCCATAATAATCCACTCCTGTTTCTCGTTAATTTTTCTTTTGGTAAAAGAAATAGTATTTCACCTTCTAATGGGCTATAATCCCTGTCATAATGAGAAGGGACACATTTGGATACATTTATATCCACATAGAAAAACGGCGCTGTGGATAATTTCTCGTCTTGAGGATAGAAAGGTGCTGTAAATTTAAACTCAGCAATTGTCTTTATCTTTAATGAGCGGCAGCGGAATGTTATGGTATTCGGGGTTATTTCCTGTTCTATTGACTCAAATACAGGTGCTGACTTTGTAAACGGGAGTGCCATCTTCTGTCCCTTAATCTTAACCCCTAATACGATGTCTATGGGACGGTTATATCCCATCCCTAACCCTGAGAAATATACACATTTCTCACGTGGTCTGAAGTTGATACTCAACCTTGAACCAAACTTAGATAATACATCTTCAAAAACATGCATAATTTAATTTACACCTGCAAGGATTCTATTTATCTCTTGTATAACAAACAAGTAGGAGTTGACTATCTTTTCATGGCTATATCCAGGGTCTTTTATATCCCTTTCTTTCCCCCCATAGAAACATCTGTACGAATCCACTGTCCCTTGTGGACATTCTATCAGAAATGGAATAGCACCGCAAGTTTCATATATAAGCATGTCACAGGGTATTTTCACCTTGTATTTATCCATAGGGTTCATCTCATATTCTGTCTTTGCAAAATCGTATCCTGCTTTCTCTCCTCTTTGTCTAACCTCTTTGGCAATATACAACTCTTTCTTCATATCCTCTTTTTTAATACCTTTGTGCGGGGAATAAAACATAATGTTAAAAGAGTGGGCGTGAAGGTTAATAAAATATTTCACACCTTCTTTTGAGAAAAAATCAATAGCATATGCCATCTCTGGGCAATTTTTATAATCTTTCTTATCATAGTTAAATATATCAACACCTTTATCATTGTAAAGACCACCGGGAATAAATGTCTTTTTAATATCTATAACATTTCGCCTTTTTATGAGTTTCCTTTGCAAATCCAATCCATTACAGTAAATTTCTACATCCTTATAACTCAATCCGACAAAACTATCATGACACCTGAATCTTGCATCAGGATTAAGGAGAGGAATAATTACAAATTTGACTCTATTGAATATACCTTTCCATTTTGTGTTTTTAAGGTCTTTGTCTTTCTCCAATATATTGATAAGATTGAATGCTGCAGCAACGCTACCTGGTTCGTGCCCGTGCATCCCTGCTATGACTCCAAAGACATGGGAAAAAGAATCAGGTTCATATACTACGCCGCATAAACCTCTTCCCCCAGCAGAATGTCCAATTTTTTCTAACCTGCCTTTTTTTATTCCGTTTATCTCTTCCAAAATTCTCTCTTCACTAACATGCCAGAATTTTGGTATGATGATTTTAGGTTTCATTGCCGCACCCGTAATTTCAGTTAGCGTTATCTCATGATTAATTGTTAAGGTTTGATTTCACCTTCAGCAACCATTTTTTCATAGTCCGCAGCAATCTTTTGGCATGCTTCCTTAACCGTTATATCACCCAGTGCAGCCGATTGGAGAAAATCCCTTGATTTGTCCATCCATGGGCTTTGTCCCAGAACAAAAGGAAACGGTTCGGCGAATTTCAGTTCCCTAACAAAGATAGCATTTTCCATGGGACGGTTAAAAGCATTAAGGTATGACGGAGATTCAGATAAAGACATAAGAATAGGAATTTCTGTCCGCTCGCTGATTACCAACTTTTGCCCTTCTTCAGTCATCATGAACTTTAGAAAGTCCCAGCACTCTTTCGGATATTTAGTCGAAGAGGACACTGCGAATATCACCGGAGCACTGAACATTATCTTCTTCTTACCATGAAAAATAGGAGCTACACCCCATTTAAATTTTGCAGACTCGGCAAACTCCAACATCGACCATCTACCTGACCAGACCATGGCTACCTTTCCATCTGTAAAGTATGAGCCGGCCGCAGAACCAAATTGTCCGCTTGTTATTTCAGCACGGGTAGGGGCAACGTGATATTTTCTGGTTAAATCTATCGCCCATTGTATTGCCTCAATGCTTTCCGGAGAATCAATAAGACAATCTGTTTTATCCTTATTATAAAGGTCACCGTTATTTTGTCTAATATATGTATGTAGATACCAGGGCTCCAATGAATAATTGATACTGCCAAACCCAAATTGGTCTATGTGGCCATCCCCATCTATATCCCTGGTCAGCCTTTGGGCCGTTTCAAAAAATGTATCCCAATTCCATTCTTTATCAGGGTAAGTAAGACCTTCTTTATCAAAGATATCCTTATTATAGAATAAGGCTATGGAATTTGTCCAAATCGGGACTCCATAATCTTTACCTCTAAACTTCTTAATCTCTAAAAGGTCGGGCCAGATATCTTTTTCTATTGAATCTATATCCGGATCAATATTAAAGAAATTAGTCAACTCAAGAAGTGCGCCTCTGGAGGCAAAGTCTGCTATCTCATCTGGCATCAAAAGCATAATATCCGGGGGTGTCCCGCCAGCGATAAGGGTCAAGAGCTTATTGGTGTATTTCCCCTCTATCGGCAAATACTCAACCGGGATGTACGGTTTTTTTATAGTATTATAGGTATTGACACACTTCTGAGCAAAATCGCGATTAAATCTATCACTCCAGAAGCCCAAAGTGATTTCCGGTTTTTTCTCTTTTTTGGATTGGCAACCGGCACTGACTATTATTACCAATATTAAAAAAACACAAATTGTCGGTATTGAATTTCTATTTCTCACTGCAATTATCCTCCGATTAGGACTATTTTCTCCATACATAATATTCAGCTGCCTGCCATTATACCACCGTCAATTGTTATAGCGGCTCCTGTGATCCATGAAGAATCATCACTGGCAAGAAATAATGCCGCTTGAGCGATGTCCTCGGGAGTACCCAGACGTCCTATGAGAGTCTTATCTGCCACCTCCTGCACTACTGTCTCAGGATTTGGAAATGCCTTTGCCGAATCCCAGATCAGCGGCGTGTCAACCGGCCCTGGACACAAGCAGTTTACCCGTATATTGTGCGGTGCATAATCAATGGCTAAATTCTTAGTTAACGGAATCAAGGCTCCCTTGGAGGCACAGTAAGCCGGATGATTGGGAAATGCCTTAAATCCGGCAATAGAGGCGATTATCACTATAGTCCCCCCGCCTTGTTTTATCATCTCAGGTATGCCAAATCGGCAGAGATAGAAGACTCCGTTCAAGTTAGTATCTATTGTCTCATCCCACGTCTTGATGGCAACATCAGTTACAGAACCCAGTCCCAAAATACCTGCATTGGGTATAAGGATATTCACTTTACCGAACGTTTCCACTGTCTGTTGAATAAGTTGTTTCACTTCCTCAGACTTTGATACGTCAGCAGATATAAAGATTGCTTTACCTTTAGTTTTCTTTATATCATTTACTGTTTTCTCACCACGCTCACGATTACGCCCGCTAACAACTACTGACGCCCCTTCCCTTGCAAATAATTTAGCTATACCCTGCCCCATTCCGCTGGTTGCACCGGTAACAACTGCTACCTTATTTTTTAGCTTCATTTTATTTTCCCCCTTAACTTTATATCAATAAAGTCAGCCTGTATCGCTGTAAGTCCTCCATCGCTTGGCAGTATAGTTCCGGTAATATAGTTGGATAAATCCGATGCAAAAAACAGAACAGGCCCTACGTGGTCTTCCGGTCTTGCCATACGGCCTAAAGGAATAGTGGCCTCATGGGCACGGCATTTCCCCTTATTCTGCCATAATCCGGCTGTCATTTGAGTCCTGGTAGTACCGGGAGCAATAGCATTCACACATACACCTGATGGAGCTAATTCTGCGGCAAGATTACGCACCAATGCTTCCATTCCGCCTTTAGATGCTGTATAATCACTTAACCCAGGGTACCCTATCCTGGCCGAAACAGAGGATATAAAAATTATCTTCCCCCCGCCACTTGCAGCCATAACCGGAACTACTGCCTGAGTCAGGAAAAATGCACTCTTTAGATTAACTGCCATAGTCTTATCCCAGCAATCCTCATCAATATCAGAGATGCTTTTATGAAAATTTACACCAGCTGCATGGACTAGAATATCAATTGCCTTGAAACCGTCTATTACTTTCCTGACCGTCTGTTTAATCTTATCTACACTGGCCAGGTCCGTTAGGAATCCCTTTAATCTGATGTTTTCACTTTGAATTTCGGTGATACTCTCAAGTTTCCTGTCCAGCACAGCTACCTGAGCCCCGGCTTTAACTAAACCTTTAACAATGGCTAAACCGATTTCTCCTGCTCCTCCTGCAACTAAAGCAGTCTTCCCTTCAAGATTAATTTCTGTAGAATGCACATCATGCCTCCTATCTCGCTATCTTTAACAATGCCTTCCTATAATCCTCTGCTTCCAGCTTATTCACCCCTTCTATCTCTTCTTCTGTAAGGAATTTGACTTTTCCGAATATATAAGATGCTAATAGTGTCTTGGATGCATCTTCAATCAGCAACATCCTGTAATATGCCTCTTTTAGATTGTTACCCACTGTAAGCACTCCATGATTTGCCATGAGTATACCGTTATGGGATTTTATCTCCTTTATTACCTCATCGGCAAGTTCTTTACCTGCCGGTATTATATACCTTATCACAGGAACCTCTTTACCAACAAGTGCCGCAAAATCCGGATAAAGCGGCTTTAACGGCACGCCTCTATTAGCTGCTGCCATGGATATGGGTGCATGTGTATGGACTACTGCCCTTATATCTTCCCTTGCTATATAACATCCTAAATGCATCAATATCTCACACGATGGCTTTGTTGTGCCGTCAACGAGCTTACCGCTCTTTAGGTCAACTCCTACATAGTCTTTCTCCTTTGCATCTTCAAATGATACTCCGCTTGCCTTTAAATATACTGTATTGCCTGCACGTTGACTTATATTCCCGCCAGGGCCTACTACAAGCCCTTTGCCAGCTATCAATTTTCCGTATTTGACCAAATCCTTCTTTGCCGTTTTGGGGGATATCATATATTCTATCTTCCTATAATAAATGGTTTTGGCTGGAACTTTGGTGCTACCCTAAGCCATGGCGTCTTTGGTCTTTCTATGTATCCCCATTTCTCTAATGCCCTTCTTAATTCATGGTTCTCAGGTTTTCGTGCTGCATCTACTATATTTTCTCCTGCCATTACACATGCTATCGCCTGCTGCCATGCCTTTGCACCTTGTGTATATCCGTCAGGATGGCCAAGCATGCCTCCACCTGCCGGGATTACTATGTCAGGCCCATATTCCCCTATTATAACAGGGGCAAGTCCAGGATATACACCTGCACATGGCATCGGCCAGGTCTGTTTTATATGGTAAAATGGTGCTAACTTTACATGTGAGGTCCTGATTCCCTCTTCAAGGCTTACCATTGGGATACTTGACCAGTATGTTGGCGTTAGCATTAAATCTGCTCCGCATAACCTGCATAACTTGGCAAATACAGGCCATGATATTCTCGGCTGTGCTGCTATCATGTGTGAGGCGTGTAAGAGGATTGGGACGTTTATTTTCTCATCCTCTGCCAATGCCCTGAGGGCCGATAATCCTGCTGAATAGGTTAACAATATTCCGCTTGCTCCAAGTTCTACTGCCTTATGTGCCCTGTCTATTATCTTGGTTATTTCATCTGTTATGCTCACAAAGTATATAACCTTCTTCCCTGTCTTCTTCTCTGCCTTTTTGAGTGCCTCATTTACCTTCTTTAACCTGTCTTCAAATTTGTTATTATAGGTGTCACTGGTCATCTCATCATCTTTTACCATATCAACTCCGCCTAATGCTGTCTGATATACCTGGTTTGCTGTCTCATCAGGGGTCATACCCATCTTTGGTTTTATGATATGGAGTGAGAGTGGTCTTTCAGGAATCTTTAGCATCTTCCGAATACCAGAGACCCCGAACTTGGGTCCTTTGAAATTCTTTACCAAACCCTCAGGTATAAATACGTCCAATAGCCTCAGTTTATCAGAATATGCAAAACAATTACCTGCAATGGACAGTAACATCATCGGGACGTTGTTTATCCATGCATTGATGGGAAATGCCAACTGGACAACTGCACTCTTGGTATATGCATCACCTGTAGGTATTTCAAAATAACCTACCATCTTACCTGAAAGTGCCTTGCGCACCTCAGGTTTATCTTCTTCAATCTTCTCCCATGTGCCGGTTGAGCCCTCTAAAGCCATTGCCTGGATTAATGCAAAATGGTCTATAAAATCTTCACCCTGCAGTGAATCTTTCATGTAATACGTGGCAACTATGTGATTCTTCTTGTCTATCCCATCTAATGTCTGGATAAATATCTCCGGGTCGTAATAACGTGTTATCACCTCTATATCCTCCTATTTATGATTTAAAGTTATTATCTCACAAGTACTAACCATAGCCGCACCAGTCAAGCACAGTCATTGCATAGATTTTAGTTAATTCTATAAGTCCTTCTATGTTTACAAATTCATCCGGAGCATGTGCATTCCCGCCAGACGGACCAAAAATCAGTGCCGGTGTCTTACTATACTTGTTAAATATGAAGGCGTCGCATGCTAACGGAGCACCCTGTATTTTACTGTTATTACCAGTCACGGTTTTATATGCTTCAGCAGCAGTTCTTACTATAGGGTGAACGGGACTAATTTCAGTGGGGTCCAAATAGCGTGTATGCTTTTCAAACTTCGGCGGATTTTGACAGAGTACGGGATCCGTCTTAACAATAGAATCCATAAAACCATAGAATTCCCTGTCAAATTCCTCCTCAGTTGTCCCCGGGAAAACCTGTATCCACACCGTTGCCCAGCATTCAAGCGGTACCCCAATAGCCCCCCAAGGCTCTACTTCACCTGCCTTGAGTTTCATAACCATTGCCGGTAAGGGATATGGGTCATGGGCATACATGGGGTGGATGTCCTTTATTCCTTTATTCCTTATCAGGTCAAAGGATTTTATAGCCTCAATAATTCTTCCCATGCCATAAACCGGATTAATAAGTTCTTCTCCTGCATATCCCAATCCTGACTTACCTTTCACTGTAATCTTTACATGTTTTCCGCCTCTACTTGCCGGACATATCGCCATGGAAGTCGGCTCTGGAATAATAGCGGCATCTGCTTCATATCCGCGCAGCCTGCAGGCAAGGGTACCGTTTGCCCCTCCATACTCCTCGTCCACGACACTTTCTAAAAATATATCCCCTTTAAGTTTCACTCCGGCATCCATTATGGATTTTACTGCCATCACTGCAGCAACCATTCCGCCTTTCATGTCAAAAGAACCCCGTCCGTAGATTCGGTCATTTTCAATATCTCCGCCAAATGGGGGGTGTGTCCATGGCATCGGCTCCTTTGGAGATACATCAATATGCCCCGAAAAAATGAGAGACCTGCCCCGGCCTATTCCTTTAACCTTACCAACAAGATTTGGCCGGTCTTTATAATTCCTCCCCGGTAAAAATGCAGGATGTTTTTTTATGCCCTTGACTTCCGTTGGTATAAACAGGTCAATTTCAAAACCATACTCTTTTAACCTTCGTGCCAGATATTCCTGACATTCTTTTTCATTACCATCCGGGGGTTTATTTTCACTGGGAAATTTTACCAATTCAATAGTCAAACCAATAATATCGTTTCTATATCTGTCTATTATATCTAAGACCTTCTCCCTTAACATAATTTATTCTTTTATTCCTCTATCACTATAGCCCGGCATGGGGCACCGCAAACTCCCTTTACCTTAAGAGGCAGTGCAACCAATTTCACCCTTTTTTGCGAAATCATAGATAGATTTACCAGAGGTGCCAGGAGCATACAACCTTTTCTGAATAGATCCAATAAAAACCCTTTTGGTTGATACAAATGGTCAAAGACAGGCATATCTGCGCCAAGAATAGAAATATTCTTATCCAGAATCCACTTCATGGCTTCTTCACTAAAGTGCGGACTACCGCTGACAAAATTATCTTTGTTCCACATCTTATGCCAGCCGCTGTCAACTAACAGCGCCTCACGCGGTTTAACATTAATGCGGCAGGCTATTAAATCGTCTTCTGTAATGTACTCTGCCGGCTTCTTCTTTTTAGGAAGTCTTAATACAGCCGCGTTACAAATCATTCTCTCAACAGGGACTTCATCTAAGAAACTACCCTTTCTAAAAAGGTGGGCAGAAGTCTCCAAATAGGTTCCTGATAAAGTTGAGATAGTGATCCTGTGAAACAATGCCCTATGCCCTTTATACATTGGCAAATCATCAATAGAAGGTGTTTCAATCTTTACCTTATGCACTGGGGCATCGTATCCCCACATTCCATTCTCTATGGTGCCGGTAACATCTATTATTTTCACATCTTATGCCTTTTCTTAAAATAACTTTCTTATAGAGGTTTCCCTCTCTTAGAAAAAGTTTTTGGGATAAAATCCTGATTAAACCTGGTTACACACTCAGCACCATCTTTTTTTATGATAAAGGTGTCCTCTATCCTGAACGACCCCCATGGAAGTCCTTTAAAGTAGGCATCTATAGCCACTACCATGTTTTCAACCATAACCACATCCTTTTTAGAGGAAAAAAACGGAGTTTCACATTCAAGCATACCAAGAGAGTGCACCGAACCATAAGGGCTGTATTCCCTGTAACCCTTTTTTTCAAGAAAATTATTATATACCTTATACAACTCTCTTGATTTTATGCCTGGCCGCATATTCTCCATAACAATATTTAGTGCCTCATAAGCGGCGTTTACGGCCTTTTTGATTTCATCAGGTATTTTACCCAGCACTACCGGTGTGCATATTACCCCGTTATATCCCTCATAGAGCGAACCTGCTTGAAGGTCTATTATTTCCCCCTCGCTAACTTTTCTAAGTGTATTCCTGTTCATACAAAGATTTGAATTGTTCGGGCCAGATGGTATCATTGGTGCGAATGAATTACAATAGCCCTCAGCCCCAAGACGCAGCATCTGTGCTTCAATGTCAGCCTGGATATCAAGCTCTGTTGCCCCGGGTTTCAAACGGCTTATGGCAAACTCAAAGGATTCTGTAATTATCTGGCATGCCTTTTTAATACAGGCAATCTCATTTTCTGATTTCCTCATCCTGAGTTCATACATAAGGGCTTCTGCACTTATCTTCTCAATGCCGGGGAAAACCCTTTCCATCTTTTTGTATATTTCATAGGGGAAAACGAGGTCACCTACGATTCCAATCTTTTTTATATCGCATTTGCTCTTTACCTCTCTAAACAAATCCTCAAAGTCAATCTGCCCTTCTATGTTATATTCAACGCCTGATACTTCACCCACTTCAGGCATAATTCTTATATTTTTTACTTTAGACTTATGCCTCGACCACTCATGGCATGCCTGCCCTGAGCATAAGATTGGCTCTCCTTCCAAGGGAATTACCATAGCAGCACTTTCATTTATCGCAGAGACATCTGAAAAGTACCTAACTGCTGATGGGTCGAGTAAGTTTGAGAAAATTACAACAATATCAATGCCTTCATTGGACATCTTCTCCTTAAACCTTTTCATCCTCATGCCAAACTCTTCATCAGGGATTTTGGGGAACCAATTTTGATCAGGCATGTAATTATTCCTCCTATTATCTATTTTTCCGGATTTTACTTACCAGCAAATAAACCCGTCACTTCCTCTGCATTTAAAACGCGGTTGTAAATACGCACATCATCAATAATGCCATTGAAGCACCCTTGCTTTCCTTTACCTATAGAAATTGACCATTGAATTACTGGAAATGCCTTTACGGGTACGGTTTTGTGCGCCTGTCCATCCACATAACCAAATATCACTTTTTGCGTTTCATCGTATCCAAAGACAATGTGGTGCCAATTACCGTCACTGATTTTAATTTGTGCGTTCGGGTCCGGACTGTGCCCGCCGCCCAGGTAAATCCGTGCCTCTGCATAAGTATTATCAGGAGTGGGCGGAGGGACTGCTCCCTGGACGATATAGGTAAGGACATCTTTTTGCTGAACTCTCACCAGAAAACAATGCGTCATATCTTGATACTGCTCTATAAGAACCTGCCCGTACTGTTCATTATTCGTCTTTATCCACATCGTTATAGTAAAACTACCTTTTGCAAGTTCCAGATTATCGCCAAAAAGTATCTCTACAAAATCAGGTGCCTCGGGGTTCCCCTTAAAGGAAAGGGCTTTGCCAATCTTCCCTTCTACCCAGGTAGCGCCTGTTATTTCTCCGTCCATTTTGTTGCCTGACACGTCCCGGGCAACACTGCCGGAACCTTCGTCAAACGGCCAGTGAACAAGTAATCCTTCCCCCCCCTCAGCATGAACGTAATAAACCCCTGCTATAAACAGCAACATCACCATACCTGTCAACATCCACAATTTTCTTACTACCTTCCCCATTTTTCTTCACTCCTTTCTTTAATCTGTTCTATCCAATAAACGCACCACGCCCTCTTTCTATTCACATTCTAATTTTCAAATGGTAAAATCTCCTCAAAAAATGTCTTATAAAGTGTTTCTATATTCTCTAATGGAATTTCCGGATAAACTTCCCCTCTGCCGATAAGGCCGCCATTCTGCCAAAGGAGACTGATTGTATTTCTTATATACCCCTCTATCTCATCAGGTCTTCCAAAAGGTAAAAGTCTCTGCCTGTCTATATCAGTAGCAATAGTTATTCTTCCCCTGAATATTCCCGCCATATCTTCCAAAGTATGGCATGAAAATTGAGGATTGAGGATATCTACGCCAATTTCAATTAAGTCATTGAATATAGGCACAATATAACCATCACTATGGAAATAAGCATAAGCGCCTGTTTTGTGGATTGCCTCTACCATTTTTCTATATCTTGGCTTGAAGAATTCTCTCCATAAGCCGGGATCTATCATTAAAGAATTTTGAGTTCCCCAATCATCTTCAAAAAAGATGCAATCCGGGGAAACCTCAGTAAGAAGACCTATCCTTTCCAGATTCCAGTCTAAAAGTTCATTACTTAGTTTTAAGAATTCCTTCGGCATTTCGGCCAGATCCATCATGAGATTTTCATACCCTCTTAGCCATTGAAGCCGCTCAAAATAGCCGCAGGCTTGAAAAAAACTCATAGTAAAATATTGTTTCTTTCGTTCAGCAACAGTTCCTGCCATATTTTTTATATGCCCTCTGTCCCATTGCACAGGAAACTTTACGTCAGCGAGCCTGCTATAATCAGCAAGAGGCGGCTCTCCGACCGGTTGTCCGAAAAGTCCATCTACGCCAACTTCTATCCTGCACCCCCATTCATCAATATAAAACCCTTTCCTTAACGATGCAGGAAGTTCAGCGATGCTCCTTGGATAATTAGTAACCGGCCCAGAAAAATCATCCGGATATCTTTTAAGAATTTGTGCAAGACTCTCTCCATATTTAATATAGCACGTCAAGGCAATTGAGTGACTGATAGGGATACGGTCCGGTTTCCTGAACTCTATTGTTCTTATCACCCTTTCTCTGCTATTCATCTATGTTCCTTTTAAATCTTTTTATTTGCCGGATTTCGATAATTCAAATATCCTAAAGTCAAAAGGCTGCACTACGGTATTTAAGGCGCTCATTCCGGGACGCATAGCAATCTCTTCATTATTCCAGATATCCCTGACAATGCTATAGTCATGGTTATCAGGCAGACGGATACTTCCCTTCCATGCATTTCTGTTGTGGTTCATCAGGCTCACGATTAAACCTTTCCCGCTCCGGTTGATCTGAAAATGGATTCCATCATCTATCTGAACGGGAAGATGTTGTTTGAAGAGATGATCAAACGCATGCTGAGCGGCGTCGGTCAAACGCGTCAGGCCGGTGCTTTGATACCAGTGCTGGGTAAACAACATGGCATTTCCGTTACCCGCTTTATTTGTCGTAACTAACGGAGTTCCCGATTCTGTGCTGATCATAGTTCCAGCAGAACGCTCCGCCCCGAGAACGGCAAACTCATTGTTGTACTCCATGAAGGTTTGTCTGCATTGATGACAGCAGCTTGGTTCCCGGCTCATATCTCCCCATGCCAGCGGATTGGTATCGTTGTCAGTTGGCAGGGTCACGCCGAACAGTTCCGTAACCATCTGTTCCGAAAGATAATCTATATCCGGATGCCTGAGATGAGGACGAGGCGCAACATGAAAGATGTTAGCCACCAGTGTTCCACCTTCATTCACATAGTGTTTCAACACGTCATAGTCTCTTTTCTGCAAAATGATATCACCGGCCAAAATCACGACTTTGTACCGCTTTATCGTTTCAATCTGCACTCCTTTATTATCCATGACATCAAAACCCGCACTGTAAGGGGTATTAACAAGGAATCCTTTTTCCAGAGGTCTCTGGTCAAAACCGGAATATAGTTTAGAGCAATATTCCTTCTCAGATTGCCAGTCCACTTCGTCATTGAAGTTTTTGTAGAAACCCATGCCGGAAATACGAAAACCAGGATAGATAAAATTAAACAGGTTGTCCATCATATAGTCACCCTGACTGTAAGGCACTCTGTTGCCGAAGACCTGTTTCTTGAGCACCCATGTCCCGTTGGGATCCCAACCCTGATTGGAGTCAATGAGAAAAGCGAACGGGACAAGCGGTTCGCCGATGTCCTGTCGGTGAAGTTTCGCAAAATTGTGAAATCTTTTCGCCATTTCACCGAGCGGTGACAGTTTTGTGGCAG
>CAYVEO010000002.1:64393-82175 GCA_964449965.1 uncultured Planctomycetia bacterium
TGTTGGGGGCGTACTGGTCAAAATCCGGCGCGGCCCAGTTTGTGAAATTATTTTCTTCCGGCAGGACAAAGCGCGCTCCGCTAAGGAAAGCAGTCATGTAGATACGAAGTTGAAGGCTTGCGGTTAGACCCGCCTGCAGGACGCCATTTTCATCATAGCATGTCAGCCCGCGATTCATGTTGTGACATACGCCGCCAAACGGCGACACCCAGACCCCCCATCCCTTGCCATATTCAGCGGCAGCTCCTCTCAGATAAGAGATTGCGAGTTGGGAATTTTGGTACCATGCTCCGTTTTCCGTAGTTACCGTATCAATTCCTGCCCGGCAAAGCAAATGCAGCAGCCACAACCGGTTAGACCATGAACACAGTCTTAGTCCATCCGGATTCAGGTAAGCGATGGCTTCCGCCAGGCTATCCGGTGCAAAGTCATTATTATCATCCGGCCTAAAATATTGCCTCAGGCGCATTATTCTTTCTACTAAATGATGCTCCGCAAAACGCATAGCGTCAGCTCGAGTGAAAATATCCATACGGCCTGACAAATCCCATTCAATGTTCCCTTCATGTTCATTGAATACTACCAGTTCTACACGAGATTTGAACTGCCTGGCTGTTTCTACCATATCTCTGCGAGTATCGTTAGGGTCAACATCCGGTCCACCCTTGTATATATTCAGATTCATGGTCTCGCAGTTTGCCGCCAGCCGTTCAAGCTGTTGCCGCGTCGGAAACGAGACTCCAGCCCGGGCCGAATAGTCTGGAAAGAAATACCATCCATCCCCGAACAGTTTCGCACTGTCATAGTCTTTCCGCCGGTCAAGCTCGGAACCTATTTCTTTTTTTGTTCCGTCCGGATTGAGCATGTTGCCGTAGAAACTGTTGTAGACCTCAAATGCTTTCATTCATTTTCTCCTGATACTGATTTGTATAAGCAATTACACAACACGGTATTTCCCTTCTCTCAATATCTTTTCAGCACTGCCATGCACTAAGACTTTTTCCAGCAAGTCAATTCTATCCATAACGCGTTGGGAGCCGGCTTTTCTGCGGGCTGAAGCGAGTAATTTCTGACACATATGCATCAAATCTAAACTTATCCATTGATAATTCGGTGCCAGTTTCTTTCGCAGTTCTTTCTTATGTTCTTTTCCCAAAAGATCATAAAAATCCAGGATACATGATGCCGAACCGTCAAAGACATTCCTAACCCATATCTGCCGGAGTCCCTCTATATCTGCCTGAGGATTCCATAATATATGAGTTAACCCAAAAATATCCATTGCCCAGCGATAATCCTCTCCGAGGATATTAAGTATATTATCTGGATATCCAGCAGACCAGGAATAAATCCCGCCCACTCCCAGGTCCCGGTATGCCTGCATGTCATTACGCATAACATTAAGCAGAGGCGTCAATTCCATTTGCCATGAATAGTATTCAAAAATACCAAGGTGATAGGGCGGCATTTGTTTGACCCATTTTTTAAGATAAGAAAAATCTTTTTTATTCCGTTTATCATTAATTCCATAATGATAATTTCTTTCTATAGGGCAAAACCACTGATGGAGATTAAAAGCAGGGGCAACTTTCTTTGGAGGCTCGATTAACTCAAAATAAGCTATGGTTGCCAAACGCTTCTCCGGAAAACTTTTAGCAAGGGTTTTACCCACATTGTTCCAAAATTTCATATATCCGTCTGTAACCCCAAGTCCTTTATACGTGATGTTCATAGGGATATCGTCCGGCCATAGTCCTGTAATCTTAATCTCTGGATTGCGGCCCGCATACTCCATGTAGCGCCTGGTAATGATCTTTTGAACCTCAGGCAGATTCACCCTTGTTTGCCACCTGCCCCTGGCGCCGCATTCCATCGCCGGTACATACCAGTCTGGATGGTTCCGTAAATACGTTTCCGGACCATACCCGCCGAAATCATGATTTTCATCCGGCGGGCAGAAATAATGGATTGAATGATGTGTTACTTCAATATCAAACCCTCTGTTTAACAACTCATCCAGAACTTTATGTTTATCCCTTTCCCATAAATCATAACGGTAATGATTAACATAAAAAACATAATGATTGAGCCGCTTTTTAGCCATCCAGTCAATCTGGGGCGCGTTAACATCAGGGTTCAGGAAATCAATGTCTTCTTTCTTCTTTATGGAATTGCCAGCCCGGTAAATATTACGTATTACGAAAGCGCTGACTTCTTTTATGTTTATCCCGGATAAAGTAATTGTTTTAAGTTCTGGTACATACTCTATCCCGGGTTCCACAAATTCACACCCTAACTTCTCCAGGAGTGCATACACGCCGTAAAGACTACTACGGCTGTTAACCCCGCGTATAAATAACTTGTTCTGAAAAGAACGAATTGTAAATCCGTCAAAGGGAGTACAGGCCGGATCAAGATTAAAATCAAGTCTTTTTTCCCATTCTCCGGCACCAACCACAATGGCTGAAAAAGAACCGGAGATATCAATGTCATTACATTTCTTAATAGTGAATGTTGCCTTACTTATTTTCTGAAGATATCTTTTTAGTTCCCATACGGCAAAACATACTACCCGGTCTGCAGTTCGGGAAACAATAATAGGCATACATGCTTTACAGGATCTTGCCAGAATTAAATTTCTGCTCATTTCCTATTCATCCTTTTTTTCTTTTGCCTGTCCATCATTTCTGCCAGAACAAAATCTCCGCCGGCAAAACTGAAAGTATGTTTTAAGTTTTTCGGAATGAGCAATATATCTGTAACGGTTATGATGTATCCCTGCTCATCCGCAAATGTCAGCCGTATAAGACCCATGATTCCCTTATCAAGTTCTGTGTATACATCTTTCCTTAGAGGAAATTCTACTGTCCTTGTGCAAAGAGCAGGAACATCTATTCTTTTTTCTTCCCATTCCTGGGTCATACCCATGTAGTGCCGGTGCGCAGACTGCTGGACATAGCATGTGCCTTCGGAGAGATTAGTGAAACTGTGCAGATTAGTAATACGAATCCCTGCGTTTCGCTGTCCTTTCTTGAAACGTATTTTATTTTCTACTTTTACTGGCGCAAACATACTGCGCACAACCCAATAAAGATGATTCGGCATGAGATATGGGTCAACAATACCCCATGGCAATCCTTCATCATAAGCAATCCATTTCCATTGTTTACCTGTAGCAGGGTCTTTGAAATGGAAGAATGCGCCGCCGAGACACGCAGGGTCTTTTTCCATAAATCCCCACTCCCGGGCCAGCCGCCGCTTGAAAACTGATATAGTGTCGGCTTCCTTAAAACGTTCTTCAGGATGTTCTGCTTCTATAAAAGAAAGATGCGGTGATTCCAGAAGTTCCGGTACAGCGCCGAAACAAAAGTACTCCGAACTGAACCACACCCCGCTCCAGCCGTTCTTTATGAGTTCCTCTTTTGAGACGGTATACTTGTCTTTCCAGTTGGTATAAATTACCGCCTTTCCAGTCTTTTGAAGTTCTTTGATTGGAGCTAAAGTGTAATGAACATCACCGATTTCACCTATCTGTGCCTGGACATACGACCAGAAATCAGATAACGGGCCTGCCGGCGGAAACATTGTAGGTCTTGCAGGATCGAGCCGCTTACACCAGTGGTGAAAGAGCCGCTCATGGGTCCAGAAGGCAGTCTTTTCATCTTCCGAGTCTGAATGAACAAGGTTCTCATTGCCCACGCCCCACACAATGACAGAAGGATTATTCCTGTCCCTAATGATGGAAGCCTGAATTCTATGAAGCAAAACACCCAGCACATTAATATCAGTAATCTCCTCCGGACACCAGTCCAACGGCAATTCCTGGATAACATACAAACCAAGTTCATCGCACAACTCAATAAAACGATGGCAGGAGTTCAAGTGCGTGCGCACCCCGTTAATATTAGCGCGCTTGAGCATGAATATCTCTTTCCTGAGCCATTCTTCATCCTGTGCCAAGCCTGTTTCAGGATGACACTCCAGCCTATTGATGCCTCTTATTTTGATTGGAACACCATTCAACAATGGGCGTTCATTCCTCATCTCAAACCGTCTAAATCCAATCCTTTGTGTTACCACCTCAGTTAATCTTCCATTCTCTTTTAGCGTGATCTCTGCATAGTAAAGATTGGGCTTTTCGCAAGACCATGATTTGACGTTCCCAACTATAAGGTTGAAATTCGCTGTGTATGGTTCACCCGAAGCAATTTTCTGATTGATTAGATTATGGGTCTTCACCAGATGCTGTCTGTTGCCATCAAAAATTTTTATACCGGCGGTAATAATCGCGGCACGGTCTTCACCATTCGTGATTGCGATTTTACCATTGAGAATACCTGCTGTATAACTATCATTGAGTGTTGGGTTCAAATACAGGTCTCTGATGCGGCATCTGGGGAATGCTTCAATAGTAATAGGACGGTGGATACCGCAATAATCCATAACCCAGCGCGGCATGTCAAGATGCACAAAGGGATGTCTTCTATATATGCGTATTGCCAGTGTATTCTCCTGCCCGATAAGACAACTACTGCTAATATCTATTTCTATTGGACTGAGTCCAGTCCAGACCTCTCCAATCTTCCTGTTATTCAAAAAGATTTTCCCGCCCGGATAAATCCCTTCAGTCTTTAAAAGTATGGTTTTACCTCTAAATGAAGCCGGGACGATAAATTTCTTCCGTACAATAAATCCGTCATCCTGATTTATATGAGTAAGTTTTATTTCATCCTTTTTTTGGGGGTCGGGAATATCAAACTCCGGGCGCAGATGTAAAGCTCCGGGAATTGTTGCCTCTGTCCATTTCTGGTCATTGTAATCCGGGGCAATGAGTCGTTCCTCTCTCATTTTGAAAGGCCAACGCTTTGATTTCCATGTGCCGTAAAGAGATATCTTGTTCTTATTACCCATAGTTGACGGTGTCCAATCCGGCATCCGGTAAACTTCACTCCATGGACTACTAATCTGTTTCCTGTTAATAATTGTATAGCACCGTATCTGAAAAGGTTCCCTGGCAGCGATAATAAAATCCAGTATATTGAACTGAAAATAAGCAAAACCGTCTCTTTGGGTTTTTGCCTTCAGCACAACGTTATCAGACTCTGTTTTAATCGTTAGGATAATCGTATACCCTGGCTTAATTATTCTTGCTCCCTTAAGGTAAAGTCCGCTTCTCAAGTTGCCTTTTTCATCAACGTGGTATTGAATTGTGTTTGACACCTTACTATTCCCTCTATCCCTGTAGAATTATTCTATTGTCCTGGCAGAGTTTTTTGATTCCAGTTCTGATAGATTTACGATTCTTCCTTCCTTTTCTGAAATCTCAGCGGCAAAACAGAGTTTCATGGTTTCATAAGAGTCAGAGGCAGGATTCTCCGGTTTTTTACCTTCTGCTACCAGCCGGGCAATAGCCTGGTTCTGGCCATAGGTGTTGTGAAACCATTCACTATCTTCATTTTTAGTAAAAGTTATTGTCTCCACTAACTTGCTCTCCAGTTGTTTCGGACCATCGGTAAATTCCCATCGCCGAATACGCCTCCGGAAAATATCGGTTTCAATCGCACCTTTCGTCCCGTAAATAATATATTTCAGGGCATGTCCGTCATCCGCCTGCTTTACCAGAACATCCTGAAGAGGATCACCGCCATCTGTCTCAGCTATACCCATAATAAAATTTAATGTACTGACCGCACCGTTGGCAAATTTACAACTAATTTGATGGTTATCCGGATGGTTGAAATAGGTAATAAAGTTAGGAGCATGCATGGAAAAAACCTCTGTGACTTTATCACCAATCCACCAGCGCGGCAGGTCAAGATAATGCGACAATTTTTCTCCGATTAACGTTCCTCTGCTTTCACTCCTCCATGAACCTTTCTTATGAAATTCACTGCAATAATACTGGCAGTGCGAGTTAAGCGGCTGTCCAATCAATCCTGCCTCTATCCAATTTTTAACTCTTTTATAAAGCTCAGAATACCGAAGTTCAAAACCTATCTGCAAAAAGGAGCCGGTCTCTCTTTCTGCCATAAGCATTTTACGTGCTTCATCCAATGAAATCCCCATAGGTTTTTCACACATAACTGCCTTACCGGCTCTAAGAAAACGGACAGTCAGTTCACAATGCGCCTCATTTACCGCAGCAATATATCCCAGCCTGATATTTGTATTGTTTAAAATATCATCCAGATTACCGGTGGTTCTTATACCTAATTCTTCTCCTCGCATTACAGCCCGTGCTTCAGCGGGTTCATAGCCAATAATTGACTCAACATACGGTGAATCTTTGGCTGCCTTGACATGGGTCCCCCCCATGTCACCCAGTCCTAAGACCGCAATGTGTATTCTTTCCGTCATCTTCTATTTATTCCTGAATTAAGGACCGGTGACCTTAACAAGAATGACCCTGTCCAGAAACATAGCATTGGGTTTATCAGGAGCGCCGTGAGGATAGGCAGGACCGGTGAACTTGACTGAAAAGTAATACTCCCACTGCTGGTTCGGGTTCTTTGGATCAAATAAAGGCCAGAAATGTTCCTGAATAGTCCAATCACTTGGGAAATAGATGAATGTCCACTCCCACATGGTAAAGCGCGGACCTTTAAACCAGTGATATCCCTTGTCAGGAATATCGGCAGCCTCAACAGGTTTTTCAGACACCTGGAGCTTCTGATCCGGTGGCGTAATAAGATTGTATATGCCATGCCCCATGGGCAAACGGTTGTCTCCCTTTCGCACAACCGCCAGGCCTATAGCCGCTTCCGGGTCTGATACCAGGTCTTTCTCCCCTCCTGAAAGAAGCGGCGCCGTAATATCTATGACGTTTTGTGTGTCCATCTCCCGGAACTGTTTAGGGATAGGGCTATACTCTGCCCCTTGACTGACATCCTGAACATACTGACGGGCGACTTCCCGGACAGATGCATAGGTGGTAATCCACTCCTCCTGATTTGCTGTAAAATAACCGCTAAGTTTTTTAGTCTGATAAACCGGATACTGGCTGTTCTCAATGTAAGAGAGAGCCCTATCCCTGACCTTGTTAATCTTGAAAGGATAATTATCCAGAACTCCGCCGCTACGCAGGTAGCTGTTGACTATGGAGTTGCGATATGCCAGGGTGGATGTGTCTAATGAAATACGGTAAGTCCGCACCCGGTCCAGTCTCTCGGGATCATCTTTCACCGATTCCTCGGCTTTGTCAAAATATGCCTGGGCATTGCTAATGAACGTATAGTCAAACATCTGATAAGGATACTTTGGCAGGTTATCCCGAACCAGATTCAGATATTTTCGTAAGTGCGGCGCGGCCTGGCCGAAGTAACCGGATAAGAAATCGTCAATCAGCATATCCAGATCCATGCCAGGTTCGCGGCAGAGATGTGCATAAATCCAGCAATCCAATTCATAAAACTGGTTGGGAGGCTCTTCATACGTCATGTTGTGATGGTCCATGAATATACCGTCAATTACGTCTAACTCTTTAGCCAACTTGAACTGCTGTGTCATCTTCCATGTCATTGGTTTCAGGTAATGCTGCATCCACCACGAGGAGGTTCCATAATCCCATATCCAGATATGTTTAGCATATTTCGTCCATTGGCGTATAGAATCCAGTTCACTGGATTCTATACCTTTGGGTAAATAAACTTTGCATGAATACGTGCCCTTTGTTATCCACACAATAACGTTATCTCGTGCCACAATACGCTTGGGCGGATCTTTTGTCGCAATATAGGCCAGGGTAACAATATACTTGTCAGGATATTCATCTTTAATTGCATCGGCAACCTGATTGACGAACCATAACAACAGCCCTGATTCACCTTCTTTTCCGGCAGCGGCCCTGCAATTCTTACAATCGCATATTGTCTCGCAGCCGCCGTCGTTGACCGATACCGAGATGTATTTACCATCGGGGTTTGTCCTGATGTCTTC
The DNA here is from genome assembly GCA_964449965.1 of uncultured Planctomycetia bacterium. Taxonomy (GTDB): domain Bacteria; phylum Omnitrophota; class Gorgyraeia; order CAYVEO01; family CAYVEO01; genus CAYVEO01. Next base: position 72,329 of record CAYVEO010000002.1, read on the forward strand.
CTTGACCCCAGCTATTACTATATCTAAAACAGACGGGTTTGTCAAACAAATATGATTCCCGTCATGGGCAGTAGAACGGACCCGCTTTCCGTTACGTTCACTAAAGTATTCAGGATGGTCCCTGAAATATCTCTGTGCCGGTACGTAAGCGAAGAAACTGTGACTGGATTCCCTGCCGGCCTTGCGGACATAGCCTCCAACGTCCTCTGCAAGCGTTCGGCCATAAAAACCGCCGTTGATACGGTTACGGACAATATACCATTTGTACTGTTCATCAAAACGTTTGAAGGTTTCTTTATCAAAGAATGTCTGATCGTCGCGCCAGAAGTCAGAGCCGCCGTCACGGACCATAAAGTGCGGCTTGATTTGCTCTTGTAACGGCTTTATTTTAAGGTCGGCCTGTTTCGGCACTTTTTCATACCATGGCGTATACCAGCGGCACCCTAATTCTTTTTCTAATAACTCATAGACCGCATACAGTGTGCCGCGAGGGCGCCCGCCAGTTAAAATCAGGTTCCCCTCAACCGTGCTAAGAATGGATTCTTCTTCACCTAATTTTTTGATATCAATCCCATGCTTTTGGGCAAAAATAGTAGGTCCCACGTAAATAGCATGGCTGTCTGCTTCTATCTCCTTTTCTTCAATTACCTGGAACGCTGCACCGGTTATCTTAGAAAGATAATCACTTAGTTCCTTAACTGCGGTTATCTCAGACGGAATCAAATCAGCCGCCTTGACAATATTGACTAAAGCCTTTCCCTCGTGGGCAATTGCCATTTCGCCTAATGCGGCTGGAACTATGGCAAAAATGGTAATCATACTAAAAACTAACATAACCATATACTGGATTATTGAGTTGATTAACGCACGTTTTATATTCACATGTATCACCTTATCTCCTATCTTCCCCCAAATTCACTTCCTATAAAATTAGTGAGAGAGACTATCATAGTCTCTCTCACTACCTTTAATCACAGGTCTCACGGAACTCCCGTGTCACCTGATGCTGGTCAATTAGTCCCTCTTAAACACCGTTGTTACTTCTGGCAAGTTCATACCAGTTTGTCCCATCATACAGCAGAACGATACGGTCATCAACATTGTCTAAAGAGCAATCTCCGGCAAGCCTAAGGTTTCCAACCCCATCCTTTAATACAATTGTGCGCGCATCGTTCACAGCACCCAATATCAACATGTCACCGGCATTCCCGCCGCTTATCGTTGATAAATTGTCTGTAGCAGCTGCACCCTCAGTATCAACTTTTATTAATGTTCTCCTATTAGCCTTGCTGTTTACGTTAACACCGGATATGTTTATTGAATCGGTAGCTACAGTTATGTTAATACTGTCTTGAAGATTAAACATCCCGATTCGCGGAGCTCGGAATATCCCGGTATTTTTCGCAAGGTCGTTATTTTCAAATATTGGCTGGTCATCTATTGTTGTATTCAAGGTAGCATCGTAATTATGGTTTCCCCACTGGGCATACCCGTCCGTTGCGTAATCTCCCCATGACGTTGCATTTAGAGCCTCACCTGGTGAAGTTCCATAGTAGTAAGCATAGTTACCGCCTGCACGAGTGAGGCCAATGACTCTATTACCGGTTGAGCGCACGTTCAGAACATAAGTTGAACCCTGCGATACGCCATAGAATCCCCACGATGTCCCGGATTCTCCTGTAACCTTTACCAGATTTCCGGTGAGGTGGACGTCCATCGTACTGTTCGCCAGGTTTGTACGGAGATAAAACCCACGGCCCCTCGTATCTATCTCGGCAACATTCCCAACAAGTGAAACGTTGGAGTTTGACACGATTTCATAACAAGCATTATTCAAAAATGCAGAATTTCCAATTAGATGGCAATAGTTTCCGACATAACTCGAAATACTGTTATTGTTGCCGCTACTTGCAAATTCTGTAAAATAGCCAGCCCGGTTTACTGTAGAACTGGCGGTAAACTCAACAATATTACCTGTAACCGTAATAATCCCGCTGCTAACACCTTCACCTGTTGTTATTCCCCAACCGGTTATATCTTTGACGACGTTTCCGGTTATAGTCAGTTTTCTACCGTTTCCGGCAATACCACTACCGACGTTGTAAATTCTATTGTTTGAGATAACTCCTTCTTCTGCGTTAATCTGGATGGCTGGCAATGCACTAAATGAGCCACAATTCATTCCGATTGTGTTGAGATGGTTAGAATCAATAATTATTTTATTGGTAAACGACTGGTTCCCCTGCCAAATCCCTTCGCAGCCTGCGTTCTCAAGCCAATTGTGGTCAATTGTTATTTTATTGGACAAATCAAAGTAAATCAGCTTAGGTGTTAGATCTGTAGTTGCCGCCGTTGTAGTACCGTAGATACGAAGATTAGTAATACGAATATTTGCCTCCCCAAGGTTATAAATACTGATGATTCCGCGTTGGTCAGCACAGCAGCCATTGTCCCAACCAGCAGAGGTAGCCGTAATCCTGGATCCGTAACCTGCACCTGTGAGCGTGGTATTTACCTTTGGCTTCAGTGAAGCTGTTACCAGGTAATTACCAGGCGGAAAAAATACCATTCCGCCGGATGCCGGAACAGCATTAAGAGCAGCTTGTATGGATGTGGTATCGTTTGTTGTTCCATCTCCCTTTGCTCCAAATTCTTTAACATTAATTACTTCACCGCTTAATCCAAACCACTGACTTCCCTGGTCCATCCAAAGTCCGCGTATGTCATCGGTAACACGGTATAGGCGTCCAGCAGTACCAGCAAGAGGAAGATTAATCTTGGCAGAGCTATTCACTATGATGTCGGCACAGAATACGGTTTGTGTTACACTTGCTAAAATACCCATAGCAAATACTATTATCCATTTTAAATCTTTTCCCATTTCTGCTCACCCCCTTCAAATAAGTACTTTGTTAACTTTTACCCTTTTTATTCAAATCCTTTCACGCATTACATCTGCCGCCTCCTTTCAAGAAAATTTGAAAAACACTTATACTTTACTACACTGCAAGGTCAATCACCCCAGAAAATTGTGCTTTCGGGTGAGTTTTGCCTGAGCCTATTCATCTCAATATAAGAAAGCCATTTAACATGTCCGTCTGCATAACATACACTGGCTCCATTACTATGACGAGCGCTTGTGTCGTAAGCGGAATTAGAACCCACCCAGGTAGTTCTATTTACCCGGACAGTGAGGCCTTCCTTATTGTTCCAATAATCGCAGAAAGCCATCATCTCATTAGGAGACTTAATTTGGGATGCGTTTCTGGCAGAGAAACCCTTATCATAATAATTGGTATAGTCACTCCCTGTCATTGACCAGTTAAAATACCCATTGATTGCGTAGTTACAATCTCTCCGATCGTTTTGATACAGGGTTTTATCACTCGGGCAACGGAAAAAACGGAGTTCCCATGTAGGATAGTACATCTCACTAGAACTATAGGCACTGAAGGTAGGTGATTTCAAATAGCCGACGTAATATGCAAGCATTACAAACCATCCGAGTTCATTGACACCATCCCAATAATAACCGGCAGGATACCAGCCATTATAGTCATCAGAGTATAACTGAGCTGCAAGAAAAATCTGTTTCAAGTTATTCATACAAACTGCCTGCCTGCCTTTTTCCCTTGCTTCTTTTATGGCTGGTAGCAACATCGCTGCCAAAATACTGATAATCGCCACGACAACTAACAGCTCTATCAAAGTAAAACTTTTTCGGTTTTGTAAATTTCTTATCAAAGACGATACCTCTATTTCTTTGAGTACTTCTTCCGTATTTGTTCCCCTTAAAAATTTATTCCATATTATAACTGGGAGGCATAAGTATGCCTCCCAGTCGTACCATCATATATCCCCGATGCTTATGGCAACAAGACAGCCTTTAAAGCATTGGGATTCCTTGACAGACCCTGCTGATTACTGAGTGTGCCAGGAGCCACGTATATGACGTCCAACCCTAGATTTGTCGCCGTGCAATCTATAGGTCCTAAAAGTAAGTCAAGTGCATCAAAGCATGCTTCAAGTTGCGGGTCTTTACCTAAGGGCTTTACCAGGTTAACTGTGCAGGAATCAGTTGCACCATCATTATCCGTCACGGTTAGTGTAGCTTCATAGATACCTGGTTCAAGGTCCTCTGTCCCGACTATTGCTGTTGTCCCTATAACTTCTTCATCTATACTCCACTCGTATGCGACGATAGTTCCATCTGAGTCAGAAGAACCACTGCCGTCAAGAATCAACAGATCATCCATATTTAACCCAACCTTACAATTTGCCACCGGCGGAAATTTGGGTGCAAATTTCTGTATGCGGTGGTTGTTAAGGTCACCAACATATACATTCCCAGCAGAATCTACAGTTATTCCCCAAGGAAAGTTAAATTGAGCATTGCCATTTCCACTGCTTCCCCACTTAGTAATGAATCCACCGTTACTGTCAAACTTCTGGATACGATCGTTGTATGTGTCAGCAACATAAACATTACCATCAGAGTCTACAGCTACCCCGGTGGGGTAATTGAAATTACCATCGCCGTCTGTTGGGTCTCCTCCCCACTTGGTAATGAATCCACCATTGCTGTCAAACTTCTGGATACGACGGTTGTTTTGGTCAGCAACATAGACATTGCCAACGGAGTCTACAGCCACCCCCATAGGATTGTTAAACTTTCCCGAGGCGCTTCCCTTTCCACCCCACTGGGTAATTAACACACCACTGCTACTATATTTTTTAATACGATTAGCCCCTGTGTCAGCAACATAGACATTATCTAATGAATCTACGGCTACGCCATGAGGGTATTCAAACCAGATGTTTTGGGGTGAGGTTCCTCCCCACGTAGCGATGAGGTTGCCATTGCTGTCAAACTTAAGGATACGACTGTAGTTTGTGTCAGCAGTATAAACATTACCAGCGGAGTCTACAGCTATTCCCCTGGGGCTATCATTACCGCCACTAAATACCGTAGCGCCTCCCCACATAAGCACAGACTGACCACTACTGTTAAACTTCTGGACACGAATGTTGAATGCCTCAGCAACGTAGACATTGCCAGCGGAATCCACATCCACTCCCATAGGACCATAAACGTATCCTGGAGCGGAACTAATCACTCCTGTTACCCCAAACGTTTTAACCCATGAATATTCTTCTACGGCTTCCACTTTCAAAGCAGTAAAACATAGTCCTACACTTAAAATAATGTAGGACAAACCTAAACCTTTCTTTAATAACGTCTTCATTTTTACCTCCTCCTTTGTCTTAAATCGATTTTAGTTCCTTTACTAAACCTTGTTATCGAGATTTATCCTTTTGTTTCTCACCTCCCTTCCAAGTTTTTTTTCGCACCTTTACACAGGGGCTAACCTTCTAATTCCACCTCCTTTTCGGTCAAATTTGCCCTTAGATTTGTGAATTACTTAGCCAGGCTCAAAGGATGTATCAAGACCTTCTGCAAGACAAACGTTCCGGCTCCAAGCATGTATGCCTTGGCGCCTAATTTGCTCTTTTCTATCCTTAGGTTCCTGACTGTTACATTGAAAACATCCTTCATGATTGCTTCCTTGACATAATTGAAGTAGTAATCGCCTAACATGAATACTGTGCCTGTTAAGACTACTACGTTTGGGTCAAAGGCATTGATGAGGTTGGCTATGACCCGTGCAAGATGTCTTCCTGCGGACTCAAGCACCTCTTTACATCCTTTATCACCCAATTGGGCTGCGTCAATGATCCTCTCTATGGTTATTTCATCCTCTTTCAATAGATGACACTCGCCTGTTTTTATTCTTTCTTTTACCTGCCTTATAATAGCATGGTTGTCAGCGAGTGCCTCAAGGCAGCCATAATTTCCGCAGTTACACTTCGGACCGCCTTCCATTACTACCGAATGTCCAATTTCACCTGCTGTGTTATGTGTCCCACGATATATATCCCCATTTAAGACGATACCAGAACCAATTCCGCCTTCTACATCAACATAGATTAGGTTAGTTACACCCTTTCCTACACCAAACGTCTTCTCACCTAATGCAGCGAGTCTGTCGTCATTATCTATATACACAGGGATATTGAGTCTTTCTTCTAAAATCTCTTTAAAATGAACGTCCTTCCATCCAAAAGGAGGTGAAAATATGGCGACTCCATCTTCTGTATCTATCATACCAGGGACAGCTAATGCAATCATCAGGACATGGGAATTGTTCTGGTTATTTCCATTAAGCAATTTCTGTATTAACCTCACTATCTCTTCTAATACATACTCTGATGTGACATTTTCTGTGAGATTAACCTCTTCTATCTGAATAATACGTCCATCTAAGTTCATCTTGGCAATACCTAACTTCTCAGATTCTACATAACCACCAATCACGTATGCTGAATCTGGATTATATATTAGATTCTGTGGCTTACGGCCAACTATCGTATCACGCATGCCAGTCTCAATTACCAAATTCTCACCAATCAACAGGTCTACCATCGTTGAAACAGTTGCCGGGCTCAATTTCACCTCTTTTGCAATCTCGTATCTTGACAAATTTGGCTTGCGCTTAATTGTATCAAGAACTAATCGCTTGTTAATGTCTTTTAGAACGCTATGTCTTCCTCTTAATCTTTCCATATTCACAATCCTTTTTATTATTTTTTAAATCTTGAAAAATGTTATTTTGAATTTTGAAAAAATATTGGAAAAATCTATTCTTTATTTTCATTTTTTGCCTCTTTCTACTCTATTTATATAGCAATTTTCGTGCCACGATTAAAAATTGGGATTATAAATTATACGTAACTCTTTTGTTTTCTGATAGAAAAAATATTTTTTATGTCTAAAATCACAAGAAATTTAGTGCACTCAACAACCCGTATTGTGACAAATACTTGCCTGTATTTTGTTGTAATACATTGAAAATATTAAGATTATATAATTGACAACTTTTCCGTCAGTTTTTTTATTTATAACTCATTATATATAAATATATTACATCATGCCTATGATAATGTTTTGTCTTTTAGTATATAATCCATCGCTAATGAGGTGTTGCGGATTAATGCCTCTGGGGCGTGGGGATAAGGGGGCATCATCTCTGCTGTGGCATAGCCGTCATAGCCGATTTCTTTAAATGCCTTCATTACCTCTTTCCAGTTAACGTCCCCTTCTAAGAGGTCTACAAACCCATTGATATTGCCGACTGATTTCCTGAAATCCTTGAAATGGACCCGTTTGATTCTCTTGCCAAGGATGCGAATCCAATGCTCAGGATAGCCTGTCAAGAGGACATTCCCTACGTCAAAATATGACTGGACATAAGGACTGTTTATCTCGTCAATAAATCCCTTCATCTCAAGCGGACTCAGAAGGAACTTATTCCAGACGTTCTCAACGCATATCATAACCTTCCTTTTCTCTGCCTCACCTGCTAATTTCTTAAGGAGTTTCATTGACCTCTCATACGCATCGTTATATGGAACTATCTCACATCCTGGGATAAAATCTGCCCCAACTATTCCTATTATTACTAAAATCGCATCTGTCCCTAACCAACTTGCTACATCTAACATCTTTACAAGTATCTCTTGAGCCTTTTTAGCAGTATCCGGATTACTGCTCGTTAAAGGATATTTCCAGAATAGTCCTGTTGCAAGGCTGCTTATATCTATACCTATATCATTGGCTTGAGTCTTCAGCCTTTCAATGTCTTTCTTATTAGATTCAGGCGTGATTTCACCTTCTTCTCCAATTGCAAGTTCTATTGCCTGGAATCCTGCATCTTTTACGAGTTTCATACACCTCTTCAAATCCCAATCACCGGGAAACGACCATTGACTGATGCTTTTTTTCATACATGCTCCTTTCTAAATTAAGCCGACCAAGGTCGGCAACTACAAAATTATTGAAATTCCTACTGAAATTTTACAACACCTTCACCCAGAAGTTTTTCTATCTCCAATGCCAAATTGTCCGTCGCACGGACATAAAAGTCAGGTGAGGACTGGATTGTGACCGATCTCTTATCCTGACCTGTAAGGCTTAAATAGACTGGCACCTTACCCGGATGCAAGGCAAGGATGGATTTAAGAGATTTTAGAACAGCCTCATCCAACCCCGGGGTCCAGAGTCGTATAGTGAGTGTCCTGGTATATCTTGCCCTTGCATCCTCTAATGGGACTATCTCAGAGGCAATGACCCTCGGCTGCTCATTTCTGAGAGTTACCCTTCCCTGGACAAAGACTATAGAGTCTATCTCTACGTATTTGGCTGCCTGTTTATATACATCAGGATACACAGGCACTTCTACTTGACCTTCCATGTCTTCTAACAGGACAATCGCCATCTTCTCACCGGTCCTATTAGAATTAGTCCGTTTGACCTTTGATATAATGCCGCCGAGTGCCACTTCATCACCATCATTCTTATGTGCCAAATCACCTGTAGAGGCAGAGGCGCATTCCTTTAGCAACTTTTCATATCTGGCTAATGGATGGCCTGTGACATAGAAACCTAACGTCTCTTTTTCAAAGGATAATAACTGGCTCTCATTCCATTCTTTAACATCAGGCGTTTCATGTCCCCCTTCATTGAAGTTATTCTGGGATTCAAATGAATCAAAGAATGACATTTGCCCGGCATCTCTATCCCTGTGGACAGTAGCAGATACCTCTATAGCCTTATCTAACATCGCCATGAGTTGCGATCTGTGAAGTTTGAAACTATCAAACGCACCACACTTGACCAGACTCTCTACAACCTTCCTATTGACTAATCTCAGGTCAACATGTTCACAGAAATCATAGAGGGACTTAAAGTTGCCATGCGTCTCCCTCACCTTTATAATAGATTCTATAGCGCCCTCTCCTACGTTCTTAACGGCAGAAAGACCAAATCTTATAGAGTTACCTACTACGCTGAATTTATTAAAACTTTCATTGACTGAAGGAGGCAATATCTTTATACCCATGCGGTTTGCTTCGTCAATGTAATCCACTATCTTGTCTGTGTTACCTTTTTCACTTGTGAGAAGGGCTGCCATAAATTCTACAGGATAGTTTGCCTTAAGATACGCAGTCTCGTATGCTATCATCGCATAGGCAGCCGAATGTGATTTATTAAATCCATAGCCTGCAAAACGTTCTACATGGCTATATATCTTTTCAGCGACCTTTTTACCTATACCGTTTTTAGTCGCACCTTCAATGAATGCCGCCTTCTCCTGTTCCATCACCTCAGGTATCTTCTTGCCCATTGCCCTTCTAAAGAGGTCAGCCTTGCTCAGGCTAAATCCTCCGATAACGCTTGCAATCTTGATTACCTGTTCCTGATAGAGCATTATGCCGTAGGTATCTTCAAGGATTGGTTTTAATAATGGGTGGTCATACTTAACAGGAATATCGCCTGCCTTTCTCTGGATATAATCATCAAGCATGTGCATAGGTCCTGGCCTGAACAATGCCACGAGTGCTATGATGTCATTAAACTCCTTGGGCTTGATTTTTTTTGTGAGGTCCCTCATCCCTGAACTTTCCATCTGGAACACTCCTAAAGTATCAGCCTTTGAGAGGAGTTCAAAGGTCTTCTTATCATTCAACGGGATGTCTTCTATTTTAAGGTCTAAATCCTTCGTTTTTCTCAACATCTTTAATGTCTCATCAATCACGGTGAGTGTCCTTAGACCCAGGAAATCCACTTTCATAAGCCCTATCTTTTCCAACGAACCCATGGGATACATCGTCGTAATCTGGCCATCGCTTGTCTTAAAGAGCGGGACATGATTTGTAAGGTTATCTTTGCTGATTACTACACCAGCCGCATGGGTAGATGCGTGGCGGGTGAGGCCTTCAAGCGTCA
>CAYVEO010000003.1:0-68021 GCA_964449965.1 uncultured Planctomycetia bacterium
GAGTTAGCCGTGGCTTTCTGTCGAGGTACCGTCAATCCCCTGCCATTGTTCACAGCAGGAGCCTTCGTCCCTCGCAACAGCGGTTTACGACCCGAAGGCCTTCATCCCGCACGCGGCGTCGCATGGTCAGGCTTTCGCCCATTGCCAAAGATTCTCGACTGCAGCCTCCCGTAGGAGTCTGGGCAGTGTCTCAGTCCCAGTGTGGCTGACCATCCTCTCAGACCAGCTACCCGTCAACAGCCTTGGTGGGCCGTTACCTCACCAACTAGCTGATAGGACGCAGGCTTATCTTCAAACGATAGCTTACAAGTATATGCCATCTTTTACTACATGGACATGCGTCCCTGTAGTCTTATCTGGTATTAGGCTACCTTTCGATAGATTATCCCAGTATTGAAGGTAAATTACCTACGCGTTACTCACCCTTTTGCCACTCCTCACCACCAACTCTCATCTTGCGACTTGAGCCAGTAGTGAAGCGTCCGACTTGCATGCCTAAACCACGCCGCCAGCGTTCGTTCTGAGCCAGGATCAAACTCTCCAATTAAAATTGTAGTTAGGACCCTCACTTCACTTGGCTATTTAATTCTCAAAGAACGTTTTAGGGAATAAAAAAGCACCCACCGCAGGCGGATGCTTCCTTGCCTCCAGACGTTTATATTTTTATACCTTGTCAACTCAATTGAATACTACTTCTTTCCAGAAGATTTCCCATATTTGTTTCTAAAATAGATTATAACACAGTTTTATTTTTTGTCAAGTGTTTTTTTATGTTTTTTAAAAAAATTTTTTTCTGGACATTAAATAGCGAGTATGATAGACTTGGTAACTATTATGCCTGAAAATAAAAAATTACTCTATATATCTAATCTTGCCATTGTCGCATGCGCCATGGCTTCAACAATACCTGCTGCAAGTCTTGTGCCGATAGGCGAGAGTTTTTCATTGAACCTGGCAGAAAAAGGAATGATATTCCTATTTGGGTCTCTTGGATTTTTCACGAGTATAATCCTTGGTGGATATCTGTCAGATTTGATTGGTAAAAAGAAGTTTATTATGTTTGGTATCTATACCCTTTCCTTTGGCCTTGCCCTCGCATCCATATCCCGCCATTATTATATCTTATTGCTGGCATCAGGTTTGATGGGCATAGGTGCCGGACTGATTGAGGGCTTGATAAGTGCCCTCATATCAGACCTGTATGCAAAGAAGAGGACAAAGACACTAAATATAACGCAATCATTCTTTAACATAGGCGCTATCATAGGCCCTGTAATGGCGGGATATATAATACAGAAAAACATGGGCTGGAGGACGGCGTATCTCGCTACTTCTGTAATGACGCTGGCAATAGCAATTATATATAGTAGAGTGCCGGTCCCGCCGAATTGTCATGCAGATAAGATAAACGGCACTGTTATACACACTTTGTTTAAGGATAAGACCTTTATCTTCCTGAATCTTGTAATGTTCTTATACGTAGGTGCAGAAATAGGGACAGCCGCATGGATACCTAACTACCTGAGTGAAGAATATGGATTAAAGGACTCAACCTGTGGCATTGTCCTGGGGGCGTTCTGGGGGCTGATGATGCTTGGAAGACTTGTCTATAGTCGGGCAATAGAAAAACTCCATGCATTAAGACTCATCTTTATCAGCACAATAGGGGCCCTTATATGTTTGCTTATTAATCTGGTTACCAATATCGCTCCAATATCCATCTTATCCTTTTGCGGTACAGGGCTATTCTTCGCAGGTATATGGCCTACTATCCTGGCATATGCAGGAGAAAAACTTCCCGGATACTCAGGGACCATTTTTGGTATAATCATAGCCTCGGGCGCAGCAGCATCAGTTATATTCCCATGGCTTATCGGGATAATTGCTAACTACATTGGTTTGAAGAATGGCATGGGTGTTGTGTCTATTCTAATGGCTCTGAACCTCATAGTGTTATGGCGATTGAAAATTAACAAATAATAAATTTTTTATTTTTTATTTGACAAATCAAAACCCTCTTGATATAATCCTTATGGTTGTAGCGGTCCGCCTAAGGCGGACCTGTCAGGGTCGGATGGATCCGACCCCTACGAGTAGGACGGGCGTCTCGCCTGTCAAATAACAAAACAAAGGAGGATGTATGAAAAAGTGGTCCATCGTATTATTGGGAAGTTTGTCAATGTATTTGCTGTTATCCTGTGCAGGCATAAAGGTTTATTCTGAAGGTTCTGAAGCAGAAGTCAAGGAAAACCCGGGTAAAGAAAAGGTGCTCGCTACAGTAAATGGCGTGTCTATATATCAGAAAGACATATTTGGTATAGGCGGCATGCCCCCTGCAGCCTTCCAGCAAGGGCAGGGAGGAAAAGACTTTAGTCAGGATATACTTAAGAGGGCTATTGACCAGGAACTATTATACCAGGAGGCAAAGAGTCTGGAACTTGACAAAGACCCCGAATATCAGGAACAACTCAACAGGATGAAACAGTATGAAAAACAATATGAGACCCAGAGATTAGCAAACCTTTTAGAGACCAAGAGGATGTCAGAATCAAGGGAAAAGTCAAACTACACGCCCTCACAGGAAGAGATAGATAACTATTATGAAGCGAACAAGGATAGATTCTCAAAGATTGCTGAAGACCAGGCAAAGTCACGAATATCACAGATACTCATAAGCCAGAAGGCAGGAGAAGAATATCAGAAGTGGCTGAAGGAAGTCTTTGCAAAGGCAGATATTAAGGTAAACGGCAGCCCCATTTCCAAAGAAACCTTAAGTGCAAGTATAGAATCCGACCTTTTATCCACCCCAATGTTTGGGGCACCTATGGCACCAAGAACCGAGAAACCTTCCAATGTTTTCTTTGAGACTGTTAAGCAGATGATTATTGAACAGTCTGCAAAGGAAAAGGAGGCAGAAAAATCAGAGATAGAAAAGGACCAGGCAAAGGTTAAGGAACTTTTCCTATCGGCAAAGATGTCTATTAATGATAAGACAGTTCTGTTAGGGGATTATCCCCAGTTGCAAACCTTATTCGTCCAGAATCCACAAGGTCCCCCTGTGCCTATGTATTATCCTGCCTTACTTATGATAGTAAAGGAAGAACTATTAGCACAGCAGGCTAAGGCTGAAAAGTTAGACCAGGGTGCGGCATTTCCAGGCTCACCTTATCCTGTAATGGGAGGGTTGAACCAGGAAAGGATGATGCTGATAAGGAGACTGGAAGAAAAGAGCGGTTTCTATAGCCAGCCCGCAAGCATCACGGATGAGGAGATTAACCAGTATTACGAAGAGAATAAGGCAAGGTGGGAAAAGATGGGGTTTGAGAAGGCAAAGATGCGTATTAGAAATATCCTCATCTCTCAGAAGGCACAAGAAAAAAGAGAAGGATTCTTAGGAAACCTTCGGGCAAAGGCTGATATAAAGATAATGGAGCAAGAAGTCCCGGAAACCAAAGAATAAATATGGCAGAAGTAATAACTACACCAAAAAAAAGCGGGGTGCCTGGAGAAACACAGTTACCCAAATTAGTCAAGGACTACTATGATAAGGGTCTCTTTGCCTTTAATAAGGCGAACTATGACTATGCAATAGAATTATTCAGTCAGGCACTCGCTTTAAAACATGATTTTGTAGATGCACGGCGCCAGCTCAGGTTAGCAGAAAAGAAGAGGATTGAAAGACATCCTCCATCCCTGATTAAAAAAAGCCTAATGCAGCTCACAAGTGTCATCCCTCTCGTGATTGCCATGGCGCTGGATATGCTGGGTAAGAGGATGAAGGCTATAGACAATTATGAGAAGATTCTCAAGACAGACCCTGCTAATATAATCGTCCTGCATCAGATTGCAAACCTGTTTATAAAAGAAGGGATGACCGAATCTGCTATTGCCGCCTATGAGGACATCATAGAGGTGGACACCAAAGATATTGGAACGTTCAAAGAACTTGCAAGACTCTATTCCGAAAAGGGGGATTATAACAGGGCACGATTCTGTTATAACAGTGTCCTCCAGACTCAGCCTGGTGATTCAGATGCAGAGGACGGGCTTAAAAACATAGATGCCCTGGGCGCCATAAGGAAAGGCAGATGGGATGACCAGACCACCACATACAGGACCAAGATAAAGGACCAGGAGGCATCCCTCAAACTTGAAAAGGAAGGTAAAAAGGCAAGGACAGAATCTGATATTGAACTATTGATAAAAGATAATGAGGGAAAGTTAAAGACAAACCCAAATGACCCTGTAACGCTCAGGACACTCGGAGACCTCTACGTGCGGCTCGGGGAGTTAGACAAGGCTACTGAGCGGTATAAGAGGGCTATAGAATTAGACCCGACCAACTATTCCATCCAGATCAAACTTTCTGATATTCAGTTTAAGAGATTAGACACCGGTATAAGTGAGAAGGAAGAGGCTCTAAGAAAAACCCCTGATGACATAACATTAAAGAAAGAACTTGAGGAACTCAAAGAGAATAGAGGAAATTTAGAACTGGATGAGGCAAAAAGAAGGGTAGTCCAGTATCCGAGCGAAACCTCTTATAAATTTCAATATGGAATACTCCTTGAGAAGAGAGGCAAGAGAGACGAGGCTATAGGTATGTTCCAATTAGCTGTCAATGACCCTGTTTACAGGAACAAGTCCCTCAATATGCTGGGACTCTGCTTTCAGCAGAAAAAGATGTTTGACCTGGCAGTGACACAGTTCCAGAAGGCATTGGAAAAAAACACAGACCTGAATGAAGATACAAAAGAAATAATCTACAACCTCGGCACAACCTACGAAGAGATGGGCAATCACGAAAAGGCCCATGCAGAATTCAAGAAGATATACGAAGTTGATATAACCTACCGAGACGTCTCCCAGAAGATAGAAAAAGCATATAAAAAATAAGAATTTATAATATAGGCAGATACTTATCTAACTCATAATCAGTAATGTGAATACGGTACCTGTCCCATTCTATCTTCTTATTCTCTATAAAACTGTTGAATATATGGTCACCCAATGCCTTCCGGACAAGTCCGCTCTTCTCAGTCAGAAGGATTGCGTCGTGCAGATTTCCTGGTAATGTCGCTATCCCTCTCTTCTTGCGTTCCGCTTCGCTCATCTTAAATATATTCTCTTCTACAGGTTCTGGCAATTCATATCCTTTTTCTATTCCTTCAAGCCCTGCAGCCAGCATTACGGCAAATGCAAGATACGGGTTACATGCCGGGTCAGGAGACCTGAACTCAACCCTTGTAGCATTCTCTTTTCCTGGTTTATAAACAGGGACTCTGACAAGGTCAGACCTGTTTCGCTCTGCCCATGATAGATATACAGGCGCCTCGTATCCCGGGACCAGCCTCTTGTATGAATTTACCCACTGATTGGTAATAGAGGTTATCTCAGGTGCATGTTTTAACAAGCCGGCGATATAACATTTACCAACCTTTGACAGGTGATAACTGTCATTCTTATCAAAGAAGGCATTCTTGTCTCCCTTAAAAAGGGATTGGTGCGTATGCATGCCGCTGCCATTCTCTCCGAATATGGGTTTTGGCATAAACGTAGCATAGACATTGTGCCGGAGTGCTATTTCCTTTACGACCAAACGATAAGTCATGGCATTATCAGCCATGGTAAGCGCATCTGTATATCTCAAGTCTATTTCATGCTGGGAAGGTGCTACTTCATGGTGGCTGTATTCAACGCCTATACCCATCTCTTCTAATGTCAGGACAGTGTCTCGCCTTAAGTCACTTGCCACGTCCAAGGGGGTAAGGTCAAAGTATCCGCCCTTGTCAAGGGTTACTGTTGACTTTGAATCCTGGAAATAGAAATATTCAAGTTCAGGCCCCACATAAAAGGTATAGCCTTTTTCAGCCGCACGTTTGAGATTCTGCTTCAGGATATGCCTTGGGTCACCTTCATAAGGTTCACGATAAGGTGTAAGAATATCACAGAACATCCTCGCCACTGCATGCTGCTCTCTCGGCCTCCACGGAAGTATCTGAAAGGTATTCGGGTCAGGGAAGGCTATCATGTCGCTTTCATCTATTCTGGCAAAACCTTCTATAGATGAGCCGTCAAACCCCATCCCTTCTTCCAGCGCCCCTTCCAACTCTTCAATAGTGATTGCAAAACTTTTCAAGAACCCTAATATATCCGTAAACCACAGCCTTACAAATTTTACACCCTTCTCCTTTGCAGTCTTAAGAACGTATTCCTTATCTCTTCCCTTTGCCATTTTATCATACCCCTTTCTAATTTTTCAATAGCATACCACAAGTATTTGTTTGTGTCAATAAAATTTTATACCCGGGCCATCTTCAAAATTTCCAGCCCTACCCGCAGTGCCTCTCTGCCATCCTTACCTGATACTACCGGCTGAGTGTCTTTTCTAACACATTCCATAAAGGATTTCAGTTCTGACTTGAGAGGCTCATCCCTTTCAATGTTTATCTCTTCCCTTACTATCCTGTTCTTGAGTTTTCTGCATAAGGTAGCAGACTGTCTGACGTAGTCAACTGAGACATAGGCATCTTCCTGGAATACCCTGAGTTTTCTGACAGTATCCTGCGAGACGCGGCTTGCAGTGAGATTACAGACTGTGCCATTTTCAAATATTATACGGGCATTAGTTATGTCCTCATAGTCTGAGAGGACCTTCATCCCTATTGCATCTAAGCGTTTTATCCTTGAACAGACAAGGTCAAGGACAATGTCTATATCATGAATCATCAGTTCCAGGACAACTCCCACATCAGTCCCCCTATTGGGGAAAGGAGAGAGCCTCAGGGCCTCTATAAACCTTGGACCTTTAGAAATCCTTTTCAATGCCTTGATGGCTGCATTAAACCTTTCTACGTGTCCTACCTGCAGAATTGTTTTCTTCTTGCGTGCGATTTCAAGCAGTTCATCTGCCTCATTTAATGTTCTCGTAATTGGTTTTTCCACCAGAACGTCTATGCCATGGGTTAAAAAGTCCTTTGCAATCTTATGATGGAATTGGGTAGGGACAACAACACTTACCGCATCCACCTCATTTAACAAGTCCTTATAGTCTGAGTAGTATTTTGTAGAACAGAGCCTTGCAACATCTTCTGCACGCTTTTTATCGCAATCACATACCCCTTTTAAAACCACGCCATCCAGCATAGAATATATCTTGGCATGGACCGAGCCTAAATGGCCTACACCTATTACACCAACGCTTATTCTTTTCAAAACCCTATCTCCTTCACTATCAAATCCATCCTGGGAGAAAGACTAACAGGTTCAGGTGCAGCCTCTATCGCCCTTTCAGTATCTTTTAAACCGTGTCCTGTTAGCACACATACTATTTTCAAGGATTTAGATTTACCAGAAGTTTTCTTAAAATATCCCTTCCTGACTAATTTCAATACACCTGCCACAGAGGCGGCAGAGGCTGGTTCAACAAACACCCCTTCTCTGTCTGCCAGAAGTTTATAGGCGTCCAGAATCTCATTATCATTCACCATGTCAATCAATCCACCTGATTCATCCCTGGCAGACTCTGCCTGTCTCCAACTGGCAGGGTTTCCTATCCTGATGGCGGTAGCAACTGTCTGTGGTTTTTCTATAATCTCACCCCTCACTATAGGGGCGGCACCTTCAGCCTGAAACCCAAGCATCTTTGGCAATGATTTTATCTTTTTCAAATGATAATATTCTTTATACCCTTTCCAATAGGCAGTGATATTACCTGCATTCCCCACAGGAATAGCATGGTAATCAGGGACCCCTAACTCATCACATATCTCAAATGCCCCGGTTTTCTGCCCTTCAATCCTGTAAGGATTTATGGAGTTCACAAGGGTAACCGGATATTTCTGTGTAATCTCCTTTACTAATGTCAGGGCTTCGTCAAAATTCCCTTTGATGGTGATGACCTTTGCACCGTGTATCATCGCCTGTGCTAATTTCCCCTTAGCTATGGCAGCCTCAGGTACAATGACTATACACCTTATACCTGCCTTAGCCGCATAGGCACTCGCAGAGGCTGAGGTATTACCTGTAGAGGCACACATGATAGCCCGCGAACCCTGCTCCAATGCCTTTGAGACAGCCATTGTCATCCCTCTGTCCTTGAACGAACCTGTTGGGTTCATACCATCGTATTTGAGATATACCTCTATACCTTTTCCAGCCAGTTTACTCAAGGTCTTAGAATAGAGGAGCGGCGTGCCGCCCTCTTTCAACGTAACAATCGGCGTTTTATCTGTTACCGGCAGGAATTCCCTGTATCTATCTATCAACCCCATCGTTGGCATCATTCCTCTTTCTCCATCCTTATTACAACGCTCTTTCTCTTCATAATAGGCAAAAGGTCTATCTCCTCTATCGCCTGACGAATATTCATTTCATCAGCCTCATGTGTAAGCATGACTATAGGAACTATTCGTTCCTTCATCCTCTCCTTCTGTATGACGCTTGCAATGCTTATGTTATGTTCGCCTAAAACCTTCGTAATCTGTGCAAATACGCCAGGGCGGTCAATCGCAGAGAACCTGATGTAATATCTCGTCTCTATCTCTTCCATTCTCTTTATTCTCTTTATGCTCGCATCATGCACGGGAAAAGGAATCCTCCTCTTTGAATTATGGATTATATTTCTCGCTATATCCACTACGTCGCTAATCACAGCGCTGGCAGTAGGCCTCTGTCCCGCGCCCTTCCCATAAAGTAATAGATTGCCTACCATATCGCCTGATATATAGATGGCGTTGAATACCCCGTTCACTGAGGATAATAGATGCCCTTTCGGGATGAGGGTAGGATGGACCCTGACCTCTAACTCTTCCCCGACCTTCTTTGCTATAGCGAGCAATTTCAGGACACATCCCAATTCATCTGCATATCTTATGTCATTAGGTGAAATATCAAGAATACCCTCTACATGGACATCACTGAGTTTCACGTCTATGCCAAATCCCAATGTCGCCAGTATTGCTAACTTATGGGCAGAGTCAATCCCTTTTATGTCTAATGAAGGGTCCTTTTCAGCATAGCCTTTCTCCTGTGCCTCTTGTAATGCTACTTTAAAATCGCAATTCTCATCAGTCATCTTGGTCAGGATATAGTTGGATGTGCCATTTACTATCCCGAATATAGATTGGACGTGATTGGCTATAAGCCCTTCTCTCAAGGATTTTATTATGGGTATCCCGCCGCCGACACTCGCTTCAAAATAAAGGTCAACATCGTTGTCCAAGGCTGTCTGAAAGAGTTCGCCCTTGCATTCTGCCAGGAGTGCCTTATTTGCCGTAATGATATGCTTACCGCTTTGCAATGCCCTTATTATAAACTCCTTTGCAGGATGAATGCCGCCCATTAACTCTATAACTATCTTTATATCAGGGTCGTTAATAACCTTGTGGACGTCTGTAGTCAAAAGCCCGGGTTCTACCTCCACATCCCTCGGAGAAATAATGTCCTTGTCACAGATAGTTTTAAGCCTGAGTTCAACCCCCACCCTCTTTTCTAAAAAGGATGCTCTTTCTTTTAATGCCTTGACTACACCTGTGCCAATAGTCCCAAATCCTATTAGTCCTATGTTTATTGTATTTTTCATCATTATCTTTTCCTATTTAATATAAAATCGGCGATGCCTCTCAGGCTATCTGCCTTTTTCCCAAAATTTCTGAGCTCGTATTTGGCTTCTTCTGTAATTCGGGCTGCTTCGTCCATGGCCCCTTTCGCTCCAAAGTATTGAGCATAACCATCATTGTCAATGACATCATCTACAATCTGAAATGCCAGTCCTATGTATTGACCAAATCTAAAGATAGATTTTATCTTTCTATCATCTGCCGTAGTGCCGATAGCCCCTATCTTGACCGAGGCTGCTATCAATGCACCTGTCTTATGGGTATTGATATATTCAAGGACAGCTAATCCTGTATCATTCTTACCCTTCTCTTCCATATCCACAACCTGTCCGCCTATCATCCCTGTACTTCCTATAGCCCTTGTAATTTCTCTAATCCTCAATATATTAGTTTCTGAATCTCTTCCCTTAGCCAATAATTGAAAACCTAAGGTAAGGAGTGCATCACCGGTAAGGATACCGATAGCCTCTCCGAATTTCTTATGGCAGGAGGGTTTACCTCTCCTGTAATCGTCATTGTCCATCGCCGGCAGGTCATCATGGATAAGTGAGTAGGAATGTATAATCTCTATTGCACAGGCAGATGGCATAACGTCTCCCATATTACCCCCACATGACTGTGAGGAGGCTATAGCAAGTATCGCCCTGAGCCTCTTTCCGCCTGAGAAGACAGCGTATCTCATCGCCTTATGAATACTTCTTGGAAATACATCTTCACCAGGCAGATATTTATTTAATGCCTCATCTACCCTTTTTTTATTTTCTTCTATATAATCTCTGATGACAGGCGGGACGTCCGCCTTGGCGGACGAGACGCCCGTCCTACTAATTTTCATTATTTACCTTCCCTGTATTAAACGGCTCAAGGTCAAATTTACCGTCATCCTTCTTCACCAGAACCTCCACCTTCTTCTTTGCGGCCTCAAGTTCCTTTGAAAGAATACGGGATAACTTAACCCCCTCTTCATACCTTTTCAATGACTCATCTAATGATAATTCTCCTCCCTCTAACTCAGAGACTATCTTCTCAAGTTTCTTCAGTGCATCTTCAAACTTCATCTCAGCCATCTATACTCTCCACCTTTCCTGTAAAAGACCCCTTCCCCAATCTTGTTCGGACAAGGTCTCCTATCTTAACGGACTTTGCATCTTTTATCAAAATCTCACCCGGCAATTTCAGCGTGATGCTATATCCCCTTGATAATATCGCGAGCGGACTCAAAGTATCTAATTTACCTAATATTGCCTTCAATCGTTCTGTATTTAGTTTAAGAAAATATTCCATCACCTGATGCAGCTCTTCGGTTAAATCATCTATCATCTGTTGATACTGCTGGACTATGTTTAAAGGGTGTCTCAGGACATAGGTTGACATTAGAGACTCAAATTCCTTTTTCAAAAGATTCACCTTATTTAAAAGTGCAGATTTTAACCTTACGTTAAAACCATCTATCCTCATCATTAGGTCTTCTTTCCTGCCTATAACAAGTTCTGCAGCGGCAGAAGGCGTAGGTGCACGTAGGTCAGCCACAAAATCTGCTATAGTCCAATCTATCTCATGACCTACTGCTGATATGACAGGTATATTTGAATTATAAATTGCCCTCGCTACAATCTCTTCGTTGAATGCCCATAAGTCCTCCAGACTGCCGCCGCCCCTGCCTACTATCATTACGTCTATATTCCCAAACGTATTTAAATCCCTTATGGCATTAGATATCTCCTCTCGTGCCCCTTCACCCTGGACCTTCACAGGGTATATTATGACCTCTACGTTAGAGAACCTCCTGTCAAGGACATTCAGTATGTCCCTTATCGCAGCCCCTGTAGGTGAGGTCACTATTCCTATCCTTTTCGGCAGGAGAGGCACCGGCTTTTTATGGGCAGGGTCAAACAAACCCTCTTTAGAAAGTTTCGCCTTCAGTTGTTCAAATGCCAATTGCAGGGCACCCAGCCCCCTCGGCTCAAGTTTTTCTACGTATAATTGATACTGCCCCTGCTTGTCATAGACGCTTAGTCTTCCAAAGCATATCACTGCTGTGCCATCCTTCAATTCAAACTTAAACCTAACAGCCGTATCCTTCCAGACAATGGCACGCAGCTGGCTGGATTCGTCTTTTAAGGTAAAATAGAGATGACCTGAGGTATGCAATTTATAGTTAGATACCTCACCCTCAACCCATACACGAGGAAAACTATCCTCTAAAATAATCTTGAGCTCTTTAGTTAATTCACTTACGGTATAGACGTGTTCTTTTACTGCAGTCCATTCCTCTATCTCTGCCATATCTTTAACGACTTCTCCTTGATGCTTATAAACCTGCCATCCCCTACGATAATGTGGTCTAACAGGTCTATGTTCATTATCCTGCCGGCATCTATAAGCTGTTTGGTCACCTTCATATCATCTTCACTCGGGGTTGGGTCACCGGACGGGTGATTGTGTGCCACGATAAGCCCTGCTGCTGAATACTCCACCGCAGGAAGGAACGCCTCTCTGGGATGGACGAGATTGGCTGTAAGGGTGCCAATGGATATTACCTCATCATGGATAAGTTTATTCTTTGTATTAAGGTAAAGCCCCCTCAACTCTTCCTTCTTTAGTTTTCTCATGTCCTCCAAATATTTGTATGCATCATCAGGTGACCTTATGATAGGGGTCTTACTCGGGTCCTCTTTAAAGAAACGCCTGCCTAATTCAAAACAGGCGACTATCTGGCATGCCTTTACCTTAGGGACACCCAATGTCTCCATCATTCTCGCAACATTCCTCTCAAACGTAATCGCCTTTGAGCCATACTCTTTGATAATCCTGCCTGAAAGTTCCAGGACACCTTCCTTCTTAGAACCGGTATTCAGGACTATGGCGAGCAGTTCTGCATTCTTCAATGCCCCTGGCCCATATTTGAGCAGTTTCTCCCTGGGTTTTTCATCCTCAGGCAGAACCTTCAGATTGATTTCGTACAATTCATCTGCCATAATTTTTGTAGTTGCCAACCTTGGTTGGCGTATTTCTCAGAAATGACCTTAGAACCAATCTAAAAAACCGTATAGTATCTACAATGGGATTAATATTGCTGTGCTGACCATTGTATATCGTAGTTATGGGCAGAGATATAATCTGAAAATTATTTCTTGCCGCCTCTATAAGCATCTCTGACTCTGTATCATAATTTGAGGTAGATAATTTCAAATTATCCAGAACCCCTCTCTTTATAAGCCTGAACCCGCACTGACTGTCAGGAACACTCTGGCGGATAAACTTGGATATAAGGAAAGAGGTAAACCTGTTCGTCATCCGTCTTAAGAACGGCATCTTCGCTACATCCTGCATCCTGTCCCCTATAATAATCACATCACCCTTCTTTGAACCTGCTTCAATGAATAGCGGAATATCCTCAGGCCTATGCTGGCCATCGGCATCCATTACTATTACAGCATCGTAACCTAATTCCTTAATGTATGCAAATCCATCTTTAAGAGACTCTCCCTTGCCCTTGTTTGTCCTATGTCTTATGACAAATGCACCTTCTCTTGAGGCAATATCACCTGTCCTGTCAGATGAACCATCATCCACCACGATAATATCAGAGACGTAATGCCTTATCCCTTTTATCAGGTCCCCTATATTCTTTTCTTCATTATATGATGGTAGTAATACAGATACTTTCATCCAATTAAACCTTTCTCAAAAAAGTTGTTGAACATATACCACTGGGTTGGGTATTTTGAAATATATCTTTCCATGACCTCTGCAATCCTTCTCGTAAGGATGACTAAATCCTCATTGCTGTTTCCTGTAGGACTGTATTCTATTGGTTGTTCTATAATCAATCTAAAATGGTCCCTATCCTCCCGGACAAGAAAACCTGGTAATATCGGAGCACCTGTCTTTAATGATAAAGCCGCTGGACCCTTAGGCAGTGCAACCTGGGTACCAAAGAATTCTACAGGTATACCGTCATTGGCAAAATCCCTGTCACCTAATAAGGCAAGAAACTCGTTATTTGCGAGGGCAGAAAAACACCTCCGGACAGCAACGCCTGTGGGTATCACCTTGATACCGGTAATCTCCCTTTGCTTAGTGAAAAAATTATTAACATTCTTATCGGCGTGGCTTAAGGCTACCGCATTTACCGGGTAACCTAATATGGACAATATTGCCCCGCCAAGTTCCCAATTACCCAGATGTGCGGTAATGCCTATACATCCCTTGCCCCGGGCTAAAACCTTATCTAAGTGTTCCAGACCCTCTATTACAACAAATCTTTGGACGTACCCCTTATCCAATCTGGAGAATCTTAAGAAATCTACCAGGTATCTTCCGAAATTTCTGAAAACGGACTTTGCGTAATATTCTGCTTTTTTATCATCTACCTTCAAGATGAGTTTTATGTTCGTAATTATATTAGCCGTGTCATGAGGTGAGGTCCTCCTGTGGATATCTGCTATTCTTTCGGCAAGCCAGTACCCAACCTTAATTGGCAGCCGCAGAACCATGAATTGCCCTACCCTGTACAATAGATACATCATAGTTCCAGAATCAACCTCGCAGTATCAATAGCCGCGTGGACCTTACCATGTGAAAGTGCTGCCTGATGCATATGAGCTAACTTCACGGGGTTATTCAGCAGGCTTTCGGTAAGAACTGCTGAGTCCTCCTCATTATTTGCCTTCACTGCCGCACCGCATCGTAATAGGAATTTGGCATTATTCGCCTCCTGCCCGGGAATAGGATTTATAATAATCATGGGTAACCCCTTGACTAATGCTTCAGCAGTGGTAAGTCCTCCGGACTTGGTTATTACGAGGCTTGATACTGACATCAATTTAGAAATTTCATCACTATGGTCCAATATCAATATCCTCTTTTTATACCGGGATATTTTTCTCATCAGTGACTCTCTTAGGCGTTTGTTTGTCCCCGTCGCAACTATAATCTGAAAATTTGTTACTAATCTATTCAGCCATCCTATTACTTCCCTGATAGGCCCTAATCCCTGGCTCCCGCCCATGATAAGTACTATAGGAAGTTTGTTATCTATTCCTAATCCCTGCAAGACATAATCTTTATCAAATTTTTCTGCAAATTTATTATCAATGGGTATGCCAAAAACCTTTACTCTATCCGGCAATATACCATTATGCACTAATTTTTCCTTAGTATCTTCGGCAGGGACTACGTAAAAATCTACATTGTCATAGAGCCAATATGAATGTGGCATATAATCAGTCAATATCCCGACTAACGGAATATCTTCTCCACTCGTCTTCTTATAATCTGCTACCATGCCGCAAGGAAATGCCTGGGTACATCCTATTACGTCCGGTTTAAAATCAGAGAGCAGGACTTTTAATTTCGCTGAATTAAACCTGTGTATCAACTCACGCAGTTTCTGTGTATTTTTAACGACCTTTGGGTTATCATAAAGATATTCCCATACCTCAGGCGTATTCTTAATGATTCCCATATAAGTATTGTTTATAATCTTTTCCAGGACAGGGTTCGTATAATTAAAGGCATCTATATTTAGCACCTCAACATCGCCTTCAAGGGACTTTAATGCTTTCTCTATAGCGAGACTTGCAGAATGGTGGCCTGAATTATCATTGATGTACATCAATAGTATTCTTTTACCCATATTACCCTACAAGTGCTATAACGTCTATCTCAATCCTGACATCCTTTGGAAGCCTTTTAACCTCTACAGTAGAACGTGCAGGTTGAACATTGCCGAGGTATGCCGAATAAACCTCGTTAATCCTGCCATACTCATCCATATCCTTGATATACAGGGTAGCCTTCACCACATTATTCATGGATGCGCCGCCTGATTCCAGTATACCTTTTATATTCTCCAGGACCTGCTTAGTCTGAAGGGCTATGTCACCTTCTATTATTTGATTCGTCTTAGGGTCAATGGGTATCTGGCCAGAGACAAATAAAAAATCCCCCGCCAATACCCCTTGAGAATAAGGCCCTATTGCCTTAGGTGC
Organism: uncultured Planctomycetia bacterium; assembly: GCA_964449965.1. GTDB lineage: Bacteria > Omnitrophota > Gorgyraeia > CAYVEO01 > CAYVEO01 > CAYVEO01. Next base: position 15,617 of record CAYVEO010000003.1, read on the forward strand.
ATTACTGGTTGCAATTATCTTTTTTTCCATTGCATTACTTTAATCTTCTTCTCTAACTCTAATATCTCGCGTTTTCCTGGTAAAACGCCGAGCTCTAAATGATATTCCCTCTTTTCGCCTGGCTCAAGAAACTCCAGTTCCCCTCTCTTCCTTGCCTCACTTCTCCCTGCCACCCGGCAGTTCGCCGGTTCCATCCCAACGACGTACTCCCTTTCCCCGCACATCTTCCATTCTATAAAGCAGGGGAGTTCTTTCTTGAAATATTTCACGTAGAACCCAAATCCTTCTCCGCCATTAAACTTTTTATTCACAAGCGCTGTCAGGACGTTTCCTTCCTTATCACAACCCATATCGTGATAATATACCCTTTCTTTAAAACCATGAGTAGGTCCGTAGAATTTATTATACTCATCCATTTTTATCTTAGCCTCATCATCCCTCGGCTCTGCCTTTTTTGTGGGTGACAGTAACAAAGACCCATCATCTACCGCTGGATATCCCCCATTAATATGGTAAAGGAGCATATGTGGAATTGGACTAAAGCCGCGATTTTCTATAACGTCATGGACATAGAGACATGATTCGCCCATCTTGGCAGAAATTTCCCGGTGCAAGACAACGTTCTCGCCAAAGACCCTCGTTTCTATAACCTTGCCTCGGACCCACATAGCGTACTCATCCGCAACCCATGCACTATCTGCATGGACATTTTTAGCAGGGATATTGGATACCCTACCGTGCAGCCCTAATTTCTCACCCATATCCTCGCAAGGCATCCCCACTTGTGTAAGTCCGCACGTGAATAAAAGTCCGCCATGGACATTCCTTAAGTATCCTAATCCTTCCGGCTCATAATAAGGTGCAGCCACCTCGCCGCAGGAGGAAATCCATGATAGAGGTATCCCCTTATATTCTGCAAAAGAGATGTCTAATCCCCTGCCTGGCAGGACTGTAAAACGAAAACCTGTACCGGTTTTAACGTCTACTGCCTCTACGCCCTTCTCATTACCCTCGGTAAGTTCGTATATCCTCACCCCTGCAATCTGGGATATATCCCCAACTCTCTTAAGTAACTCTTTCCGCATCACCTTCTTACCGTATAATATAGACATCTATGCTCACTCCCTTTTTGTCACCTCTTCCACCCACTTCAAATATTCTTTATTGCCCTTGACTATAGGTATCGCAATAATTTCAGGGACATCATAGCTATGAAGCGCCTTCACCTCGTCCATTAATTCGGGGACTCGTGATTCTCCGGTCTTGGCAAGTAAAAGCAATTCATCGCCTGTTTCTATTTTTCCTTTCCATCTGAATATTGACTTTACTGCGGGCACAATATTTACGCACGCAGCAAGCCCTTTCTTAACCAGACTGCGGGCAATCTTCTCTGCCTCCTTCTGGCTGCCTGCCGTGACCAATACAACGACTTTTTTCATTTCCTCAAATACACCATATAATCCTTATCACCTTCCAGAACTACGTGCCCTTCCCTGGCAAGCCACCCTACACTCATCAGAATTATATCGCGAGGTTTATCAATATTCTTGAATAACTCGGACAGGTGTATCTTACCATGTTCATCTAAATAATGCCATATCTCGCCTGCTACGATACCTATCTCGGTAATCATTTCACCCTCCTCTCCCGTGAAGATAGAAATTTCTCTATCTTATTTTTAACGTCATCTCCTACCCCTGTAAAACGAACCGCTATCTCCTGCATCTTTGTAGTAGGCATCTCCTCAACCCTTGCCACCTTGCCTGTGACACTGACCTTTGTATCGCCCGGCGGGAATTCCAGCATCATCTCTAAATCAGTCCCTACAGGGACTATCTCACGCGATTCAAACAAGATACCCAGCAGGCTTATGTTTACTGCTGCAGTCTCATCCCATTTTGAAAAGAATTTCTTCTTTGGTAATCTCGTATATTTAATAAGCAAAGGAGATTCTAACCTGTCAATTTTGCGATTACTCAATTGTAATTCTTTCATGTGCATAATCTTATCCAGTACATCTATAATTTTCTTTTCTTCAAAAGGCTCCTTGATAATGCCGCTTACCCCGGCATCCATAGCCTCTTTGATAAGGTAACGGTCGGTAGGTGAGCTGGATATGATTATAGTAGCATGGGGGTCACGAGATATGATTTTCTTTGCCGCTTCTATGCCGCCCAGGACAGGCATAACCAGGTCCATGATAATTAAATCAGGATTAGCCTGGGCATATAAATTTATTGCTGACTCACCATCGCCTGCCTCACCGGCTATTTCAAACCCATTCTTTATAAGAAGTCTTTTAAGATATTCTTTAAGCTCATTATCACTCTCAATAACCAGCACCCTCTTACCCATATCACCCCCCTCTCTTATTATAACTCTTGCACACAGGACATAAAGACAGGAGTTCATGTTTAGAATCCACGTATGTATGGCTGCATATAGAACACTGCCATACATACTCTTCGTCCCTGGTATATCTCTTAAATGCACCCCTCCTCTCTAAGAATAGCCAACCGACAAATAATCCCAGGATAGATATGGATAAATATAAACATATAGCTGCGGACAGGTCCAATTTAAACATATCTAATCCCTAATCCTCTGAGCCCTTTTTCAGCCTAAAATGTATCTTTATAATGCCCCATTCTTCTTTCTTAGAGGCATCTTTAGATAACGAGACGAATCTCCATCTCTTTAAATAGGCGGCGCCGAGAAGGTCAACTTGAGGCTCTCCAGACGATGTCAGAATACTAACGTTCTTCACCTCCCCTTCCTGAGAAACGGAGAATCTAACATCTATATCAAAATCCATTCCCATCTCTTCTGCCCACTCCGGATATTCAGGCAGAATGGGTTTATACAATATCTCCCTGTACCTGGCAGGGCCTGTAACCTCAATTAACTGGGTTTCATAAAGTTTTTTGTCTAACTCAACTTCCCTATATGCAGGAATTTCTTTATGTCTATTAAGTCCATAAGAAACATCAATTTTCTCTTTCTGAACTTCCGTTGTTATGTTATCCGGATTAACTATTTCAGGCAAGTCTACCGTAACCTTAACCGCCTCATCCTTAAATGGCAATATATCCAGCGGTTTCTCCTCCATTATCTCATTGAAAAATTTATCTTCTAATATAGGACCAAGAAATGAAACCACAGGGAATCCCTTCAAGGAAAATTCTACCGGCAGGACAACTACTGTAATTAGAATCGTCCATAAGAGATGCCATAGTAGAGATAAGGCTATAAATATCCCAAATGCTTTTTCTTTCATAATGCATCATTTTTGTTCCTGACTTGTGGCTATATTCACCTGCGGGACGCCTGCCTCTCTGCACATGTCCCATATCTCTACGACCCTGCCTACGGAAGCCTTTTTATCAGCCTTAATCAATAACGTCCCCTTTTCTTTGGAGACTTTCTTCAATTTTGAGATAAGTTCCTGGACTGTAGCAATTTTATCATTAAGATAAATAGCATCCTCACTTGTAACAGTAATAACTAAAGGCTCTTCCTTCAGTACCTCTGACGTCACTGCCTTAGGCAGGTTTATCTTAATGCCAGGCTGAAAAACGTACGATGAAGTAAGCAAAAAGAACATGAGCAGGTTAAAGACCGTATCTATAAGAGGCGTCATATTAAATTCCGCCTTTATTCTACGCCCTCTTCTTTTAAACCGCATTAGAATTTTCCCTATCAGATAGAAGATTAATCAGTTCTGTAGCACTCCGCTCCATCTCCAGGACAAAACTGTCTACCTTTGTCACCAGATAATTATAGGCTACAATTGCCGGGATGGCAACTATCAGTCCGAAGACTGTCGTAAGGAGTGCCTCCCATATACCGCCTGCCAGGTCCCCTGGACTAACAGGATTAAGTGCCCCTGCCTTCTGCTGGACAACCTGGAATGCCTTGACCATTCCCGTAACCGTCCCGAGAAGCCCCAGAAGCGGGGCGATATTGGCAACCGTCCCCAATATGCCTAAATTCTTCTCTAATCTCGGTATCTCATGCAGCCCTGCCTCCTCAATAGACTCTTTTATCTCCTGTTTGTCCCTGTCGTGTTTCAGTATGCCAGCCTTTAATATAGACGCTATGGGCCCCGGGGTCTGGTCACACATCTCTATTGCCTCCATAACCCTGTTACGCCTGAGTGCGCCAGAGATACCCTCCATGAATTTTTTCGTATCTATCCGTGCCCTGTATAAATGATAGAGCCTTTCTATTACTACAGCAAATCCTATTACTGAAGTGAGAGCTATAAGATACATTATTGGCCCGCCCTTTTGCATCCATTCTAATCCAAACATCTCTACCTCCTAATCATATTAAAATTCAATCTTAGCCCCGCCCATAACATTCCTGCCTAATGCAGGATAACCTTCCCGCAACTCGTAATCTTCATTCAATAGATTATCAATTATCACAAATAATGTCAAGTAATCTTTTATCTCATAGGATAGTCTGGAATTCATCAAGAAATAATCGGGAATGGTATCCTTTGTGATTTTATCAGAGAACTGTTCGCCTACATATTCCCCTGTAATGTCCATCCTTAAACCTTTATTGTCTTTAATGGTCCATCCCATCTCAACATGGTCATTGGGATAATAGGTAACGGCATTGGCAGAACTATCCTTATTATGAATATCAGTAAAACTGTAATTGATATACTCACTTATGTATTCATTCCAATAACACTCAAACCCTGCCTTTATTCCCTCAAAATATGCCTTGTGAAGATTAATTGGTTTGTATAGCCCATCGTTGTCGTCCGAATCATCCCAGATAATAAAGTCTTTACTGTCCTTTCTAAATAACGTCAGACTGCCCCTTAATCTATCCGGACGGAACCAGTGGTCCACACCAACCTCAATATCCCATGACCGTTCAGGATTCAGGACGTCAGGATTTATCTCTGCATAATTGTCCTCTAAATACAGTTTGTCAAACAAATGCGGCGAAAAAGTCCTCTGGACACTTGCCTTATAGGTAGTTCTTTCGTCCATATTCCACGAAATCCCGACAATGGGATTCAGCCTCACGCCAAAACCCTCCTGGTAATCCAGTCCCCCGCTTAGAGTTGATTTTATTCTGTCAGTCCATTCTATATCATCCTGGACATGAAATGAAGTCAGGGTAAGGTCATAATTCGTCAGCAATTCATTCCGGGATATATTTAAAACAAAATCCATTCCACCGGTTTGATATGACGTATCTATCCCGTAGAATCTATTTGAATAATCGGGACGTTCGGCATTTTCTTCTACCCTTGAGCCATCAAAATAGCCCTTGAAATGCAGCCTCTCGTCCCGGGAAAGATTTTTATCACTGGCAATAAAAAATTTTAAATCATCATTCCTTCTTTCCGCATCAGGGAAAGGGCTGTTTACCGGTCCAGGCAGCTCCATGTCCTTTGAAAAGAAATTACTCCCGATAGATAAATTCCATACTTCATCCATAGAAAATGAAGCATTCAGAGAAGACCTGTACGCTATCTCGTCACTATTCGCCCTGTCCCAGCTTGTAGGCTTTATCCCTAACGTAGAAGAATAACCGAAGTTCTTGAACCTGGCAGAATGGATGACGTCAAGATAGCCTGTTTTAAATGCCCCGTAGCCCCCTGTAATCTTTGTAGTCATAGAAGGCTCCTCCTCTCTTGAGGAAATATCGCCCTTTACTTTTTCACCTGTATCAGGAGAGATTCCTGCCTCTTTCTCTGCCGCAGTTTTAGATTCATCAACCCCGAATATGGTAACCTCTGGCAATTGCAGAGTTGGCTTCTCAAACTCGTCAGCAATTGCAGTCCCGCAAAGATTCAGGAAGACCAACAATATGCAGTAAATTATCATTTTATATTCTTTTTTATCCACTCTAATCTTTCCTTCGCATATTTTCCTTCATCCCTGTCTAAACTTGATAATTTCTCATAGACCTTCTCCGCCTCATTCCACTTATTCTGGCCCTCCAATAGACGAGCCACGTTTAGCTGGGCATTGACAGGCCAGTAAGGGACGTCAGGGAATAGATATGCTGCCTTTAGATACTCGCGTTCAGCATCTTCTATCCTGCCCTGTTTCTCGTAACATTCCCCTATCCGAAACTGAATTTGACAATTTCTTGAGTTTTTTTCAGCCGTAAGAGATTTATTATACGCCTCTATAGCCTCATCGTACCTGCCATCATCCATGGCGAGCCTTCCTAATTTTTCGTATGATTCCTTCTCAAAATTGGTATCCGGATATCGTCTAATTACCTCTTTAAGACAGGCTCTCGCATCTGATTTTAACCCCTTTTTCATTAATATCTCTGCCATGTAGAAGACGGACTGTGGAGCAAATGGGCTGCCTGAATAGGAATCCTTAAGTTTCTTGAAATACTCGGACGCCGCATCATATAATTCTTTATCATAGTAGTACTGACCCAGCCAGAATTGGACCTCAGGCAGGACACCTCCGGTTGGATACTGGGATATGTAACTTTTAAAGACTGATACCGCCTCTTTCTCATCTCCCTTTGCATAATAGGAAAGACCCAGCCCGTATGTCCCCCTGTGAAACTCATTACTATCAGGATACTCTTTCATTAATTGTTTAAATATTTTTATAGAGTCATCGTATCTTGAGCTATTGAACAACGCATTGCCTAACTGGTATAAGGCAGAAACCCTGACATCGTCTTCTTTGGGAAGCTTATCTATGAGCTTCTCAAATTGTCCTATGGCGCCCTTAAAGTCACCTCTCCTTACATACGAAAGACCTATCTGATACTCTGCCTTGCTGTGTAATTTACTTTTAGGAAAATTTATCAGCACGCTCTGGAATGCCAAAGCACTTGCAGTAAAGTTTTCCATCTTAAAAAGGACTATACCTAACTGATACTGGGCATAATCACCGTATAAACTGTCCGTATACTCTTTTAATACCACCTCATACGCCTCTATCGCCTTCTTAAACTCCTTCTTTTCAAGCCATATATCCCCTATTCTGCATAATGCGCTGGCTTTAAGATTTACACTTTTAGCACTATTGCGCACCCCTTCAAATTCACTTATCGCATTTAGATAATCACCTTTTTTGAGATAAGCCCATCCTAAGTTATATCTAAAATCATCCTTTAATTCACTGTTTGGAAAACGTTTTATCCCCTCGTTGTAAGATAAAATAGCATCGGCAAACCTCGTCATGGCATATAGGGCATCCCCTTTCCAGAATAAGGCATCATCATTGAATTCACTATCCGGAAATCGCTTTAAGAGCTGGTCATATAGTTCGCACGCCTGAGCATATTCTCCCAGATTACCGTAACACTGCCCCATTCTTAACATGACCGAGTCCATAAGCGGGTCTTTAGAAAACCGTTCTGCAAAACCTTCAAATGCCTCTAAACTCTCTATATATTTCTTTAATTTGAAATATGTCCAACCAACACCATATCTGGCATATGCTGACAATTGACCCTTAGGCAGTAATTTTATTGCCTCATTGTATTCCTCTATCGCCTGATTAAAATTGCCTGAATAGTAATTCGCCTCTCCAAGAAAATATCTTGCCTCAGCCTTTCTGGAACTCTCAGGATAATCCTTTAGAAATGCATTAAAGGACGATATAGTTTCATCAAATTTTTTCAGGTTATATAATGATTCGATTAACCTGAATCTGGAATCTTCTACTACTTTTTCATCCGGGAAATCCTTTATAACCTGATTAAATTGAGAAACGGCATCGTCAAATCGCTTGAGTTTAAAATAAGACCACCCTATTGAATATAAGGCATATACCCTGTACTTAGAATCCGGATGGTTATTAATGACCTTATCGTAAAATTCTATCGCTCCTTTATAGTCCTCAGCCCCGGAATGGGTCTCTCCTGTCCAGTATAGGACCTCATCTTCAAATCTTGGACTGTGGACTAATTGCAATTCCTCCTTTGCCTTATAAAATTTACCTGAGTGGTAGTGACCTTTGCCAAGCAGGAGGTGCACCTCATCAAGCCATTCGCTTCTCGGGTAATTCTTTAAATACTCTTCTAACTGTGATATGGCAATTTCATAAAACCCATCTTCAAACGTCCTCCTTGCTACAAGAAAATCCTCATATTCCCCCCCTTCCTTAGCATATAATAGATTGGCGTAATAGGAAGGAAAGACTAAAGACATGAAAACCAGAAGACATACCCATTTAGACATAATTTTACTATACCACAAGATTTACCGTATTTCAAGAAAATTCCTCACTTCGCTTTCGCTCAGTTCGTCATTTCTTATACTTTACTATACTTCAAGGATTTTTTAGAATTTTATGAAAAAATGAGGTGATAGAAATGGTTGAGCAAAAGATAAGGACACGAGGGACAACTAAACATTTACCAATGTGTCTAAATAGTTGATGAAACGCCCAATCTCTTCTCTCAACAAATTTACTATCTTTGGTAATTCCCTGGAGAGAATCTTTACACGTTCAGGGTCTAAAAGAAATCCGTAGACATTACGAAATACGTGCCTGAATCCAAGATAATTATGGAGTCTTGCTGAAAGTTCATCAGATATTACTGATGGACGAACACCATCAATATTCAAACTCATATCTATAAGAATCTGTTTATGCCAATCCTGACCAACAGGAATTCCTCCGTTCAACTCATGAGCAATACGTCGGAAGATTGCCTCAACACCGTTATAAAAATCGTGGAGTATGGAGCCGGCTGCTCTAATATCATAAGGAGACGGTTCAGAAGCGTTAATCTTTTCTTGCAATCCTATCAGTTCTTGTTCAAGTCTATTTAATTGCTCTATCTCACGCTCAATTTCTGCTTTAAGACGCAGGAGTTTTTGTTTCTCCTCTGATGGTCCCTCCATATAAGAGCCTCCCTTCTTTCATGATTTTTCCCTTCAAATCCTGTGGACAATCTTCCAGTGGAACTATGTTGACAATAAATTCTTTACCTTCAGACAGATGGCCAACTGCCTCAAAGTATCGAATACCGTTCAATCCTTCAACAGCCAGGTCAATATCAGAACCCCTCATAAAATCATATCCTCTTGCTAAGGACCCAAAGAGATATATCTGACGCGCTTTGTATTCTTTTACCAAAATCTGAGATATAGAACTCGCCGTGCGTAAGGCATCCTTTCTTAAAGATAACCTCTCCTTCTGTTCGGCAGTAAGTTTTTCTCTCCATGCTTGAATATATTTTTTATAATCCATAAATACCCCTGACCTCATAAATTTTTATTCATCCATCTAATATCTTACCACAAATTTCTCAAAAAGCAAGGAAAATTAAAAAAATTTTTGTAAGGATTGGGTAGGATCTTGATAATTATCCCATACATCCACCTTTCCTATACCCCATTTAAAACATCCGGATTCAAAAGTCATCGCAGTAAGGTCACCATTACCGAGTGGAGCCCCACACTGCCAGTAGGGTAGATTTTCCAGACCTCCTTACTCCAACGATGGATATAACCTTATCAGTGTTTATAAACTTTAATATTTTTTTCAGATGGTTTTCCCGGGGATAACCTGTGTTTAAATCATTCTTCCAGAAATTCCACGTGTTTAATATCTCAATAATTCTTTCCTTATTCATATTACAAATCTCCTTATATTTGTCATTTGTATATGACAAATATGCAATATCTCCTTCAAAATGTCAAGTTTTAATTTTACGGATAATTACTCATATTTTAACAAAGCCGCATAGCCTGAAAATCCTGCCCCAAAAGAAGCCATGATAATGTTATCGCCTCTCTTGAGCCTTCCTTTTTCAAGGATGTCTCTTAATATATACAGGACTGTAGGTGAAGACATGTTCCCGTATAGAGAAAGCACCCTTCTGGAATATGATAGGGCTTCTTGATTTAATCCTAAGACACTTTGAATTCTATCCAGCACCCTTCTACCACCGGGATGTATAGCCCAAAACGTGATATCCTTCATCTTTAAATGGTTCTTCTTAAGTATAGAATCTGTTATTTCTTTAATGAGAGATGATGCTATATCAGGGATAGTCTTCTTTATAACATTCCTGAGTATGGAATTTTCTATTTTGAACCTCAATTCATCTCTATGCTCAGTCAGAATCCTGGATGAAAAATCCTTGAATCTTAATCCATTAATACCGTTCTTATTAGTAAGGATACACGCTGCAGCCCCATCTCCAAATATTGAATTAGATAAAATTAATTCCGGGTCGTTACCCCATGAAGCTGCTGATGAGCATATCTCTGTACATAGGACAAGTGCATTTGAATTATTATTAGCCTTCAAAAAATTATAAGCCCCCTGCAAGGCTGGCAACGCCGCTCCACAACCCATGCCAACGATGTCGTTCAGGTAAATGTCCCTTCTGAATCTGCCTTTTTCAACGATATATGATGTCAGACCCGGACATAGATAGCCAGTGCAAGTAGTGGTTATAAGACAATCTATATCTTCTTCTTTTATCGTTGAATGCTTGAAGCATTTCTTTAGAGAAGCCATAGATAAACCAACGGCCTTTTTCTGGAATCTATCAATTATAATATCCTGATTCTCTATAAAAATGTCTTCAACCTTATCCAATGCGAAATATCTCGCATTTATCCCCCCATCCCGCAGAAATCTTTTATATAGGATTTTCTCCTCTTGAGAGATGTTTTTGGAACTAAGGAGGAATTGCAATGCCTCATCCTGGGATAATTTTAGTTTGGGATTCGCAGTACTTATATTGGCAATTTTAATGTCCATAGATTAATATAAAGAAGAGCATGAGGAATGTAGGACAGGTGTCTCGCCTGTCAATGGAATTTCAAAAATACTGCGCGAGTTCTATGAACTGGAGAATAATGATGCACAATACCAGCGCGACTGAAATTACCAACAATATCTTAAAAGGTTTATCCTTATTGATATCTGACATGGTCATCTTCTTTTATACCTGCCTGTCTATATTCTGGGAGAATAACTGCTGAGGACATATTATCATAAACATCTTCTACCTTTATCTTACCTATCGTGTTACTATTCCTGACTATCGTCAATATCATTCCAGGTTCTATCGTGCTTCTGCGTCCCAGATTAGTTACTACAAAATTAAACTCCTTATTTACAACCAGGACCTGTCCTTCTATTTCTCCTTTTGGTCTGACTACCACAGGTTTAAGTCCAACCCCTCCGGCAACCAATTCCTGCATATTCTCTTCAAGTTGTTCCTTGGCAAATCTGATTTGAGCAAGTTCTTCCTGGATAACCTTGTTCTCCTCTTTCAATTTATCAATAGAAGCAGTCAAGCCCTCTACTTCCCTTTTTGAACCTTCCAGCGAAGAGTTTAATCTTTCCACATCCTTTTCCTTCTCTGCCAGATTCTGGGCAAGTTCATCCTTAGCACGCCTTTCAGTAACAATCTCTTCCTCAAGGGTACGTGCCCTTTCCTTCTCCCTGACAAGTTCTGATTCGGCAGTCTCTTTTAATTTTGTCATATTACCCAGGTCCACTTCTACCTTGGCTTTTTCCTGCGTCACAGTTGTAAGTTGGGTCTCTGCCTGAACCCTCTTGGACTTCTCATTGACCTTTACAGCAAACAATCTTAATACCACTAAAAAAGAAACTACGCTTACCACAAATAGTGCCATTATACTTATCTTCATTAACTTATTCATAACCCACTCCTCTCTTGATTAAGCCCCGACGTAACGTCGGGGCAACTACAATATTTGAAATCCCTGAATATGCTCTTATTATACTAACAGTATATAAAAAGTCAATCTTTTTTTGTTCCTACTCAAATTTTATGTCCCATTTTTTAAACAGGGTGCCTTTGACATTTTCTAAGTTAGCAATAGATTTATTATAGTCTATCGTTGCCTTCAGGCTATTTGACCGAGCCTTTGCCACGTCATTTTGAAATTCTAAAAGGTTGTGACTCGTAGCCAGCCCTTCTTCAAATCGTTTCTTCTCAGTCTCCAACTTACTCTCTTCCAATTGCAGGGCTATCTTATTAGACTCTATCCTGTTAAGGTCGGTTGCTATCTGCCGCACAGCCTCTCTCGCCTCCATGACAATATCCTGCTCTAATTTTTTAAACTTAACAAGTATCTGCATCTTCTCCAGTTTACTCTGCATATAGTCACTCCTGGCAGACTGATTCCCCCACGGCACTTGGACAGATAACCCGACTGACCATGAAGGGAAATCACCTGAACCTATATCATTCAGGCTGGATTCGTATTCTCTGCCCAAGCCGTTAATGCCAAGACTTCCTACAAGGTCTAAGGTTGGAAGAAGCTGATTCTTTGTCACCTTAAGACGGATGTCCTTATTCAGGATGTCCTTTTTAAGTCCAAGATAATCAGGGCGGTTCTCAAAGGCAGCGGCTATGCAATTCACTATATCCTGTCGTTCCATTTCTACCACAGGGCTGTCAGTAGGTTCTACATCCTTATCCCAGAGTGTCATATCGTCAATCATATGAGTCATTGATTTGAGTTTATCCGATGCATCCCGGACACTATCCTTTGCAGATATAATCTCAAGAGAACGGTTTGCTACACCAGTCTCAGCCTCCAGGACATCAATAGGCGGCAGGAGACCGACGTCTACCTTGGCTTTGTTTATCTCAAGCAAATCCTTAGCCTCTTTCAAGGATAGTTCCTTCACCTTCAGGTCTTCTATCGCATAAACCATGTCCCAGTAGACCTTTTCCACGTCTAATACTGTCCTCATCACCTGAGCCTTGAACATCTCTTCTGATATTTCCTTATTGTTCCTGGCTATCACAATCCCTGACTCATTTACTGCTTTTCCAAAGTCTTTTAACAATGGCTGGGTCCACTCCCATAAAAGATTGGTTCCATAGGCTGGATTAGGGGACTGGAAAAATGCATTACTTTCATACCTGTTATTATAGAACTTCAATTCATAATTGCCGCCGGTTATCAACTTCTGCTCTATCCCTGTATTCATATTAACTTGTTCCACAATAGATATATCAGCACCTGTAAGGAACGACGTCGCTGAAGGGATTTCAGACCTTTCATCAGTAATATCTATTGTCCAGACGGGGTCAAATTCAGCTAATTCTCTGGTTATATTAGTGTCCTGAATCAGGGGATTAAATCCCTCTATCTTTATATCCGGATTATTATTTAGTGCTAATCTTATACAATCCTGTAATGATAACCTCATTACCTCTTCATTCCCCGCGGCATTATCTCCGCCCCACCAGAGAAGCAGAAGAAATGTCACGAAGACAAGTGATGTATTATGCCACGCCTTATCTTTTATGTACATTACTTCTCCCCTTATCTTTAATTAAGCCGAGCAAGCTCGGCAACTACAATATTTTGGAATTCCTGCTAAGACCTTATCAATGACATTGCCTCAGCCCTGGTCTTCTCATTTTCCTTGAATATGCCCCTCACTACACTCGTTATGGTCATTGTCCCTGGCTTCTTCACGCCGCGCATACTGATACACATATGCTCTGCCTCTATGATAACCATAACCCCCATGGGTTTGAGTTTCCGCATGATAATCTCAGCTATATCTGTAGTAAGCCTTTCCTGAACCTGCAATCGCCTGGACAGTGTATCAACCACACGGACTAATTTACTCAATCCTGTAACCCTGTCACCTTTTGGAATATACGCCACATGTGCCTTTCCAATAAACGGAAGTAAATGGTGTTCACACACAGAATAGATGGGAATATCCTTTAACAAAACTATCTCTTCATGGTTCTGTGCTAATAAAACCTCCAACTCCTCCTCCGGGTCCTGCCCCATACCGCTGAATATCTCCTGATACATCTCAGCAACCCTGTAAGGGGTCTTGGACAAGTCTTTGCGAGACAAATCTGCACCGAGCCCTTCCAATACCATTTTCATCCCTTTTTCTATCTTAACCTTATCCACTTTACCTCCTCCTTATTTCCCAATGCAAAACTGAGAGAATATAAATTTCAGAACATCTTCAGTAACAACTTCTCCTGTTACCTCGCCTAATCCCTCCAGTGCCTCTTTAATGTCAATCGCAGCAAGTTCTGCAGGCATTTCTTTATTTAGACCATCAATAGCCCTGTCTAAAGCCTCTTCAGCCCTTCGGACCAAATCCCTGTGCCTGATATTGGTAATAATCACTTCATCATTCGCTGCTATCTTACCTCCCCAGACCATGTCACTAATAGAATCTTCCAATGACTCTAACCCTAATCTGCAAGCGGCAGAGACCTCAACGATGGTATTGCCGGACAATAATCCTGCCACCTCTTGAATGTCTAACCTCCTTGGTCTATCTATCTTATTGATGACCACTATTGCCTTCTTTTTAGTCAGGCTTCCCAGTATTCTCCTGTCATCCGTAGAAAGCGCCTCGCTTCCATCTAATACTGCCAATATCAGGTCTGCCTTCTCAACGCAATCCCATGACCTCTCTATACCTTTTTGCTCAATGAGTTCTTGTGATTCAGTAATACCTGCAGTATCAGCTATTCTTAACAGGATACCTCTAACATTCACTGCCTCCTCTATCACATCTCTCGTAGTCCCTGGTATAGGCGTAACAATTGCCCGCTCTTCTTTTAATAATGCATTCAATAATGATGATTTGCCTACATTTGGCCTGCCGCAGAGCACTGTGAATAAACCGTTTCTCAATATTATTCCTGTAGAACTTGTCTCTAACAATTTTTTTAACTTCATCTTCAATTCTATCAACTCGTCTTTTATGCTGGCTTGAGATAGCACCTCTATATCATCTTCAGGGAAATCTATAGATGCCTCTATGTTTGCATAAATCTCAAAGAGTTTTTTCTTAACACATTCTAAATATTTTGAAAGTCCCCCGTCTAATTGGCGAACTGCAGTCTTAAGTCCTGCATCAGTCTTTGCATGGACAATGTCCAGGACTGCCTCTGCCTGGGAAAGGTCTATCCTTCCATTCAAGAATGCCCTTTCAGTAAACTCACCCTGCCTCGCCAGCCTTCCCCCCATACTTAAAGTCAATTCCAGGACCTTTCTCATCGCCACGAGCCCGCCGTGGCAGTTGACCTCAACGATGTCCTCTTTGGTGTAGGTACGGGGTGCACGCATTACCGTAAGAAGGACCTCATCCAGGACATCCCCATTCTCATCCATGATATGACCATAATGGGTCGTGAATGACTTTGCCCCTGTAATCACCTTCTTTCTATCTGCAGGACAAAATATCTTGCTTGCGATAAGAATAGCATTTCTACCGCTCATCCGCACTATCCCTATCCCGCCCTCTCCTATAGGTGTAGAAATAGCAACTATCGTGTCATCAGTACCATTAATCATTTAAACTCTCCATCGCCTCGCCAACTAAGTAGAGTGAACCTGTAATTAATATCAAACTATTATCGGAACAATTAGAGACTGCCTCACGAATAGCCTCTCTGACATTATCCCGCATGATAGACTCCCTGCAAAACCTGCTTAACCTTGCATTTAAACTAACAGGCTCTTCTGCCCTTGGGCTATTTGCCTTTGTAAATATTACTTTATCTGCCATGGGGCAAAGTTCCTTCCCGAGCCCTTCTATATCCTTATCACTTGAAATACCCAGGATTAGCATCACCCTCTTGCCTTTGAACAAGTCATTGACCGTGGCTTTTAACGCCTTAGCAGATGCCCTGTTCTGTGCACCATCTACGATTATCAGCGGCTCCCGGCTCAATATCTGAAACCTGCCATGCCACTCTACCTTTTCAAGCCCATTCTTAATCGCCTCTTGAGCAATAGATATGCCATTGAACCTTAATAACTCCACAAGCCCCACTGCTGTAGCCCCATTGACAATCTGGTGTCTCCCAATTAGCGGAATAGAAAGGGCAGGATATTCACTCCATATCCCGGTAATATTAAACGTGCTGCCTTCAATAGATGAGTTTATTACACTATATGATATATCCTTACCCACCTCGTAGAGTCTGGCACCCATACCCTCTGATACCTCACGGAGGACCCTTGCCGCTTCTTCCTCCTGCGGTGCAGATACTACAAAAGAACCTTCCTTTATAATCCCTGATTTCTCTTTTGCAATAAGTGTAAGAGTAGAACCTAACTTATCTGTATGGTCATAACTGATAGGTGTAATACCACAGGCAATAGGCTGGACTACATTCGTTGCATCCAGCCTCCCGCCCATTCCAACCTCAATAACGCCGATATCCACACCCCTCTCTGCAAAGAATTCAAATGCCATGGCAGTATAAACCTCAAAGAAGGTAATCCCATCCATACCTTCTTCCTGCTTCACATTTTCTACGACAGGTTTTATATTTGTTTCAATGAGTTCACAAATCTCATCTTCACTGATAAGTCTATCTTTACCGTCCTCCCGGTCTATGAGCCTGATTCTCTCTCTGAAATCCACCAGATGCGGTGATGTATAAAGCCCGCACCTTTTGCCTGCCTCTCTTAATATGGAGAATACCATAGCACATACAGAACCCTTGCCTTTAGTCCCTGCAACATGGATAGTCCTGAATTTATGCTGGGGATTGCCTAACTCTTTAAGGAGTCTATACGTCCTCTTTAACTTAAGGTCTGTAGAGTAAGAAAAAACCTTCTTCTCATAGTTGACGAACGAGTCAAGATACGCCACCGCCTCACTGTATTTCACATTGTTTTCCATCTGTGTAATCTCACTTTTAAATCTGTGTAATCATAAATATTGGCTTTAATGTTTAAAATGCCTTACGCCGGTGAATATCATGCTTATACCCTTAGCGTCTGCGGTCTTGATAACTTCTTCATCCCGTATAGACCCGCCAGGCTGTATTATAGCCGTGACGCCTGCACTCGCTGCCATCTCTATCCCGTCTTCTTTTGGAAAGAATGCGTCACTCGCCAAGACGCTTCCACGTGAGCGTTCCCCTGCCTTTCTGGACGCTATAATAACAGAATCAACCCTGCTCATCTGCCCTGCCCCTATACCCACAGTCGCTTTATTTTTGACCAGAACTATCGCGTTGGACCTCACATGTTTGGCAATGGCCCAGCCGAATATCAAGGATTTTAATTCCTCATCCGAGGGCTTTTTCTTCGTAACGACTTTGAGATTCAAGGCATCTATACTACACACATCCTTATCCTGAATCAATAATCCGCCTGAGACCTTTTTCAAATCCCATTCTTTATCTGCGTCTTCTCCAAATTCCCCTGTCTCAATGACCCTCATATTCTTTTTCTTTTTAAGTGCCTCCAATGCCTCTGTATCATATCCCGGGGCAATGACGCATTCCACAAAGTCTGATGAGACAATCTCATTCGCAGTATCCTTATTTAATCTCTTGTTCAAACCTACTATGCTTCCAAATGCAGATAACTTATCACACTCTAAAGCCGCCTTATACGCTTCTTTTAAGGAATCTCTTAGAGCCACACCACATGGATTGGTATGTTTTATAACGCAGGCGGCAGGCTCGTCAAATTCTTTTACCAACTGTAAGGCAGCATCCAAGTCAAGGATATTGTTGAATGACAGTTCCTTACCGTGTAACTGTCTGGCAGAGCCTATAGATGGATATTCCCTGACTTTGGAAGCAAATCCCGCATCTTTATAGAATGCCCCTTTCTGATGGGGATTCTCACCGTATCTTAGGTCCTGGAGTTTCTCATATCGTAAGAGAAGGTTTTCGGCAAATTTACTTTCATCCAGAGTAGTTACCTTATCCTTGAATGCATCGGAAAGAAACTCATATATCATGCTGTCATATCCTGATGTCCGATTGAATACCTCTATCGCCAGGCTGGCAAGGGTTTCTCTTGAGAGCGTTAAATCATTTGCTTTAAGTTCCTGAAGGATTTCTTTATACCTATCAGGATTACATATCACAGCCACGCTTTCAAAATTCTTCGCGGCAGACCTCAGCATAGAAGGACCACCTATGTCTATGTTTTCAATAGCCTCTTCTAACTTAACGCCTTCTTTTTGAATCACCTTCTCAAACGGATATAGATTTACTACAACCATATCTATCAAACCTATCCCATATTGTTGGACCTGGCGTATATGTTCAGGATTATCTCTAAGAGCAAGAAGACCCCCGTGTATCTTTGGATGCAGCGTCTTTACCCTCCCATCCAATATCTCAGGAAAACCTGTCCAGTCTGATACCATCTTCACAGGGATATTTGCCGACAGGAGTAATTTGGCGGTTCCGCCTGTAGAAAGGAGCTCAATCCCCATCTTATGAAGTTCCCTTGCAAAATCTTCTATCCCCTCTTTATCTGATACGCTGATTAACGCCCTCTTAACCTTCATTTCTCAAGCCTCCTTTTAGTGGTCACTTTTCTAAATTCATCTAACAGTTTCTTTGTGATTGACCCTGGTTTTCCATCACTTATAATCCTCTTATCTACCGATACAACTGGCATTACTTCTATACTTGTATTTGTCAGGAATACCTCTGCTGCATTATAGACATCGTGTCTGGTAATAGGCGTCTCCAATACCTTGAGCCCGCACTTCTCTGCCAGTTCTATGACAACGCCCCGTGTAATTCCTTTAAGGAGTCCTGAATAGACAGGAGGTGTCAGAATTATACCGGCTTTCAGAATAAATACATTGCTAACAGAACCCTCTGTAAGATGCCCTTCATGATTTAACATTAGCACTTCAAACGGCTCCTGATTCATCCCATCTATCTTTGCAAGTATTCCCCATAGAAAATTGGATGACTTGACACTGGGCAAGATGTCTTTTGGAGAATCCCTCCATACAGCAGAAGTCATAACCTTTACCCCATTTTCATAATATTCAAGAGGATAAGGGACGAACTTCTTAACTATTATTTCAACGTTTTCTGCACATATACTTACCCTTATATATGTATTTTCTATATGACATTCAGCGAGTTTCTCTTTAATCAACCCTGCTAATATTTTCTTTCTATACGGCATTTTAAACCCTATGGAATTGGCAGATGCGAATAGTCTGTTTAGATGCTCATCAAGTTTGAAAATCATGCCATTATACGCACGCATACTTTCAAATATGCCACTTGCACCATTTTCCATGAGTTCTATGGAGATACTGCTGTTACTGATGACAGGCGGGACGTCCGCCTTGGCGGACGAGACGCCTGTCCTACAATTTATCATAACCGCCTACAATGTCCACTGCCTTAAATAATGCCTCTGCCTTGTAGAGCGTCTCATAATATTCCCGGACAGGGTCTGAATCTGCTACGATACCTGCACCTACCTGTAGATACCCCATGCCTTTGGTAAGTATCAATGTCCTTATAACTATATTTAAGTCCATGTCTCCATTGAAACTTAGATATCCTATTGAACCTGTATAGATATTCCTGGTTACGGGTTCTAACTCGTCAATGATTTCCATACACCGGACCTTGGGACAGCCTGTTATGGTTCCGCCGGGAAAACCTGCCCTCAACAGGTCAAAACAGTCCATACCGTGTCTCATCTTGCCTACTACATTGGACACTATATGGAAGACATGGGAATATTCCTCAAGCACAAGGAATTCATCTACCAATACACTCCCATATTCACATACCCTGCCCAAGTCATTCCTTTCCAAATCAACGAGCATTATGTGTTCTGCCCTCTCTTTTTCATTAAGTATTAATTCGTTAGACAATCTCCTGTCTTCTTCATCGGTCTTACCCCTCGGCCTCGTTCCTGCTATCGGACGGGTCTGGACATCCCTGCCTTCTAACTTCAACAGCCTCTCAGGTGATGAACTCACAATCTGTAAATCGCCTAAGTCAAGATAAGCCGCAAAAGGCGATGGATTGATATTCCTCAGTGCCTTATATAAGACAAACGGGTCATGCTCACAGGGAATAGAAAACCTCTGTGATAGATTGGCTTGGAATATATCGCCTGACGCGATATATTCCTTTGCCTTTTTTACTATTTTACAGAATCCTTCTTCGGTAAAGTTGGATTTAATAGATGTTAAATTAAGCCCCGACGTAACGTCGGGGCAACTACAATATTTTGAAATTCCTGTACACTCTAAATTATTACCTTCCCTTAACCTTGCAACAACCCTTTCAATCTTATCAACGGCTTCGTCGTAAGATTTGTCAGTATCCTCAATACCCTTGGCGTTTGAAATAACCTTGACACTGCCCTTAATATGGTCAAATGCAATGATGGTATCAACAAATAGAAGATTTATGTCAGGTATTTCAAGGTCATCCTCTGCTATTCTCGGAAGGCTTCCAAAGAAGTGTCTGATATCGTATCCAAAATATCCTACGGCCCCGCCTGTCCAATTTGGCAAGCCATCTAAGCGGACAGAATGCAGGTTATTAAAGAGCCGCCGCAATTCTAATACAGGGTTTCCTTCAAGCCGCTCAGTATTTCCGTCTCTTCTTACAATCTCTATACATCTATCCTTGCTCCTGAATACCATAAATGGATCAAAGCCTATAAATGAATATCTCCCTGTCTTTGGATGAACCCTGGCGCTCTCAAGAAGAAAACTGTTCTTGCCTGGATTCAGCCTCTCAAATATTTCAGAAGGTTCGGGGACAGTCCCAGAACAGGGACAGTCCCCTTTAGCATTTAACTCCTTATAAACAGGCACCATCAAGCCTTCTTTAGATAATTCTTTGAATGTTTTCTTATCAGGGTAATACATATTATGCGGGTTTTGAGATCTTAGAACAGAATATTCCTGTCGAGGGTGCGATATTGTATAGCCTCAGAAATATCTTCTTCCCTGATTGATTCGGAACCAGCCAGGTCAGCAATAGTCCTTGCTACTTTAAGGATCTTATCATACGCCCTCGCAGAAATACCCAATTCATCTATGGCGGCCTTTAGCAGATTCTTAGTCTCATCATTAAGGGAACAAGATTTCTTTATCATCCTGTGATTCATCTGGGAGTTAAAATATATCCCTGTATCTTTAAATCTTTGAATCTGGAAGCCGCGGGATTTTTCCACGCGTTCCTTTATGTCCTTAGAACTTTCACCATCATCCTTTCCTGTAAGTTCCCTGTATTTAAGTGCCGGGACCTCAATGTGTATATCAATCCTGTCTAATAACGGCCCTGATATCTTCTCCCTGTATTTCTGTATCTGATAAGGATTACAATGGCATTCCTTTGAAGAACCGAAAAAACCGCATGGGCACGGATTCATCGTAGCAATAAAGAGAAACCTGCTCGGGAACCTGAGGGATTTGCTTATCCTTGAAATCGTCACATATCCATCTTCAAGCGGCTGTCTGAGCGCCTCTAACGTATCCCTGTGAAATTCCGGAAGTTCATCAAAGAATAATACCCCATTGTGGGCAAGGCTCACCTCGCCAGGCCTCGGTATCGTCCCGCCACCCACTATGGAAATGTCTGATGCCGTATGATGTGAATTCCTGAAAGGCCTGTTAGTGACCAGGGATTCTTTAGACGAAAGTAAACCCGCAACGCTATAAATCTTTGTGGTTTCTAACGCCTCCTCAAGCGTTATGTCAGGCAATATCGTAAGGAGCCTCTTTGCAAGCATACTCTTCCCGCTGCCAGGCGGGCCAATCATTAACAAGTTATGATACCCTGCTGCAGCAATCTCTAAAGCCCGCTTAGCATGTTCCTGACCTTTTACTTCAGAAAAATCAACGTCATAATTTGACGCACCTTTAAACATATCTTCCGGATTAACCCTGTGGCGCGGTATGGAAGACCCTTCATTAATAAACTCTATTGCCTGGGCTAATGTCTGGACAGGATAGACCTCAATATCTTCAACAATAGCAGCCTCAGAGGCATTTTCCTCCGGTAAAATAAATTTCTTTATATGAGAGCCCTTCATGCTCAAAGCGATGGGCAAGGCGCCGCGGGTAGTCCGGACGCTGCCGTCAAGAGCGAGTTCTCCCAATATTATATACTCTTTTAACGAACCTTCTTTAATCTGGGATGTGGCGGCTAATATCCCGAGGGCTATTGGCAGGTCAAAACTTGGTCCTTCTTTCCGGACATCGGCAGGGGCAAGATTAACCGTGATTCTGCTTACAGGGTAGTCAAACCGGCTGTTCTTAATGGCAGACTTGACGCGGTCTTTACTTTCCCGGACAGCAGTATCAGGTAATCCTACGATTACTACGGTTGGCAGGCCGCTTGAAACATCCACCTCTATCTCTGTCAAGTATGTCTCCATTCCGAGAGTGGAATAGGAAAAGACTTTTGCGAGCACTATTTCTCCTGCATTGCAAATTATTTTTTCTTGAGCACAAATATGTTTACTATCAACCGGATATTGTGGACCATTGGGTCAGGATTAGTATTGATGGTAAGGTCTGTAACCTTCATGAATCTATCTGAATTCTCTATCATGTTAATGAACCTGCCTAAATCATGGTAGCTGCATATTAGATTTATAGTTATAGGGATTTCTATATAAGGGGCTGCCACTGCAGGACTTTGAGAATACATGTCTTGAGGCTGGATAGTAATAAATTTTATCCTGCATTGATTTGCCATGTCCGTAAACCCTTTCAGAAGTGAAGGCATCTCTTTCTCTGCAGGGAGTTTATCTTTATAATAAGTTACCTTCTTCTCAATCTCTGCAAGTTCTCTCTTAAGTTTATCTAAATTTGCCTTTGCAGACTTAGCATTATTTATCTCCACTATCTTCTTCTCAATTACAGCCTTTTTAGCCTTCAATGAACTTGCCATCGGCTTAAACACCAGCATGTAAGACAGTGCCCACAGGATGGCTATAACTAAGCCAGTCAAGATTATATATTCTTTTTTAATAGGTTTTATATTCATATTAAGGATTTTTTCTAAAAGGCAGGCTTAACTCAAAATTCCATATATCTACCCCGCCTATCGCTCCCCTCTGTCCAGGTCCCAATTCTATACTTGAGAAATCTTTGAAAAATGATTCGTCTCCCTTCATCCTATTTATAAAGGCGCCTACTAAATCTACAATCTCCTCGCCTTTCTTTAATGAAACCGTGCTGCCTCTGATTACTAAAATCTTAGTTTCCTTCTTTTCCATAGACACAGGCGCTTGTGCCTGTGTCTCGTCACTGCCTCCTTTACCCTTTGCCTTTACAGCCTGTTTAGAAGGAACCATCTCTACCTTGTTCTCAAGTAAAATACTGGAGAGCCATACGCCTTCCGGAATAAGGTTACTGAGTTGGTTCAGTTTCTTAGCCCACAAGAGTCTCCCCTTCGTCAGGGTCTCTATAATCGTCACTCTCTCCTCAAGCTGCTGTTTCTTTTCCATTAACGCAGACGTCTCTTCGGTAATCGGGAGCAGCTCTTTCCATTCGCGTTCAAGGCGGGATAGTTTCCCATTAACCACGATAATCTGGATACTCGAGAAAATCCATGCTAATATAAGAATGCCCACGAGAAATCCCCCAATAAAAAAGAGAAGGAGTTCCTTAGGCAATTCCTTCTTTTCTTTCCTCATGGATTCCGGCAGCAGATTTATTTCAATCATAAATTTATCACCTTAGAGCCAATCCTATTCCTACAGGCAGGATTGGTCCAACTTCTTTCAATTTATCCATATCAAATTTACCATGGTCTATTTTTATATTAGTCAATGGGTCCCATACTTTAGCCTCTACGCCTAACTGGGTATGAATCACATGGCTTAACCCTTTCAATGTAGTGCCGCCGCCGCTCAAATATATCAGACCCACGTTCTTCTCAGTCTGGTTCTCATAATGGTCAAAACAGAGCCGGACCTCACTTAGTAGATTACTCAGTGCTATAGGAGGTTCCTCGCCTATTTCCCTGAGTTCCCCATCCTCTGTGATATGGCTTGTGCCTATGTATATGTCCCTGGTAAAGTAAGGGATGCTGCCTTTCAGTATATTCACGCTTGTCCCACCATGACCGATGTGAAGAAGGGCTGCAGTATCCTCGTTCAATACCTTTGGCCCGTTCATCTCAAAACAATTAATCAGACAGAATGAGTCTATGTCAATAACCCCGGGAAATAACCCTGCACTCTTTATTATATCAATCTGCTCATTTATCAGTTCCTTCCTTGCAGCTACAAGGAGTACCTTAACCTTGTTACCGGGTATTTCTTCCAATGGATAGAAATCAAAGTTCACTTCTTCCATCTTAAGCGGAAGATACTGTTCTGCCTCATATTTTATCGCACTCGCCAGTTCCGCCTTTGTCATCCTCGGGAGGTCTATGTATCTGACTATCACAGATTCACCAAATACAGCCACATTGACCCTGTGGATACTGCCCGGGGTTTCCTTAATAACCCTTTTTATAGCATCTATTACAGCATCCTTTCCCTTACCATTGATTTGTGCAACACCAAAACCGGCAAGTTCCATGCCCTCGGACGTCCGGGCAAGTTCTACGAGTTTTACAGAACTATCCCCGATATCCAACCCTGCAGATGTTCCCTTCTTCTTAATCATTGCATTTTATCCTTAAATAAATTATAACATACTTTATGATAAAGTCAAACAAAATTACCCCTAATACGCCTCCTGCCAGTTAGTAGTTGTAATCAGATAATTTGCACTTCCACCCAAACCTGTAAATCCTGGTATGGAACTAATACTGCTTGCCAATGCAGGAACCTGGTATATCTTTGGTACTTGACTGCCTAAACTGAAATAATTGGATACGAAAGACCCTGCGATTTCGTTCTGCTTGGCGCTCTCAATCTCACCCTCAGCATAGAAAGCCCCTATCATCTTGAGCTGGGAATCTCCTCCACCAGTGGCTAATTCTATATCTCCATCTGCTATAAGTCCAAGGGCATCTGTAGATGGGAATATCCCTTGTGATAAAAGGTCACCATGGACCTCAAATTCCTCACTAAATAGAGAGCCTCTTCCTGTATATTGAATCGTCATATTCTTTTCTCCGAGTTTCAATTCACCTCCACTGCCAGCATCACTCCCATCTGTTATCCGGACAACACCACTGATAGTCAGTATCCTGCTTGCACTATTCCATGCGATGCTGCCATAAGCACCTACGTAACTGAAATTACCTGTGCTTGAGTCAATCTTTCCTGAGATAAGATCTTCATTTAAGGAATAAGAATTATCTGCCAGCCATGCCCTATATGTTGAATAACCTCCATACGGGTCATTCAAACTCGGAAAACTGACCATATCATCCAGGTCATATGGGTTTGTAATCCCATTATCTGAATTGACATTTGAAGGACCCTGGGTCCCTCCAAATCCATCATAATATGTGCCAGGTGTGTTATCTCCATCATATGGACCAACATCTACATATACCCCATCCATAGTCTCCTTGACACTATTACCTGACACGTTAGTCTGTCCCACTGTAGCACTACCTGATAAGTCTGTCCTACCATTCTTTACCCTGAACTCAGCACTTAAACTCCCAACCGTCTCACCGTTAAATGTTACTGTAGGAAGTGGAGGAATTCTGCTTGATAAATCCGCTGGCATACCTTCATAATTATTCCCTATACTGGCAGTTCCGCTCAAGTCAATGGCTGTATCAGTAGAAGCCAGACCAGAGCCAAGGATATGGACAGAACCATGTAGATAGACATTCCCGCTTATAGCTGAACCACTCGCCCCTGTCCCTGCAAAGACTGCGTTATTCCATGGAGAGATATTTTTTATCCTTACATAAGCCTGAACCTTCCTTGTAACATTATTATAAGTCCCCTGGGACCTCACCCATATCTCATCTGTTTCATTTAGGACGTTCTTAAGAGAAGCACTGTAACTGCCGCCGCCAAGATAATTAGAATATAGTGTATAAAAATTATTCTCATCCGGGCCAACAACGTAAGCATTAATACTTCCATCACTCCAGCTTGGCGAACCTCCGCCGTTTACAAAATCCTGTTTTAAATCATATAATGCCCGCTGGAACCCGCCCTCAGCTATATATAGCGCCTTCAGAGAATCCCCTTGACGCACAGTTGCCCTGATTTCGTTATTGCTCAATTTTATAAAACCGGTAGCAATAACAACCAGGAGCAGCATAAACGCCATTACCAGGACAAAGACCAACCCTTTTTCATCCCTTTTCATTTTAATAGATACCTTGCTAAAAATTATATATAATCCCGCACAGAATAATAATAAGAGAAAATAGAAATCTGGCTTTACATAGAATTTTTTTACGCCTTTTTCAGTCCCTATCAAACCCTTGTCTATCTTCTCCGTTCCCGGAGACTTCACAATATCTTCTGACCCGCCTTGGTTCAAATCCTTAGCAGATTCTACTCTTTCGGACTCCTTCTGTTTCACCATTTCATTGTATTCTTCAAGTGCCTTGTCACGTTCCTGCTGGACAATATATTTCATATCCTCTGGGTCAACATCATCCGGCATCATGGCATAAGAGAATCCATTAAACAGGATTACCATGAGTAAAGAAACCTTAAGGACATTCATCTAATTTTGACTCCATGTTATAACACGGGGAGGTTCAAGTCCTCTCGGAAGGTGAAAATCATCCCCTCTTGAACGTACCCTTATATCATAATTCATCTTTATACTTCCACTATAGACCATCGCCTCATCCCTAGAAACCATACCCCCGTTTACAGAAAATGCCCCTAACTTTCCAGTGATAACATGGTTTGTATAAATAACAGCATTTACATTCTGAACATTTACTGATGCCCCTATAGAAGTTATGGTACTATCTGCAAGGGATGATTCATAATATTTCCTTGAGGCGCCTCCAACTTTTGTTCCACCATCACTTACCGTATAGTTGCCATTGAACAGGTAGCCATTTCCTGAATAATTGTCAGAATCATAACCCAATGGCGCATCTGTGGCGTCTGTTGTATAGGCTTGAGTAAAAGGCGGCCTGAGGTAGGTTAAACAGTTAGATTGCCAGCCTGTATTCGTATAATTCCCAATCACGACATTTCCCTTTGCTGCGAGTCCGAGAAAATCCCTTGAATTATTAGTGGTATCTGTCTGTGCGGGATTTGTATCCGGCTTGGGCCATGCAGGTCCATTGGCATACGTAAGGTTATCCAGTACGTGGATATTTCTACCTGCATATATTGTCCCCTGACCCTGCACCGTTCCCTTTATCAAGAGGTCTCCATTTACCACAACAGGACCACTTAGGACAATCGGATTAGAAACTGTACCGGTAAGAACTATACTGCCATCATCTGGTGTCCCGGTAACATTGTCAGGACCAGTTCCTGAATAGACATTATTAACAAGAGTAACGCCACCCTGGGTTATTTGCCCATTTTCAGCAATTGCTATATTTCTATAATCTTGCAGGTCTCCAAGATAAGGCATATCAAGTACCTGCTGATATTGGTAACGGGTGCTTGTTCCATTATAACCGGGTTCATAGGCATAGGTATCAAGTTGGCCGCTCATATTCGTATCTTCTCCTGAGTCAAGCAGCCCGTTAGAATTTGAATCCTCACTCGTTGCGGTAGGATTTGTCGGTCTTGCCTGGGCAGGTGCATTGCTTCTATACCAGGAGATGGTATTATTTCTACTGCTTCCTGTTATTGTCCCTGCAGCGCCGAGTGCTGTATTTATGGCCGCATATATATCACCATTTACAGTTGGGTTCCCGCTAAATGCAAAGTTACCATTAGACCTGGTATTTCCATGTGCAGTTATGCCTGCCCCATAGAACCATCCAAAATTATTGATAAAATAGGCATAGTCAAATACGCCTGACGCCCTAAGTTCATACCTGACAGTACCACGGACTTTTCTTATTTCATTTCCGACGGTAGCAGTGGAAAGCATCTCTACGTCACGTTGTCCTGTCCCAGGGGTTGTAACGGACGTTACAGTTACAGTATATCTTCCTCCACCGAGTATTTCATTCGTTGGGAGTCCACCAGTATAATTACTCGGATTATCAAACCATGTAAAGGACGAGGTTGCCCAGCCGCTTGCTATAAATACATCTCTAAACGAATTATACAGAACCTGCTTTGCCTTATCAATCCCGCCCTCAGCGATATAAAACGCCTTCATGGAATCCCCCTGGTGCATAGTCGCCCTGATTTCGTTATTACTCAATTTTATAAAACTGGCGGCAGAGACAACCAATATGACCACAAATGCCATTACTATGATTAAGACAAACCCTTTTCTGTTCATTTTCGTAACATAGGACATTCCTCCTGCTTAATTCCTCACCTTGACAGCCGTGTACAAAGTAACTGACATCGCCTTACTCTTCACCATCTGCTGTAATGCCAATTTTATGCCTAACCTATCTTCACTTCCGTATTGGGTAGTACCATTGCCTCTTATAAATTCTAACCCGCTTACATTCTTGACTATGCGGGATTCACCACCAGATGTTGACGTATTAGGGTCATACCAGAGTTCTCCATTACTCAGATAAAAACTCCTGTTGACATTATCCACGCCGGTAAATACCACGGTATTGTCTATATTAGGCGGTGTAGAATTTGGCGTATTAACAGATTTTGCGTCCATTATGCCATAAACCCCGCTAATTCCCCTGAGCATCTTTCCCATTGCTATACTGGCATCACGCTCAATACCTATCTGTGCATTACCCTCTGTCCATGATACCTGTGACATGTTATATATGGTTAAGACAGCACCCATCACAAGGAGCATGATAACCATGCCCATCATAATCTCCGGAATAGTAAAACCTTCAGCTTTTTTCATTGGCTTACTACCGTAACTACGTTCTCACTTACCTGATTACTCCCGCCCCATTTGTGCTCTGTCCATGTAATGGTAACTGTTACCTCTTTATATCCACTTGCTACAACTTCGTTTACATTAACACTCCTCTGTCCTATAAGGTCATCAGTAGTTGAGACGGTCCCAGCATTGTCAATAGTAACAGGCGTAGATGACTCACTTGCAATAGAGGAGTAAGTCGTATCCCTTATAATTTCCACCTTCTCCTGAATGAGATTGAACGCCTCTATCCTGTGTTTTGCCTTCGCAACGCTGACCCTGCCCATAACAAATGCCGTCAACATCCCGCCTATAGAAAGTGACAGGATTAACGCCGAAATCATAATCTCAATAAATGTTACGCCTTTTTTATTAAGCATATCTCATACTCACTCAATCGTATGCCCCTGTGAGTTCAAGGTACAAGTCGGGTATGTCCCTATTGTCCCGTAGGTGTATGTCCCTGCACCTGGACAGGCAGGAACAATAGAACCTAAATAGCCGTTTATCTGTGCCTCTGTGACAGATGCCCCATTCTGAAGGCTATAATCCATAGCATATTGCTCCTTGGCAGCATTAATCTGGCTCAAGTTTGCTATGCAGCCATTCTTACGCGCCTTTGCCCCGGCATTTATAAAACTCGGTATTGCAATACTCGCTATTACGGCTATTATTCCAACCACTATCATGATTTCTACAAGGGTAAAACCTTTTTTCATATTTAAAGTATACCATAATTAGAAAATTTTTGCAAATTTAAAAAAAATAGGGACACCCGTTTTATACGAATGTCCCTTTATGCTCTTGCAGTAGACCTTTTTTATTGTAATGCGTGACTCACGCCACCGCTTGAAGTGGTAGAGCCACTGGTAACACAAGTTGGGGGACTAACAGTCGGAGTATAGGTACCCCCTGCAGGACAAGATGGTGTCCTTGCAAGCCAGTTCGGAACAAGTCTAACCATGGTCGCATTAGTAACGTCATTGTTGTTACTGTCCAATAAGTACTGCTGTGCCGCACCCTCAATCTGCTTCAGATTGGCTATGCATGTCCTTGCCTGTGCCTTGCCTCTATTCTGGACAAAGTTCGGGATAGCAATGGCTGCTAATAACCCGATTATTGCTACTACAATCATTATCTCAACCAATGTAAAGCCCTTCTTGCTCTTCCTTAACTTCATCATATACCTTCCCTCCTTTCTTTTTAGGTCGTCGGATAAATCTCCGCCTAGGCGGACGGGCGACCGCTACATTTTACATTTTATATAGTAGCAATTTTCATGCCAAAGCAACAAAATAGATATACTAAGTTTATAACTTATTTATAAATAAAGACTAAAGATTATTAGGATAGGTTTTGGGCAGGATGGCTTAGACAAGCAAAAGTGACAAATTTTGTAACTTTGTCATTTATAGTTACAAATTTTGGTAGTTTAACTTATATTTCTCAATCAGGTATCTCAACGACCGAACCTTTATATTCAATATCTTAGCAGCCTTTGTATGAGAGCCCTCACATTCTTTTAGGGCACTGATAATAAGTTCTCGCTCTGTATTTTGAGTAACCTTGAGAAAATCAACCCCTTTACCTGATATGGGAATAATAAAGTTTTCCCTTACTCCATGTTTTAATATCATTTCATCAATATCATCAATCTTAATCTCTTCCTCATCTTTCAACGCTACAATGCGTTCTATAGTATTCTCTAACTCTCTAACATTGCCTGGCCACGAATAGTTCATAAATAGTTCCATTGTCTCACTTGATACACGTTTCATTGGTTTTTTCAAAAGGCCGGTATGTTTTTTCAAAAAATGATTTATCAACAAAGGTATATCTTCTTTTCTATCACGGAGCGGCGGCAGCACAATAGGGACTACGTTCAACCTATAAAAGAGGTCTTCACGAAATTTGCCCGTTTTAACAGCCTCTGACAAATCCCTGTTAGTAGCTGCTATTAGCCGTATATCAACCTTAGTAGTAGAGGTAGCACCGAGAGGTCTGAGTTCCTTCTCTTCTAATGTCCTTAATAGTTTCACCTGGATACCAGGGCTCACTTCTCCAACTTCGTCTAAGAATAATGAGCCTTTATCAGCCACCTCAAACAATCCTTTCTTTGATTCCCTGGCGTCTGTAAATGCCCCTTTGACATGTCCAAATAGTTCACTCTCTAAAAGAGTCTCAGGCAGTCCGCCGCAATCTATAGGTACAAAAGGCCCTTGACTTCTGCTACTCTTCCTGTGAATAGCCCTTGCCACTAATTCCTTGCCGGTTCCGCTTTCCCCTTGAATCAAGATAGTGCTTTCAGTAGGAGCGATGCGATTTATCAATTCAAAGAGTTTCTGCATAGGCGGGCTATTTCCGATTATTTCATCAAAACCTGTCTTTCTCTCAAGTTCCTGACGCAGGAATCTATTCTCTTCTACTATAGCCCTCTCCTTCAGTGCCTTTTCCACTCTGCGCTTGATTATATCCACCTTGAACGGCTTTTCAATATAATCATAAGCACCCTCTTTAATACAGTCTATAGCATTCTCTATAGAGGAATATGCGGTCATCATGATAACTGTGACGTCTCCTGACTCCTCTCTTATTTTCCTTAGAAGTTCTATCCCGCCCATAGGCGACATCTTTATATCGGCAATGACCAGATCAACAGGTTCTCCTTTAATAATCTCTATTGCCTTTGCACCGTCTCTGGCACAAAAGACCTCATAACCTTCCTTTGAAAATAGAATTTCAAGGAATTCAAGCATGCTCTCTTCATCATCTACTATCAGTAGTCTTCTTGTCACTTTTTATACCTCGGAAGACGAACTATAAATTTGCTTCCCCTGCCAAATTCACTCTCTACGTCTATTGACCCATTATGGTTCTGGACAATGCGGTTTGCAATGGCAAGCCCTATCCCTATGCCTTTATATTTTGTAGTCCTGAAAGGCTCAAAGATTCTCTTCAAATCCTCATTTCTAATCCCGCATCCTGTGTCACTGAAACTCACACCCACAAATTCACCTTGATGAGGCAAATTCTCTAAATATGTAGTAACGGTTAGATTACCTCCGTCAGGCATAGCATCACATGCATTGATAAGTATATTGAGAAAAACCTGCTTTATCTCCTCGGCATCTACGTAAGAGGTAAGTTCGTCGTCCACCCAAGGCGGATGTGTCCCATCTTTATAGGAATAAATTATATTTACTTTCTGGTTAAATTGTTTATCATTTTTAATCAGCATTATACATTCGTTCAGGATTTCATTCAGATTATGGACGCCTAACTTAACCGGTCTTGACCTGGCGAAATCCAGGAACCCTGATACTATTCCGTTAAGTCTATCAGTCTCTTTCAGGATAATATCCATTAATTTTGAATGTTCTGTCTCCTTATTTAAACAATCATTCCTGAGCATCTCTACCGAACCGCTTATTGATGCCAGTGGATTACGAATCTCATGGGCAAGCCCTGTAGCCATCTCGCCCACGGCTGAGAACCGCTCCTGCCTCCTTATTCGCTCTTCCATATCCTTTATAACAGTCAGGTCTCTGAAGACAAATACCTTGCCACGTCCATTCCCATCCTCATCCTTTAATTCTGAGACATTATATCCTATCGGTATCACCTTACCGTTTTCCTTATTGAATTTTATTTCCTTATGCGCAAATTGATGGGAAATGTCAACTGCTCCTTCGCCGAAAAGGCTGCTTATATTGGATTCCCAGACATCCTTTATCTCGCACCCTAAAATCATCTCTGCTGCCTGGTTCATGTATATGATGGCATCATTCTTATTAGTAGCGATAAGTCCGCTGCCCATATTTTTGAGTATGCACTCATTCAGCCTCCTTAAGGATACCACCTCGGCACTGCGTTCCTTGAGTCCCCTGAGCAGGTAACTGTGCAAAAAACTCACCAATCCGAATATGGTAATCCTGATATACAATAGATATACTACAAGAAAGCCGTTATTGTAGATATCAATATCACCACCTGAGGATAGCCGCGGGATAATACGAAAGAACTCAAGAGCCACCATCATAGAATATAACAGGCTTGCTGTGACAGTCGTTACAGTACTTGCCCTTGAAGAGAGTATAGTACCGGAATATGCTATGGGCAGTATATAAAACATTACGAGGCTGCTCTCTATACCTCCGGAGTAATGGACCATAAACGTAATGAGTATAACATCTATGAGTATCTGAAGATAGGCCAGAAAGTTGAGAAGCCTTGCAACCCGCAGCATTAATAGGTAGATTATTGTAAGGAAACAGATGAGGCTTATAAATATATAGAATGTGACTGCACTAATCTGCAGGACCAGTGCACCTGATACTAAGGTGAGGGTGGTGATAATAAGCCTTAAATACGTCAGCCACTTTATTCTACGGTATCTTATATCAGGCATAAGTTGACATTACATATTTACAATATCTGACATCTTGAATATTGGCATAAACATGGCGATTACAATAGAGCCTATAACGATGCCGAGAAAAGCGATAATCAAAGGCTCTATCATAGAAGTAAGTCCTGCTACGGCACTATCCACCTGTTCATCATAGAAATCTGATATCTTTTCCAGCATCTTTTCCAGTTCCCCTGTCTGCTCACCTACGGATATCATCCTCACCACCATCGGCGGGAATACGCCGCTTTTGGCAAGCGGGGTCGCTATATTTTCGCCTTCACGAATACTTGCACGGACGTCAGTTACTGCATTCTCTACCACCTTATTCCCGGCAGTCTTTCCTACTATCTCTAATGCCGCCAATATGGATACGCCGCTTTTTATCAATGTTGAAAGCGTCCTCGTAAATTTGCTAACTGCAACCTTTTTGAACAATATCCCGAAAACAGGCAGGTCAAGCATCAACTGGTCATATTTCAATCTGCCTTTCTCTGTCCTGACATATCTTGAAATAAGAAATCCCAGAACCACTGCCACACCCAATAATAGCAGGAAGTAACTTCTCAATGCATCGCTTATTGTAATAAGGACAAGCGTAGGGGCAGGCAATTTAGCTCCAAATCCTGCAAAGATTTCTTTAAAAGTGGGTATAACCTTAAGCAATAATATTAATGTAATCAGAAACGCCATACATATTACCACTGCAGGATAGACAAGGGCAGAGCTAATCTTTCGCTGGAGTGCACTTGATTTTTCTAAATAACCGGCAAGCCTGTCCATGATATCATCCAGCATACCGCTGGATTCACCTGCCTTGACCATATTTATAAACAACTGTGAAAAGACCTTTGGGTGCCGGCCAATAGCCTCTGAAAGCGTACTCCCTGTCTCTACGTCATTCCTCACCCTGGATACAATATTTCTGAAC
This sequence comes from uncultured Planctomycetia bacterium, assembly GCA_964449965.1. Lineage (GTDB taxonomy): Bacteria > Omnitrophota > Gorgyraeia > CAYVEO01 > CAYVEO01 > CAYVEO01. The sequence continues at coordinate 49,593 of CAYVEO010000003.1, forward strand.
TCCTTATGCTCTATCTGTTCACTTAATATGTCTAACCCCTGCACCAGAGGTATCCCTGCGTCTATCATCGTGGCAAGCTGCCTGGCAAATACAACCAGGTCATCTACCTTTATTTTCTTCTTAACGGCAAATGAAATACCCTTCTTTTTTTTCTCTACACTCTCTTCAATTGAGATAATGGTGAGTCCTTTTTTACGAATCGCATCTACCACGAAAGCCTGCCCCTGGGCCTCTAAAGTAGCCTGGACAGTCTTTCCGGTTATGTCCTTTGCCTTATATGTATATACTGGCATATTCTGTTACTCCTCTGAGGTTATGCGCAATATCTCTTCCAGCGTGGTAAGCCCGGAGACAAATTTCTCTACCGCATCATCACGCAGCGTCTTCATACCATGCTGGACAGCATAGGTTTTGAGTTCATGGCTTGAAGAACGATTTATAATCATGTCCCTTATGGCATCATCCGGGACAAAAATCTCCGAGGCCCCCATACGTCCATAGTAACCTGTGAGCCTGCATTGAGGACATCCCCTGCCATGATAGAACGCTCTATTCTTTCCGTCTCCTATTCCTAATTCCTTCAATTCTGATTCAGGAATATCAGCAGGTTCTTTGCAATTCGGGCAAATCTTCCTGCACAGCCTCTGTGCCGCAACCATTATTACCGAGGATGCGATAAGGAATGGTTCTATACCCATATCTACCAGCCTGGTCACTGCCCCGGGGGCATCATTGGTATGCAGCGTACTGAATACCAACTGTCCAGTCAGAGACGCCTTGATGGCAATATCAGCCGTTTCAAAATCCCTTATCTCCCCAACTAAGATTATATCAGGACTCTGCCTTAAGATAGACCTTAAACCATTTGCAAACGTGAGTCCTATCTCCTGCTGGACCTGCACCTGGGTAATACCCTCTACCAGATATTCCACCGGGTCCTCAACCGTCATTATATTTCTGTCCTGTGTATTTAATTGATTAATTATAGAATAGAGTGTGGTGGACTTGCCGCTGCCGGTGGGACCTGTTATGAGTATCATACCATACGGTTTTGCTATAGCCTCTTTAAATAGTTTAAGTGAATTTGGAGAGAACCCAAGCCTATCAAGCCCTATGGACAAACTTGACTTATCAAGCGCCCTTAAGACCACCTTGCCGCCATGCGTTATGGGAAGAACCGAGACCCTGAAATCCACCTCCCTCTCTTCTAATTTTACCTTAAACCTGCCGTCCTGCGGCAGGCGTGCCTCAGTAATGTCCATACCAGACATAATTTTTAGCCTCGCCAGGATTGCGTTCTGGTGAGTCTTTGGCAATACAAATGCCTCCTGCAATGCACCGTCAACCCTGTAACGTATCCTGAGTTTATTTTCATACGGCTCAATATGTATATCGCTTGCCCTTCTTTTCAGTGACTCTGATAATAATAAGTCAACCATCTTTATTATCGGAGCCTTCTGGCTTTCTTTCTCAACCTCTCCTACTTCAAACCTCTCCTCCTCAACAGTGCTTACCACATATTCTTCATTAGACTCTTTTAAAATGGTTTCAAGAGTTCCTGCCTCAGAGACAAAACATTTATCTATGGCTTTAAGTATCTCTTTGTCAGTGCTTATTACGGGTTTTATCTCGTAATTTGTCAAAAGCCTGATATCGTCTATCGCTAATATGTTAAGCGGGTCGGCTGTTGCAACCGTAATAATATTACCTAATCTGGAAATCGGAATGAGCCGGTAATGCCTTGCCATGCGTTCAGGCACAATCCTTGCAACATTCTGGTCTATCTTATACCTTGAAAGGTTGATAATGGGTATATCAGTCTCCTGGCTCAACAATGCCATAAGGTCATTTTCAGTAATAGAACCCTGCTCTATGAGGAGCCTGCTCAAATTCCCCCCGCCCCTTTTCTTCTGCTCTTCAATGGCTTTATCTAATTGTTCCTTCGTAACCAGATTGCTCTCTATCAATAGTTCATTAAGTTTTTCCTTGATAGACTTTACCATTTATTCACCATATACCATGTTTCCGCCAAGATGGCCAAGGGTTATCCCGATTGGCACGAGCAGAAGGACGCCAAGGATATAAATCCATCTGTAAAGGTGAGGATCTATTACTACACCGGGATTGAGGGTCCGCCAGATTAGACAACTAATGCCAATCACGAGGAACGCTATAGAAAGACATATCTTGGAACGAATGATGAAGTATCTGCGTTTACTGAAGCGTCTAAACCAGTCATAGAGCCCTGAACCAAGCCCGAGAAATGAGGTCCCTACACCGCCTATGAGAGAATAATATGCACCCTGCTCAAATAATGGATTGCCTGTTAAAAGATAGATGAATATCAACAGAATAGAGGCAGGGACAAGGCTTAAAGGAAAACTGGCTGATACAGGATGAAGCCGCATCCTTAATTGATGACGATACGTCTCCATATCCACGACCACAGTAAAGATAAACCCTGCCGATTCCACAACCTGCAAAACTGCCCCGCAGACAGGGCATACGACGAACCCGCCTTTTTCTATATCTGCCTGGGTCATCTTGAAATGGCACACCGGGCAGACAAATATTCTGCCATACAACCGCTTTCTAATATTATCAATGATTCTCTTTATCATCTTCCTCTCAATAACTCCGCAGTAATAATCGTCCTCTGTATCTGGCTTGTCCCTTCGTATATCTGATAAATCTTCGCATCACGCATCAATTTTTCCACAGGATATTCCTGTGAATAACCATACCCGCCAAAACACTGGACTGCATCCGTAGTAACGCGCATAACCATATCTGCTGCAAATGCCTTGGCAAACGCCGCCTGCTTTGTATTCTTTATCCCATGGTCAATAAGCCATGCGGCATGCCATACAAGAAACCGCGCAGCGTCTATGTCCATTGCCATATCTGCTATCTTAAAACTTATACCCTCGTATGAAAGTATACTCCTGCCAAAAGCCTTCCTCTTTCTGGAATAATTTAAGGCGTGTTCCATTGCAGTGCGCGCCAGCCCTACCGCAGCAGCCGAGACCATTGGCCTGGTATGGTCAAAGGCAGCCATTGCAATTCTGAATCCCTCGCCTTCCTTTCCCAAAAGGTTCTCTTTTGCCACCTGGACATCCTCAAACGTAACACGCACGGTATTGGATGCATGCTGACCCATATTCTGTTCCTTTGGTCCTCTCACAATCCCAGGCGTATCTGCCGGGACTATAAATCCACTCAGTGACTGATACCCTTTACCAGGGTCTGTATTCGCTAATACAAAATACCAACTGGCGACCCCGCCATCAGTAATCCACCACTTGGTCCCGTTCAAGACGTAGTCATCCCCTGTCTTTTTTGCCGAGGTCTGTATCCTCGCCACGTCTGAACCTGCCTCAGGCTCTGTTACGGCATAGGCAGCGAATCCAAAATTTTTACATAAGGTAGTGAGGAACCTCTTCTTCTGGTCATCATTGCCAGCCACTATAATAGGTGCCTCTGCCAGGCTGTTTGCCTCCATGGCTGTGCCTATGCCGGTACAACCCGCACCAATCTCCTCGGCAACTATGCATCCCTCCAGAACTCCAAGACCCAATCCGCCGTATTCCTTTGGGACATGGGTGTTCATCAACCCGAGTTCCCATGCCTTGCGGCATATATCCCTCGGAAACTCACCAGTCTTATCATGATAGGCAGCCTTTGGGGCAATTTCATTTTTTGCAAATTCACGTGCCTTTTCCTGAAGTTTAAGCTGTTCCGGACTCAGACTAAAATCAATCATTAAAGACCTCCTGTTGTAACGGAAGGCTTTAGCCTTCCATATCTGGAGACTTGTAAGGGAAGCCTTTAGGCTTCCATTGGAGACCTAAAGGTCTCCGCTACTATGTCTCCGTTACATATCTAATGTATTCTCTTCTGCACCCTCTTCTTCCTTTGGTTGATAAAGAATAGGCTTGCCATACGATGCCCTCCCGCCGAATTTACCGTAACTCAGGAGCAATCCATAATAGACCAATAGAATTGTCAAGACTGGCAGGATAATGATAGTTATTAATATATAGAGAGATTCTCCTCTTTTGTACCAACTCAATGAACATAAACTGAAACGTGCCGTTAGAGTCTCTACCCATATAAGGCCGCGCCACAAGACACATAAGCCCCCAAATATTAATAGAAGGACAGAAAGGCTCGTCTTTCTGACAAATATAGGTGCCCAGTGAGTCCAATGTTTCAGTCTATCATATAATCCGCTTATAAAACCAATGAGCGTCCCGATGAATGCTATTAAAAGAAGAAAAAATGAGGTAATTTCAAATGAGGCATTACCTGTAATTAGATACAGGATAAGAAAGATTGCTGCAGCAGGAAATAACCCGGCCGGAAGATGAACAGATATGGCATGGACATGTAACTTCACGTAACCAATTATATCACAAATTCTTATAAGTGCAAGGAATTTTTTCTGTGCTTACCCGTAACATCCTTTCTCTGATTCCGCTTTTCATGACGCCCATTTCATCTGCAGTTTCCGATGATGCATGGCACAATCACGCAAGTAGAGATTGATCAGATTTTGATAGGGTAATCCCGACTCAGTAGATAGTGCCTTGAAATATGTAACCGTGTCCTTATCAAGTCGGATCGTAATGGGTTGTCTCAAGTATTTGATATAAGGGTTCTTTTGACCCTTCATCCGTGCAAAGTCATAGTGCTTTCTCATAGCCTCATCTCCAATAATTGTTTTGTTCATCTTTGTCTGCTTTTCTGGCCGATATTATCCGGATAATGGCTTCCCGCTTGCGATAAGAATGACATACAACAATTACCCTCAGCTTGTAGCTCATACCTAGCATGATGAAGCGATCCTCATCGGTGGAATGATCTGGATCAAAGTATTGATTAGCGTTTTCATCAAAGAATACAGTTTGTGCTTCTTCAAAAGAGATGCCGTGTTTTCGTATATTTTTTCGGTTCTTGTCTTCATCCCATTCAAATTGGAGACTCAATGTAAGTCCCTTTCATTTTACACCCACAGTATATACGTAATTGCCTTCCTTGTCAAGTGAAACCTCAAATTTCAGTATATCACGAATTCACCTGCCAAAAAAGCGCAGATTTTTGACCGTATGGGATGAGATGTTATGTTTTAATCTTTATTTATTTCTTTTAATTTACCTTCTGCCCACATCCAATATGGGCCTGTATATTCAAATGCAACACTTTTACTTTCTTCAATTAATATTTGTTTTGTGGTGAGTTTACCAAAAACATCTCCATAAATACCCTTCCATATTTTTGGTAAAGCAAAAATTTCTAATTTATGAGATCCTGTATCTATGATAATTCTTGTACTGCTGTATTTAAATATTGTAATTATATCTCTATCATCAATTTTAATGCCATAATTATTAATTGCAATCTGCTGACTGGGTGGAATAGCATAGATTAGAAGAATGCCTGTTTTAGGGGTCGTGGATAAATCAAAATTGTAATTTTGTTTCCCCCCTTCTAATTTTTTCTTTTCTAACCCAGATTCAAGCGTTGCACAGCCAACAAGAAAAATTAAGGGTAATAGAATAATTATTTTAATATTTTTAGACATAACGAGAATCTCATCTGTACGGCCTGTCCGTATCTGCCCCACGCAATGGCTGAGTTATTTTTTAATCTCACTTACTTTTCGCACCATGTCACTGAAATCACCAAAAGCATCCTTGGTCTTTTCGTGCTTGATCAGGAAGATTTGTAACTCTTTCGGTTTTCCTGTGAGCAAGAGACCATCGTCTATTTTCTCGTGCTGAATAGCATCAGGATGATCTTGCAGGAATTTCTTGATCCAATCATAGTTGAGCATCGCCATCCGCAGAGTCGGTTCGATTTGTTCAATCCGTATAAATGTGTGGATTGGTAATAGGTGCCCTTTGTAGAAATCATTCTCTTTTAGATCAGGGTTCTCCGGAAAGAGGTCAAGAAACAGGCGTCCTTCTACTTTCACCAGGTGGACTACGAACTTCCCCTCTTTCCCATCGGCATCTATATAAAGAAGGCGGTATTCTTTCTCATTGCTCTTCGTGAAAATCCATCTTTCCTCAAAGTTTTTTTCTGACCACTCGCCCACAATGGCGGGATCAAAAACCAAGTCCTCGTCTGTGTAAAGCGGATGGAGAGAAGGAACGCACCCTACAAGAGCAACCAGAACTACAACGCCAACTAACCAAAAGCACTTGTTCACTATCTTGCTCCTCGTTTCAATACCCAACATTGCGGTTAAGAGGCTGGCAAAGGAGCGTAGCGGATTTGCCAGTCCTTCTTGAACCGATTGGGCACTTATTTTGCTAATCTTTTAATGTTCATTCGGTATGGCGCTAATACGGTTTCTCTTTCGTCTTCTAGGTTCAAAAAATTTATTTTAAGGCGGTATCTTGGTGTAATTAACGCCTTAGAGAGTTCTTCTTTCAATTCATCCTTTTTTGTTTTTCTTAGGAAGTCATCTTTTTCTGGATCAAAATACTCATTTCCTGAGTCATCATAAAGAACATTGTCTCCCTCGAAGAAGACACCGTCTATTGCTTTATTGTCTTTTTCAAATTCGATACAAGACACATCAATACTAATGCCTCTGGCAGATGAAGGGATATAAAAGAGGTTTTTAAAATACGGTTTAAGAGCTTGCTGAATGAATTTAAATGACTCTTTGAATTGATCGGATTCTTCAATTTGAAAAACATTGTCAATCATGTCTGCTTTTGTTCGTGTCCTAAAACTTCCTGTTGAGTCAAAATAAACCTCAAACAATAATCCATTAAGCAAATGAAAACTTATACTTTCGTTTGTTTTGCTGAGATTGCCTTGCAAATTATCCAAATACAACACTGCCTTTTGAGCAGAGCCACATGCTGCTTGATATATGTTTCTTCCCAAAACAAATATTTCATCTTTAGTTAATTGTTCTAGATTGCTTTGATTAATCTTGGAGATTGATGGATTCTGTACGTACCAATTATAGCTCTTGAGTCCATCAATTATTTCACGTGCAATATCAGATGAGCGTGGCTTAAAGCCGGAATCTGCTAATGCAGTTTCACTGTATTCTGGCAACAATTCTTCGGTGACAAAAGAATAGTTGAAATAAAAATCACCCATAAGAGAAGTGTGCTCCCATGATATTTGGTGACCGCGAGTAGATGAGCTTAAGGTATTTCTTACCCTCTTAAACAAGTCTTCAATAGTAATGTCTGGCGTGGACACATGCTTGAGGAACGCATCTGTGTAAGCTCCGTTTTGGCCATCACCATCGTATGCAACTTGACCTGGGGATGTAGCGTATCCGATTATCATTCCTTTTGGGGCATATACTGGTGCTAGTCCTCTTGAATCTGCTCCACGCCATCTGCGCTCGTATGGGTTATTTCGGCACGCATCTAACATAATAATATTCGTCTTATTTGTGCCTCTTTCCATAATTTCTATCACTTTATCCAAAGGTAGCGAAGAATACTTGGCGTCAATTTCTTTATCGAAATTAGTATCTATAGCGGTTAGGTAATTTTTTCCCTCTATCTGCATCCCATGACCTGCAAAAAAGAAAAGAGCAACTTCACTATCATTAAGATGTGAAGAAAACTCATTTAGCCCTTCTTCCATTCTCTTATTTGTCGCATCTGTTTGTTTAAATGTCTTAAAGCCAAGTTTGACCAATCTTTCTTGGACAGCATTAGCATCATTCACGGGATTCTTTAGGGGTGAGCCCGGGTAAGTAGAGTTACCAATTATTAGGACGATTTTATTCATAATATTTATCCACCCAACTGAAATCAGCGGCTCACCGTAGGCGAGTCCACTGGAGTGAGTGGTTAGACATATTTATTTCCTTCTAAAAAGATACTTAAATTTTTTTATTAAATAATTGAAATTTAAGCCTATGCCGAAAAGATTTGGCTTCAACTCAAGAGCATCAATATTGTTATTTGAAAGACCTACTAAAGCTTTGATACGAACAACAACATTAGAGATAGCCCTGTAATCTATGATTACGCTTTTCGTTTCTTCGTATATCGGATCTATTAAACAATGCCTCAAAGATTCATCCTTTAATTCGACTTGTATGAAATCTGTCTTAAAAACAGTGCATTTTCTTTCTTCATTTTGACTACTATCGAATAGTTGGCCCAGCGCTTCCACATGTCGTTGTTCAATGGATAGCGGTAATTCCTTAATTAGTCTATTGAGTTCATCCGAATAACGTTTAAACAAATCAACAAAATAAATAATATACCCTTCAATTTGATCTGGATGATATAATTTATCTCGATGACCCTTTACTTGAGAAAGCAAAGATTCTAATTTTGATATGGCATGGTTGGTATTTTCCCGCCATTCACTTAAATGTTTAATAATATCTTCTATACCTACGCCAGTGTAGTCTGTCATACCAGAAATTATTGATCTTTTTCTACCCATTTTTATAATTTATTTCTGCCTAACGGTATGCAGTTCAGCCGCACGATTTAACATGTCGGCTGCAACCGTTGGTTAGGCGAAGTTTAAATTTTAACATAATCAAACAATTCTAATACGTTTTGAGAATTTTCTGTCTTAATATTTCGTTTTCCATATTTACCAGTAAATTCACCTTTTTCTTTTCTCTCCTTAAATGTTTTTTCAACAACGTGCTTTGCAATTTCTTCATTTGCACACTTAATCTCATTTCTATAATTTTTCAGTCTTTCTTCAGCGAGTTTGACGTATTCATCAGAAATTTCAATTCCTATGAAAGCATGCCCCAATATTTTTGCAGATACTAATGTTGTCCCGCTTCCACAATAAGGGTCAATAATTACCCCTTTTTTCTCATCCATAATAGAATAAATTACCCTAACAGGTAATGCCAAAGGAAAAGGCGCAGGATGGGTATTTTTCTTTTCGGGTGGAAAACGCCAGATTGAAGTCTGTAATGCATGTTTAGGTTTTAATTCTTCACCTATTAATTCCTTTCCTTTTGGTTTGTAAAGCCAATATACCCTTTCTTCTACCTGCCAGAATCTCCACCCTCTAATATTTGCTGCGATCATTCTATTCCAGATTATCTCTTGTCTGATTGTCCATTTTGTTTTTCTTAGCCAATCCATAGGATGAAACATTTCTCCTCTTTCCCACCTGATTTTATGATTGTAAAAGAAAGAACCATCAGGTCTTGTAATTCTGTAAACTTCATTTAAAACATCTATTTGACTTTTTTGATATGAATCTTCTGGGAATTTATCTGTAGCCCCTGAATATTTTACATTTGTAACAAGCCAACCCTTCTTATTCTCACCTTTATTATAAGGTGGAGATGTTACTCCCAAGTCAAGAATTCCATCTGGTAAGGTTTTCAAAATAGTTAAAGCATCTCCTTTAACTATTTTATTCAAATATTCATTCTCACTCATTTGCCTTTCCCTCTAAGAATTCATAAAAAACTTTTGATATATATGGTTCGTATTTTGTTAATTCATCTTTGTTTAAAAGATATACAATTCTTAAATTTGGACTTTTAATAAAATCCTTGTAATCAAAATCGGCACTTCTTAGAAATTGCCCTTCTGTGCTTTTGCTTCCTTTTAATTTCCTCTGCCATTTTTGTATTTTCATTTCCAAATTTTTCACAAAGTCTGAAAAGGTAAAAGGGAACTCAATAATATAAATAAGTTTGCCATCAACGAATCCACTTACTAACATATTTAAATCTTTTTCATGTTTGTCCTTCTCTAATCTTAAGGAAGTATAGTCTGTAAAATTTCCACCGCCATTTAATTTTGCGGGACTTGATTTTCTTTCACCTCTTTTATATTTTTCAGACTCTTCGGTATTAAAATTTTTAGGTTTGGCTTCACATTTTAGGGTTTTTCCTGAAATAAATGTATCTTGCTTAAAACCATTGTAACCTATTTTACTTTCTTTATGTTCATATCCCGCTAAAGTAACTGTTATAAATTCTCTGATTGTTGATGAATTTTTATCATTTATATACATCGTTAATAAATCAACAAGCGTTCCAATAAGCGTATCTTTTGATTTGCCTATTAAATAACTACTCAATTCTTTATGACTCCCTGTTGAATATATTTTTATAACATTTGCCAATTCTTGATTCATGTTTTCGCCTCTTCCGAATTTTAAATTCCGCCTAACATGTATTAGACTACCGAACAAAATTTGCAAACACTGTAAGTTTTGCAGTCTAACTACTACACATATTTAAACCAATTAAAAAGTTGCGAAGCAGTTAAGAAAATACTGATGCTTGATGTTATGCAGCCTTCAGTTCGCGTACGTGGAGAATTTCCTTTCCTCTCATTGCCCTGACATCGCCAGTACTGAGAGTCACAACAGCAGCAGTTCCCCCCTCACCCGTCACAAACTCGACTTCAAGTGCCTTGCCACTCCGATAGCAGTGTACAACGGCTCCGATGTCGCCAGCCTCCAACCCATATTCAGGTGCATTCCGAGTTAACACAACCGCATCCAATTCTTTTATCATAATACCATCCGTGAGGCCGGTTGGATTCATCAGCTTGTTAGACATCACAAATCTTCAGGCTGGAGACCCGTGTGTTTTGCAATGCGAGCCAACATCCGAGGACCAATTTCTTCGCGATCATGAAAGGCAAAAACGAAATCAGGATGCCCTTCCCTTGCAAGTATCTGGTGAGACCCTGAGATCCTCTTGACCTTCCATCCTATACGCTCCAATGCCTTTAGGACTTGCCGGGCTCGCGTACTGGACCAGTGGCTCATGCCGCTTTGAACAAGATCGTAATGGGAGCCGCAAGTTGCTCGCCCTTTTCTATTCTTTCCGCTATCACCCTCAAGGCAAGAGCCTCCGCTTGTCCCAAGGCTTCCTCTCGGCTTCCTCCGTACTTCATTACGCCGGGGAGTTCTATGATCTCGGCGATCCAACGACCATCGGTTTCCTGTTCAGTTTCAATTGTGAACTGCATGTTTCCTCCTAACTACGACCCTCTATAGTTTTAACCTTGGCAACTCGTGATGTGCTATATGGGAAGGTAACCGTATGCCCTTTCTTACGTATTTAAAAATATATCATGTAAAAATGATTTTGTCAAACACTTTTTCAGGTTTTTGGGGACAGGTTTTAGAATTCTTTTTTTCTTGCCTTATGTAAAAAATTCTTGTATAATTTCCTTTGAGCGGCAACCTGTCGGGGCGTCATAAATGTCGCCCCTACAATTTAAAGTTAGAAAGAGGGGTATAAATTATGCAGGACTTTGAGAAGTTAGGGGTGTTTTATTTAGGGCGGTTGTATGACATGAAGGCAGAAGGTCAAAGGGAGGGATTACTCCTGTACGATTCCAATGATCTTGTTACGCATCTGGAGACTATTAACCTCATGCCTACTAAGACTAATATTTCAGTACAGATTACCTCACTAACCTGGATTCCCAACTGGCAGGACGCGCAGGCAAAAATAACGCCTGCATGGAAATAACCATGACCCAACGAGACTATAAGATTGAAGACCTGACAAAGGCAATCGGATACGAGATTTTTTCTCTGCTAAAAAAAGAAGTCCCTGCCTTCTTTGAGCGAGAACATTGGGAAACACAGGTCATGCAGTGGTGCATGGGCGATGATGACCTCAAGGTCAGAATCTTGAGATTTATAGATGTATTCCCCTCTATTAAAAGACCCGGACAGGTTGTGCGGCATCTGAGAGAATATTTCCCCGGTGCTGATATGCGTATTCCAAAGGCACTCCGCATCGGAATGGCGTGGACGAGGCCAACGATTATCACATCACGTGCCGTTACCTCTACTACTCAATGGCTCATTCAACGCATAGCGAGAAAATTTATCGCAGGTTCAACATTAGAAGAGGTCATCCCTGTCCTTGAACGTCTTAAGGTAGAAGGTGCCTCAGCAACCTTAGACGTCCTCGGGGAAGCAACAACGAGTGAAAAAGAGGCTGATGTGTATATGTCACGCTATATAGATTTAATAAAGGGTCTTGGCACATCAAACGTATCATTAAAACTTTCTTCCCTTTACTCCAGATTTAACCCTCAAGACCAGGAAGGAAGTTCTTCCCATGTAAAACAACGTCTTAAGGAAATCTTCCGTGCAGCCAGGACATGCGGCACTTTCGCTAACATAGACATGGAACAATATAAATACAGGGATTTAACTACCAGGATATTCAGAGAACTACTTATGGAAAAAGAGTTTTATGATTTTAAGGATGCAGGTATTGTCGTCCAGGCATATCTCAAAGATTCTGAAGAATCTATTCTGGATTTGATTCGCTGGGCAAGGGAGCGGAAGACCCCTATTACGATACGTCTTGTAAAGGGTGCATACTGGGACTGGGAGATTATAAATGCAAGATTGGAAAATTGGCAAGTGCCGGTCTGGACAAATAAATGGGAAACCGACGCCGCTTTTGAAAGATTGACAGACATCCTCCTTAAAAATCATGATGCTGTCCAGACTGCCATCGCAAGCCATAACGTTCGCAGTATCGCCCATGCCATGGCTTTCGCAAAATCAATGGGATTGGATAAGATGGCACCTGAATTTCAAATGCTTTATGGCATGGCAGAGCCTGAAAAAAAGGCGATTATCTCTTTAGGATGGAATCTGCGTATCTATACCCCTTATGGAGAACTTATACCTGGCATAGCCTATCTTGTGAGGCGGATTCTTGAAAATACATCAAATGAGTCTTTTTTAAGACAGAGTTTCATCCGGGATTTACCAGAAGAGGAACTTTTAAAAAGCCCTGAAGAGATAGCACATCTTACACCGCAGGCGAAGAAAGAAGTGACAGGTATTAAGGTCACGGTTCCTGAATTTGAGAACGAACCTGATACTGATTTTTCTAAAGACAAGAATAGGACAAAGATGAAAGAGGTGATTAAGCGAGTCCAGAGACAGTTTGGCGCCTCATATATTCTGAAGGGTGCTAAAGGGCAATTTTTCTCAACTAACCCCGCACGTCCGAGCGAGGTCCTTGCCACCTTTTCCTTAGCCGAACCACATCATGCTGATGAGGCGATTAAGTCTGCAGAGGGTGCCTTCCTGACATGGAGGAACCTCGCGCCTGAGAAGAGACAGCGTCTGCTATACCGTGCAGCAGATATTATGCAGGAGGAACGTTTTGATTTGGCTGCCTGGGAGATTTTTGAAACAGGCAAGACATGGGAAGAGGCAGATGCAGATGTCAGCGAGGCAATAGATTATCTTAAGTATTACGGTCTTGAAGCCGTTAGGTTAGGTTCACCTCAGTTTTTAGGAAAGAGGCAGGGTGAGGTCAACGAATATAGTTATCAGCCTCGCGGTGTAGGTCTTGTCATTTCACCATGGAATTTCCCTCTTGCAATACTTACAGGCATGGTATCTGCATCTATTGCGGCAGGCAATTGTGTCATACTAAAACCATCAATGCTGTCAACCCTTGTTGCTGAAAAATTCATCTCATGTTTAAAAAGGGCAGGCATACCCGACGGTGTGGTCAACCTCATTCCGGGAGAGGGGCACACTGTAGGAGAGTATATGGTTTCTCATCCTGACATAAGTTTTATCGCCTTCACAGGCTCAATGGAAGCTGGACTGCGCATCAATTCTATTGCAGCGAATACTGCTAAAGGACAGGAATCCGTGAAAAGGGTCATAGCTGAAATGGGGGGTAAGAACGCTATAATCATTGATGAGGATGCTGATTTGGATGAGGCGGTAGTAGGGACTATTCATTCTGCCTTTGGCTACCAGGGGCAGAAATGCTCTGCTGCATCCAGGATTATAGTGCTTGAAGATGTATACGATAGGTTTATCAGCCGGCTGGTTGAATCTGCCAAGGCAATAAAGATTGGATATCCTGAAGACCCAGGGACACATATGGGGCCGCTTATAAGCGCTGATGCAAAAAATCGTGTTCTTGGATATATAAAAGAGGGAAAGGAAAATTTTACACTACTATTAGAAACGAATGTGGATTCAATAGAAGGCGGCGGCCATTTTGCAGGCCCTGCAATCTTTGCAGATGTTCCTCACAATTCCCGTATGGCACAGGAGGAAATTTTCGGACCTGTTCTGGCAGTCTTTAAGGTTAAGGATTTTAGAGAGGCAATACGCTTATTAAATGATACACGCTTTGCACTCACAGGCGGGCTTTACTCAAGGAGCCCGGTAAACATAGAACTTGCAAAAAAGGAACTTCAGGCAGGCAATTTTTATATAAACAGAAAGATAACCGGGGCAAAGGTGGGACGCCAGCCGTTCGGTGGATTTAAGATGTCAGGGGTAGGGTCAAAAGCCGGTGGACATGATTATCTACTGCAGTTTGTCCTCCCGCGCACAGTAACAGAGAACACTATCCGGCATGGCTTCGCCCCAATATGAAGTAGGCATATTTACCTTTCATCGGACGTTTGTTTGCCCCTGCGTGGCAAACTGCACTCACTTTTTGCGCTCGCTCGTCCTTCGGACACCATGCCCGCTCGCACAAAATATGCCTCTTCAAGATAAATATGTCTACTTTTAGAAAGAAAAATTCAAGGAGGCGGTAATGTATAAAGAAACACTAGAACTAAGAGGGCATATCATTGATTCTTTAACCCTGCCTAAAATTTTAGACAATATAATATCGCACGGGGGCGATTATAAGATTGAAGAAATCCTCATCGGTCATAAGAAAGAAGACCCATCTTATGCACGTATTGCCATTCAGGCGGCTTCAAAGAAAAACTTTCAGTGGATTTTAAAAGATGCCATTGCAAACGGTGCTATAATTCTAAAAGAGGAGGAGGTTGTAACCGGAAAAGCCCCCCGTAATGGCATATTCCCTGATGACTTCTATTCTACCACAAACCTGCCAACATTTGTTCTAATTAAAAGGCGATGGATTGAGGTCAAAGATATTGAAATGGACTGTGGCATAGTAGTCCACTGCGAAAAAGATGAAGCAGTATGTGCCCCTATGTGCGATATCCGGAAAGGCGACCACGTGGTTATAAACGGCAGGGGTATAAAAGTAACCCCTGTAGAGCGGGCACGCGGGAAAGAGGTATTTAGTTTTATGTCCAGTGCAGTCTCTTATGAAAAACCAAAATTGCTTATAACGCGCCAGATAGCAGATTATATAAGGGGCGTCAAGAAACATGGTAAAAAGGTGCTTTTCGTAGCAGGTCCGGCAGTAGTTCATACAGGCGCAGGCAGATATCTTTCCAGTATTATAAGAAGCGGTTATGTTGACATCCTCTTTGCAGGTAATGCCCTGGCTGTCCATGACATAGAGTCAGCCCTTTACGGGACGTCACTCGGTATTTCCCTTGAGAAAGGCATCCCCGCCACGAGAGGACACGAACATCACATGAGGGCAATTAACACTATACGTGCTATTGGCAGCATAAGGACCGCAGTAAATAAGGGTGTCCTCAGGAAAGGTATCATGTATTCGTGCATCAAGTACGGTGTGGATTTTGTATTGGCAGGCTCTATCAGAGACGATGGTCCTTTGCCTGAGGTCATCACAGATACCATGACTGCCCAGCGTATAATGAGAAGTAAGGTAAAAGGCGTTGGCATAGCAATAATGCTCGCATCAGCCCTCCACTCTATAGCCACTGGTAACCTCCTGCCATCCAGTGTAAAGACTGTATGCGTGGATATTGACCCGTCAGTTGTTACAAAACTTACAGACAGGGGGACATTTCAGGCAATAGGACTTGTCACTGATTTGGAACCATTCTTAAGGGAACTTGCAAAGTGTCTCAGCCATCCATCCTGATGTCTTCGCCAAAGTATTATCAGATTGAATACGAAATAAATCCATGGATGAGCCGCAGCCGTGCCGTCTTAACAGATAAGGCATTGGCAGAATGGGAGGAATTATTTGAAACCCTTACCGTAAAGACAGGCGTTAATGTCAAACTTATTGAACCGCATAAGGGACTACCCGACATGGTCTTTACCGCGAATGCAGGTTTAGTCAAAGGAAATATTTTTATACCCTCCAACTTCCGTTACAAAGAGAGAAAGGGTGAGAAGAAGTATTTTATAGAATGGTTCAGAAAAAATGGATACGATGTGGTAGAATTACCAGAAGAACTCTCTTTTGAAGGGGCAGGCGACGGACTATTTTACGGCGACAAACTCTATGCAGGTTATCATTTCCGCTCGGATATAAATTCACATCTAAAAATAAGCGAGATTATTAAGGTAGAGGTTATCTCGCTTGAACTTGTCAATAGTTGGTTCTATCATCTTGATACATGTTTTTGTCCGCTTGGAAACGAGGCGGCTATTTATTACCCTGATGCATTTGATTCATACGCAAGGACAGTCCTTAGCAAAAATATACCCCGCCTTATTGAAGTAAAAAAGGACGAGGCTGGACGCTTTGGATGCAACGCTGTAGTCGTTGGTAAAAGTGTAGTGATAAATACCGGCTGTCCTAACCTCAAGAAAGAATTAGAATCGTTGGACTGGAAGGTCTATGAGGCAGACCTTTCAGAATTCATGAAGGCAGGCGGAAGCGCCAAATGCCTCACCCTTATCCTATAAATTACACCCTGATTATCTTCCCTGTCTCGGCGGATTTTTGTTCTGCGAGGATTATTCGCAAACTTGTCCTTGCATCCTGCGGAGTAACTACTGCCGGCTCTTTATCTTCAGAAATACATTTAAGAAGATACTGAATCTCATTGAAATATCCGCCTAAACTTGAAATATTGCCTCCAGCCTGAACATTGGAGACCTTTGGCTGTGGAATATCTACAGGAATAGGTTCACTATCGCCCTGGTACAGAAGCATTCTGGGCTGGGGCTGTCCGCCAAATTCAACTGTGCCTTTTTCAAATATTGCCCGGAATGCCATATTGAAAGGAAACTTTGCAGGTAAATCCCATCCCCCCTCTGCTACTGCCGCAGTTCGCTTGTAATTGTAAGCAGTCCAGACGTGAACCCATCCACACTTATTCTTAGTCCCACGGCAGAAGACAGATTCTGGCTTGCCTAAAAGATATAGCAGGAAATCTGCATCATGGATATGTAAATCAGTAAGGGCACCCCCGCTCTTGCTTCCCTGCAAAAGCCAGTTATTAGAACTCCATGTTGGAAGAGGACTTACACGAGACATCCATATACTTATAAGCCGCCCATAGATCTTTTTATCAAACATCTCCTTTAATGCCATATACTCTGGCCAGAATCTGATACAGTGGGCAACCATAAATTTGACCCCGGCCTTTTTAGCAGTGGTTACCATCCTGTCAGCATCTTTAAGATTCAAGGCAATTGGCTTTTCACACAAGACATGTTTCTGAGCCTGAGCTGCCATGACAGTATATTTAGCATGTAGAAATGTAGGAAGACAAACATCAACCATCTCAACGCTATCCAGCACTTCATCTAACCTGGCGGCTATTTTGGCGCCGTGCGGTTTAGCGACCTCTTCAGCTTTAGCGGGTATAGTATCTACAACAGCCACAACTTTTGATTCGGGCAAATTCGCATACACATTCCCATGCATCTTTCCCATGAAACCCGCACCTATAATCGCTATCTTTACCATAAAGACCTCCTTTTTTAGTTAGTGTAATTCATCTAATACCTGAGAATACTGATTTACAACTAAAGGGTAATTCAATACCGGGCGTTTTATAATAACAATCGGTATGCCCAATTCTATGGCAGCCTTTACCTTTTCAATGACACCACCTGCCTCGCCGGATTCCTTTGTCACTACTACCTCTGCATCGTGCTCTTTAAATAACGCCTTGTTTAAATCCTTAGAGAAAGGGCCCTGCATGGCGATAATCCTGTCAGGCGGTATGCCATTGGATAAACATAGGTTGATGCTCTGAACCCAAGGTAATGTTCTGACAGTTAAAATCCCGTTAAATCTTTTTGAATATTCTACAAAAACCTTTAACTCTTTTGTGCCGGTTGTAAGAAATACCCTCTTGCCAAGAGAGAATGCCTTCTTTGCAGCCTCTTCAAAATTAGCCGCATTAATAACCATGTTTGATATTGGAAGATGTTCTTCTTCTCTTTCAAACCGAATATATTTTATGCCTGTCCTATCACATGCCTCTATGCCATTCTTTGATGCATTGTCCGCGTAGGGGTGAGTAGCGTCCACTATGCAACTTATATTTTTATCCTTTATTAGTCTTATCAGCCCATTTACATCAAGTGGTTTTGATACACCATCCCCTTCAAATCCGTCAATTAATGAACTGTATTCTGTAGCAGTGGTAGAATAGACCTCGTACCCTTTGGATTCAAGCAACTTGGTAATCTCCCTGCCATCTTTAGTCCCTGACATGACGAGTATCATTCTCTATAACCTGTATCCTCGCGGTGTTATGAGCCAATTCTTATACCTGAATGTCGTGGAATTACCAACTATAACGATAGACCTCATATCCACTTCTTCATCAGCCA
>CAYVEO010000004.1:0-59423 GCA_964449965.1 uncultured Planctomycetia bacterium
AATTTTGAAACTATGACCCCGTCTGGCACCAGTTATACAACCAGGATGGCGATAAGAACTGATGGCAACGTCGGCATCGGGACCACGAATCCAGCGGAAAAACTTGATGTAGTGGGAAATGTTAACGTCTCGGGCACAATTACGAGTCAGAGTATTTCTACGTTAGCGGGACAAATTGCTCAGTTGCAGAATTTGCTGGCTATCGTTTCCGGCGATCCCAATCTCATTAACTGGGTCAATGATAATAGTAGCACCATTCAGAGTCTTCAGGGTCAGATTACGGAAAACGATGGCGAGATCAATCTTCTTCAGGGAGAAGTGGATGCACTATCTGCTGCTATTGCACTTGAGAGTGATCCGAATAAGATAGAGACGCTTGAGAGTCAGATGACAGCGGTGCAGAATGACATCAGTAATTTGAGACAGGCAGATATCAACCTGCATGATGAGATCGTGAGGTTGACTTCGGCAAATAAGGCGCTGATTGATGCGAACACGGCTGCTATCGCTAAGAACCTTGAATACATTCAGTACATTGAGACTGCTCTATCAGCACCCGGAGCCAGTGGAATATCAAGGTACCAGAGGATAACGACGACACCATAGTAGAATAGATTAGAGGAGTAGGTTAAAGAAAGGGGGGGCAATTGCTCCCCCTTTCCTGCACGGGACTTTCAGATAAAGGGAGAGATGATGAAGAGAAGTCTTTTGGTGGTTGCCATAGCCATAGTATCCATTGCCGCCGTTTTACCGGCATGGACAGAGGAGGTGAAGAAAGAAGAGAAAAGGTTAGAGATAGAGGGAAGGGTGCAGTCAGAAAAAGACATTCTGGTAGCCAATATAAATGCCCTGCGCAATCAGGAAACACGGGTCACAGTCCTTCAGCAACTCCTTAATGAGGAGACAGCCAATCTACGGCAGATGGAGGCAGTATTCTGCGACCGATATAATCTTGTCCCTGAGAAGTACCGGTCCGGGAAGTACCAATATAATGCTGACACTGGGGAGTTTAGTGAAGTATCTGGAGATAATAGCGGAGGCCCCATGCAGGTAAAGCCGAAAAGTGAATAGATGTGTGGAAAAGAGATGCCCAGACAGACTTTGGTCAAGATGACTTACTTTTGGAGGTATGTCTCGCACCAACACAGACATGGGATGACGCTCATAGAACTTTTGGTCGTGATTGCTATCATAGGTATTCTGGCAGCGATGCTATTGCCTGCCTTAGAGACAGCCAGAGAGAAAGCCAGAGCTTCCAACTGTATCAGTAACCTAAAACAGATTGGTTTAGGTTTTATGATGTACGCTAATGACAATGATGGTTGGGCTCCTAACTATTATTATGATGTCACAAATGACAGAAGTACTCGTATAGCGAGGAGTGCTCTTTGGAAGCAGGGGACTACCTATTACGGAACGGGAGCCACACTTTTTCAAGGAGGGTATATTACATCTCCTAATGTTTTTTTGTGTCTCTCACGGAACAGGTATCCTCAGCCTCCAGTTACCTATATGTACTGTTTTGATATGCCTACGTATGGTACAGTAGGAATAAGTACTTTTTATTGGCTTAATTCTTCTTATCAATTCAATCTTTACCGTAATGAAGATATGGATGAAGGTCCGGAACTCGCTACGGTTGATACCAATCCCCCAAGTTACAAAGTTGGGGATAATCCCGGAAGACCGATGGCGGCTGATTATTTTAGTGGGAATGCTGCTGGTTCTGTTTGGATTGTTCATGGAGGAGGTATAAACGTTCTTTATGAAGATGGAAGTGTAACGTTTTATCCTCCAGGTGCATGGACATATTACGGAGGTCAGGGCTGGGAATCAGCAGCCACCTGGCGCAGTTTAACAAGATAAATTTTTCTATTGAAGGGGAAGTGTTATGACGGGACAGAAGTTATTTTTTGGGTTAGCCTTATGTTTATTGGGTCTTTCCCATGTTTTTGCGGCAGGTGAGAATAGAGTTAGAGGAGTGGCAATTTTTTCAGAACCGGGATTCCCTTACTCTGCTATGCCGGATACGGTAACTCCAGAATACATTCTGGATGCCTTGTTGAAAAGCGGGATAACTGCTTCTTTCATTTCTGCCAGGGAGTTATCTGACCCGTTGGTGTTAAACACCCAAAGATATTCAGCACTGATAATGAGCTATGGAGAAACCTTCCCAGTTGCTAACAAGACACTTTCTAACATCGGAAAATTTGTTCGAGGGGGAGGGGGTATTGTCTGCCCGGCCGGCGTTCCTTTAAGTCACCCTGTTATATTTGAAAATAATCAATGGGTTGATACCGGATTTAATACCAAGGCTTCCCAAAAAGTTTTTAATGAAATTCTGGGGATTACGGGAATCTATCGGGAAACCAAGAAATTGACCAGAACAGTAGTAACGTCGCCTCGTTTTCTGCCTAACCTCCCATTAGAATGGAACTTTGGAGGCGAACTCGGTTTTTTTCCAAGAATTTGTAGTTTTGAGATAGAAAAAGGGAGAATGAAAGATAGTACTTTTCACGGGACTAAAATCCCTTTTTCCATAAACTCCAATATCCCTGTTACTCATACTATTGCCGAAGATGGCGAACCTGCTCTGGTGTCATTTTACTTTCTGGGACATTTTCCAAATAATGTCATTCTGGGTTTTGTGGGGGAAAACCATCCATGGAACCCTAAAACGTGGCAGTATGCGGAAAAAGCGATTGCAGATTTTACGAGGCTTGCCATTTCTGCCTACATCAACATTGAAGATGTACGCACGGATTTATTCTCCTATCACGACGGAGAGAAAATAGAGATTTCAGTTAATATCTTTGGCAACCAGGAAGTGCCCGGTAATCTAAAAATCTGGGTCATTGGCAGAGATAGCCACAAGATATATTTTTCCCATGAATCAATCGTTACCCAGCAAGCGTATACTCACCAGACGGTTACGGTCTCGTGGGAGCCGGAAACATTACCCGGCCAGATTTTTGATGTTATTGCCCGGGTGTCCCCGAATGATATTTCTCTCTACAGCCAGGATACGAGTATCTTCCCTTCCTGCCATGGCTGACTCATCGGTAGACCTGAAGATGCGAAATGGTATCCCACACGTTGATGGTAAGCCCTCATGGCTTAATGGGGTAGCAACATTTACTGGTGACTTGAGGGGTGTTGGGATTTTTTTTAGTTCTTTCAGACCTGGCGGGGAATCTTATTACCACCCACTATACGATAATCTTGATATGCAGATAGGCATGCTTAAGGCGATGGGTGCTAATTTCATCCGGGAAGGATATTACGTTGGATCCATAGAACCAGTCACGTTCCAGAACGAAGATTCCCCGGCATTGAGGGGGTTGGATGCATTTATCATGCTCGGTACAAAAAATAGGATAATTATGGATATCGGACCTACTGTTGGTGGGCAGGGCACACCGTTTTGGGAAAACCTGAGAACTAAAGCCAGCCAAGGCCCCGCGGTCAAAGAGGCTCAGCAAAATAATAGTTATTATAACTACCTCTATCAAGATGAAGATCTGGTAAAGGCTGAAGACGAATTTATTTTCAAGTTTGCAAACCGGTACCGTGACTATAAAAATATTGCTTGGGAACTTCTTAACGAGAACCATTCATATTATCCAGGTGACTTATTTCCACCGTTTAAGATACTTAAAGAGAAAGAAGTAGTTGACATGGCATGGCTTAAACGCCGGGTTGAATTAGTGAAGAAGGCAACCGGCAGGGAAGATGCCTTCACGTTTGTTCAGGACACGTCTGTGGTCGCTACCCCGGCCTGGGATGCTCAGAAGGTGGCAGATATCGTTAGCATGCAATCAAAACACACTTATCGTCCTTTTGACGTCTGGACGGTATCGCAACTCCACGAAGGTTTTAACATAAACTTTGGATATCCTGCGAGCCTTGGTGAGTGGGCATACGGGTCGTCATCTTCGGCTTACGACCGGGTGTTATTTACGCTGATTGGCGAAAATGCAACTGGTCAGTTGCATTTTTATCTTTACGGAAACACCTCGAACGGGACCTCGGTAGGTCGCCTTGACCTTACCGAAGGAGATGTCTTCAAGCCATTTCGACAATATCACGATGTTGCCTGGCACATAGATAAGTCGCTTTACGAGGAACCAGGCGTCGTATTATTACATGACCACGATTCGTATATAAAGGACCCGGAAAATCTATTGAAATCCGTTGAAACCTACCTGAACTTCCTTAAGCAGGGTGTATACACCCGAATCTATGATTTAGAGCGCCTAATGGACAAGGGGCATTGTCCTGTGAATGCGATCGTAGTGCCGAATTGGCTTTCTCTATCCAAGGAGAAATTGAAACTACTCCAGGATTTTGCCGTAGGTAATAAAGCCGTTGTCTACAGCGACATGCCGGGAAATACCTGGAATCTGCCTATATTCAATGCCACTGAATATCGTGAGAAAAATTTGGGTGTTAGATTTATCAAGGGCGAGATGGACATTACCTATATTAGAGAACTTAAAAACGGAGGGAAGTTGCTGGTTTTGCTTAACCACAGCAAAACAGGCAAGTTTCAAGTTGGTTTAGGGGGTAAGAAATTTACTTTCCGCATTCCTACCGAGTGGAGCGGACTGTTGAAAGTTGGTCCCAAAGGAGAGATTCTACTTATACGTTCCTTTGGAAGGTTTGAAGTCAATGATCAAGTTCTTGTTGATGGACCGGCTATACTTCCCTATACAATTGCCAGTCTGGATGGTCAAGATATTTCCCAAAGTGGTGAGATTGACTTTTACTGTGAAGATCAAAGCAAAATTACGTTAAATAACAAATCTGCTGCTAAAATTGCAACCCTCAAGGAAATACGTATTTATCTTCTTGAAGATACGAAATACCAAGAGATAGGACAACGTCTCAAAGAAGGTTTAAATAAAAAGGGTGTAGATGCAAGTCTTCAAAAGGTTTCTGATATAAACATCATACCTACTGGAAACTCAATTATCCTCGGCCCGAATCTTGTTGTTCAAGTCAAGAGATTGTTAGATAAGAAATACTGGTTCCCGTCTTTGGAAGGTCCCGAAATGAAACCTTCTATTCATTTCGGCGAGGAAGGGAGCAATCGTCTTATTAGGATTGAGTCAGGTTTTATCCATTGGATAAAAGAGGGAGATAAGAATCTGGTCTTGATCACCGGCATTGATGAATCAGGCACTGCTCTTGCCGTGGAGAAGTTCTTGAGTTTGGAATACCTGGGTAGTTATTACACCTACCCATTCTTTCCAATCAGAAGGGAGTAGAAATCGTGGGAAAAACAATGATTAATAATCGGAAAACACTCTTTGTGGGTTTATGTTTGGTCTTATTTTGCATTTATAACTCAAACGTTTTCCCCGAGACCAAAATGTTCCATCTCAACCAAAACGGTTATATCACGAATTGGCTTGTAATTGGGCCTTTCTCCGATACCGGGTCACAGGAGGGACGTTGGGAAGAAGATTACCTCAAAGCAGGAGGCGGAGAGAATAAAGCCTGTCCCAAAGGCGGAGATAAAGTTGGTCTGCTTAATCGCTGGGAACCATTGTTTGGGGCAGATGATAAGGTGGATTTACTTCCATTCTTTAAAGAAAATAATATTGTTTGTTATTTATTCACCTATGTAGTTAGTCCTAACGACAGGGAAGCAGTCCTTGCAATAGGCAGTGATGACGGTGCAAAGATGTGGCTTAACGGGAGTCTGATTTATAATACAAGAATTGCACGCCCAGCAATTCCGGACCAGGAAAAGGTTCTCGTGGTTCTAAAAAAAGGGACTAACCATCTCCTGATTAAATTAGAGCAGTATCAAGGAGCGTATGCCATTTATCTGCGTTTTCTGGGCAGGCAAGACCAGAGCATCTTTTCTGACTTGCAGATAGAAATCCCAATTTTGGAAACAAAGGGAGAAAGTCCCAAAGAGCAGTTGGATGGTTTTTAATATCAAATATCAAGTAGCAGCAATTTTCATAATAGTGAGTCTCTTATCTCCAGAACTGTTACATGCATCCGGTAACGATAAGAATACATTTATTCCCGTGAAAGGACCAACAACTGTTAAACAATGGCTGGTTGCCGGGCCTTTTGCTGGTATAGAAGATAAAGTTGATGAGCATCTTTGGGAAAAGGACTACCTTAAATCGATAGGAGGTGAGACAAAGGCACGACCAATGCCAGGCGACAGCATAACAGTGAATCTTTCCTGGGATTTACAAGAAAAAGAATGGATAGGGTTCCCGGTTAAAACAAATGAAGTAGGATACGTAGGGTTTTATTTGGCCAGTAACGACAGCAACAAAGCTCAAATTCAAGTATTTAGTTACAATAGATTATCTATGTGGTCAAACGGTACAAATGGTTTTTCTCAGAGAGGTGTTTCGTTTCTTGACCCGACTTATCCTCCTGTGTGTCCAGATGGTCAAAAGATTACTGTCGGGGTCAATGAAGGGCTGAATTTTATCTTAATAAAATCGGTACCCATGCCTGGTAGTCAGGGTATCATGGTTATTGTTAATCCGGTTGATAACCCTGATTTAACCTTATGCATCTTTAAGTATTCTGCTCAAAAGTCTACAGGAACGGAAGAAGAATTTTAAACATTACGAGGAGGAATGATGATGAAAAAAGTGATAGCGATGAGTTTTGGTTTGGTTTTAGGAATGAGTACACTACTCTTTGGTGCTCAAACTGAAAAAAGCCCTTTAAGTCCAGTGGAGAAAAAAGTAGGTGTTTATAGTACTTCACAATTCTATTTGTCTGGCTATCTGGATGTACTTAAAGAAATGGGAGTGGAAATTGTAAGCCTGAAGGTATCTGACCTTCAATCCCCGGAAATACTGGGGCAGTTTAAGGTTCTGTTCCTTAATTTTGTATATACTGATAAAGAATATTACTTTCCACAGGATATTCAGGATAACATTGCCAAATACGTGAAATCAGGGGGACGTCTTTTTTCCGATTACAGGACGTTGCCTCCCATGGAAGTTGTTGGTTATACCGGTCATGGAGAGGGAAGTGTCAAGGAGATAGAGATTGTTGATACAAATAATTTCATTACTAACGATTTTAGCAAAGGGCAAAAGTTAAAATATGAAGCTTACGGTAGGGGTCTTCAGGCTTCTTCCTCTGCTGTTCAACTGGCAAATACCATTCTCTTGAACAAATACGGGGAGGGATATTGCATTTATTCCGGTGTCTTATTAAGTATAGTCAAGGATGAAAATGCTTTTGAGCGCAAGAGACTTATCAGTAATATCTTTGCCTACCTTTTGGGTATGGAGAAACTCAAAATGGTAAGGGTGAAAGAAGATTTTTAAAGGTATAGGAAAGTATAAAATATTTTGATGCCGAAAGGAGGTGGCGGATGTTATAACTTTCATATTTATAATTAGTTGTAAATGAAGCAAATCTTTTGATGTAGTCCCAAAACATGAAGGGATAAAATTTTTGTAACATATGTATTTGCCCTATGTTATGTGTGAAAGGAGTGAGTAAAAATTGCAAAAATTAACAAAGTTCTGAAAGTGAAAGGAGGGAAGTAAAGTGAGAAGAAAATACTTGTTAATTAATCTTGTTGTGTTAGGTTTAATTCTATTATGCAACTTCTGTGAAGCGCAAAATTTGATTCCTAATGGTGGTTTTGAACAAGGGCTTACGAATTGGGTAAACGTTAGTGGTGGTACGTCCATAGTGGATGAACCTGCAAGTGCAGGATTTGGCTCTGGATATATCAAAATAGACGGGAATCTTGGACAGGTTAGAACAAGTGGTTCAATTGGAGTGACTGGAGGCAATAGATATACAATTTCATTTGCAATCAAGGTTACGTCAAACCCTGGCACGAATTACCCTATCATTGCTTTTGAATTTTTTGATAATACCATGCAGACTATTTCAAATACTACGATTCCAGGATTGACCTATTCTAGTCTCTGGCCCAATACTTGGTACAGTTCTGTCTTTCCGAGCCAGGCTGTAACAGACATGTGGAATATATGGCGGCAGGAATTTCATCTGCCAACAGGGGTGGCTTACGCCAAAGTCAAACTTTATAATATGTCTTCCACTTCTTCTTCATTCTGGGATGAAGTACGACTTGAAGAAGGAGTCGTTTCTGTTGTGCCAAACAGCAGTTTTGAACAAAGTTTCTCAGGCAAGCCGCTTTTCTTTGAATTTAGCGGCACTGTCTCTATGCAGACAGGGGACAATGGTTATGGCAGCAATCATGTGCGTGTAGGCGGTGGTGGTGTGCAGGCTTGGGTATATAGTAGAGGAACACTGTCAATACAGGGCGGTAGAGATTATTATGTTAGTTTGTTAGTTCGTGAAGTGCCAGAAGAAATTGCGAATAACAATGCCTTTATTGGCTTTCGTTTCTTTGACAACCAAGGACAACAGATTCAGTCAGGTAATGTACCTGGCTTAACATGGTCAGACGGGTCATCCAGCTGGTACGAGTATATAGATAACCCCCAACCTACAACGGACTGGTCCTACTGGAGCCATCGTTTTACTGCTCCTGCAGCCGCAGATCGCTGTCAATTGGTTTTATATTCTTGGCGAAGCGCGGCTATTGAATTTGATGAAATAACTCTTGATAGTAATCCTTTGTCAATAATAGGTAACGGTAGTTTTGACCATTTACTTCAGAACGGAACCAGTATCGCCTTGTGGACCGGTGCCCCTTTCTATTATGTTGACCCTTACGACAGCTCTGGACATAATGTTGTTAGCGGGGGTAATATTTCCCATTCATTTCCACTACAGCCTAACACTACCTATAATTTAAGCATCGTCTATAAAACAATAACAGTTCCTCAGCCGACAAACACTATGAACGGTGCCCTTGTTGGCGTTCACTTATATGATGCCAATGGTGTTGAAATTACAGACGTGAGCAGCGGTACTGATAAACCCCAGGGCATAACATGGAGTTCTGGTTTGCAAATGTGGTATTTCTATCTGCCGTCTGAATACCCAATAAATCAATGGAAGAGGTTGTCAAATTTAATACGAACCGGTCCAACAACACGTCAAGCCAAGATTGAACTGCAACTATGGGTATCTGGATTTACTTATTATATCGATGCGGTAAAACTGATAGAAAGAAAATCCGAAGAATTTCTTAATGCCGAGAGTTTTGAAAATCCAGGTCCTGGTTTTGGAAAGGAATTCGGCTGGGAGAAGAAAAGCGGCTCATGGATACAATCTGGCGACTCGCTGATTTTTCCAAATTCTGGAAATGGATATGGCGACCATTATGTTAGAATTCTTGGTCAGGGTGCTGCGGGTTATGGGGCAATTGGGACAGCTGAGTCAATCCAACTTAATGAGAATACACCATATACCTTTCATGCTATGATGCGAACCGATAATGCAGGTACTGCAATACCAGCATTAATTGGCTTTGAATTTCTCGACTCTAATGATAACAGGATAATTAATAATAATGATATACCCACTGGTTTATCATATTCACCATACATCCCCCCCCTCTGGTACAGGTATGTATATGCAGGCGAGATGGACAATACGTGGCGATTCGTTACCTTCCATTTTGTTACACCCAGAAAAACGAAGTCTGCGAATATATACATATATAAATGGTCCAGTGCCCATCAATACATAGATGTAGATAAAGTATCAATTACACCGGGAATTGACGCTGAACTTATAGACAACCTTGGTTTCGAGACAAAAAAGCAGGGGATACCGCTCAGTTGGACTGGTGCGTATACTGTTTCTGACCTGATATATGACGGTCGGACAAGCATAGAGATATCAGGTGGGAATTATGCAGTAGGCTCAAGAGCCCCTGTAACAGGAGGCGGCTATTACACAGTTCAGTTCATGGTACGAGAGAGAACCGATTATAACAGTAGTGCCAGCGCCTTATTCACTATAGATGTATTTGATGCTACAGGCAATCTACTTGGGTCATCGTGCTCTGTGAAAAATCTAACCTGGTCTACTTACCTTGGGGGACGGTGGTACTCCTATTTGGACTCTACCCCGGTATTCCAGTCATATCAGCCGACCACTAATTGGACAGAGTATAAGAGGGTCATAGGGTTGCCAAACGAGGCCAGGTTTGTTGGGATTAGATTGTATAACCAAAATAATGTTACTTCCACGATATTTGATGATGTGCAATTGCGTGAACTTGATTATCGTACACAACAGCAAGCCCGATTAGCCAACACAGTACTCTGGTATGGAGCTGGGGCTTGGCCGAACAATACGTACTTTAATCCAGATCGGGATGTTGTTAAAGCATTCTATCCCTATGTGGGACATTCACTACCCGTATACCCACAGTGGAGTTTTGACGAGTGGATGTATGAGTCCGTAACGTTTTTAAATGCCGTTACCCACCCTCAGTCTTCTACTGGCTGGCAAGCATTTTTCAATGAATTGTTCGTTGAAGCTGCTACGAGTGAAATTTCTTGGTTTGATGCCCTAAACCAGGCCGTTGTCAATGTGGGTGGTGGTCTAAACGATACTACTCATAAGGTGAAAGTCATTATTGGTGTTCCAGTATGGGGTCCTACGTTCTCGCCTGCTAACTTTGCAAATGCACCAGGATTAGGACCGAACCCATTTAATTTAGGAGCGAATCCAACCGATAGTGAAGTCCTTGAATGGTATTTCAGAAACGCAAAGTATCTATGGGCAAGTAATAGCAGTCAATATACCCGTCTGGAATTGGCTGGTTTTTACTGGGAACCAGAAGAACAATTCCTAACCGTAAGCCACGAGGCGATAAAACATCTTTCAGACCTGATACATGCTGAAAACTTGTCATTCTATCAAGCTCCATATACAGATAAACAAGGTCCCGACATTGGGGGTGTTACACAATGGCGCGATACTCTAGGCCCTGTGCTTTATTATCCATCGTTGTTTGATACAATCTATATTCAGCCGGGATATTTCTATGATTATCCTAACTATTTACCTAGTCTTGTAGACACGGCATATATTTGGGCGGGTTTGAATAATTGTAGTATAGACCTTGAGTGGACCGGTCAGACTGACCGCTTTGTGTACTATCTGACAAAGGCTCGGGATTACGGTTTGCAGGCCCGTGGTGCGTCAACTATGCTGTACGAAGTCGGCGGCTGGCTTTATTGGTGCGCTACATCTGATATAGTTACCGAGGAGCGTGGAGCTTATGACAATCTCAATAATTATCTCCACGGCCGTTGACGGGAAGAAAAAGCTCTTCGTGACTGTCAGGCAACAGATTAGGGAATAGAGCCTGGCAGTGAGCCAGCTTAAATCACCCTCACCTTAATCCTCTCCCCTTAAGGGGAGAGGATTAAGGTGAGGGGTAAATTTAAGAACTCGTTCATTGACAATTTCAAGGTTGTATGTTAGGATAATCGTGGTTAAGTTTTAAAGAAAGGTGTAAGTTCAATCTTATAGGGGGTAGATGATGTCTCAAGAATTAAAACGTGCGAAATATGGTGCAGAGGCCCTGACAGGTTACAAAGGTAAACTCCCAAATCCATTTCCACGTACTATGGGTGCAAATTGTATGAAATATCTCAAGGAAGTGATTGATGGTGGTTTAGCCGTAGATATGGTTGGTCGTTTTGAAACAGCCTTTGCCAAAGAATACGGCGTGAAACACTGTATCGCAACACCTGGCTGTACTCCTGCCCTGGCTGTTCTTGCTGCGGCGTTTAATTTCGAACCCGGTGATGAAATTATCGTCAGCCCGGTTACTGACTATGGCACTATATCAGGGTTACTCTGCGAAAACTATATCCCTGTCTTTGCAGATACGGAATCAGATACAGTTAATATAAGTGCGGCAACTATAGAACCGTGTGTTACTAACCGGACACGTGCAATCCTTGTAGTACATAAGACAGGGTTAATCTGTGACATGGACCCAATCAACGAACTTGCAAAAAAACACGGACTGATTGTCTATGAAGATGTCTGTCAGGCAGTCTTTGGTGAGTACAAAGGACGACTGGCAGGCACCCTTTCTCAAGCCGCAGGGTTCTCCTTTGACTCTGAAAAGACAATGGGTTCTGATGTGGGTGGATGTATAATCACAAATGATAGTCAACTTGCAGAGCAGGCACGCTTTATAGGACAGAGCCGCGGGGCAAAAGAGATACCGGGCTTCGGGCGCACACATTCAGTACGCGGGTATGCATACCGCATGCCTCAATGCACGGCCGCAGTTAGTCTTGCACAATTAGAAATCATCCGTTCAAATGTCTCCCAGCGCGACAAGATGGCCCGCCTGCTTTCCCAAATGCTTACCCGGATCCCAGGTATCAAACCTTTACCCATACCAGACCACAACACGGTTTACTCATGCTGGATGTTAGGTTTCAGCATTGACCCAAAGGCATTCCGCTGCAGTGCCAAGGAATTTGCCGGTCAACTTGCAGAAGAAGGAATTCCGGGCGCAGGGCTGGGCAAATATTATCTTATGCCGGAGGCGCTGACTTTCCTTCAGGAGAATGCAAAAAAGAAGGTATATCCATTTTCAAAGCCGCCAGCCTCACGGGATTATAGATACGCTGAAGAGACATGCCCGAATGCACATGAGTTTCTTAAGAACTTCATCCGCTGGGCAACGTTCTGTGAAAAGTACGAACCAGAGCATTGTGAAATAGCCGCAGAGATTATCCGTAGGGTAGCAGACAGGAACAGAAGATGAAACTTTCAATTGCACCTTGGAAATATGGCAAAGACTGGGTCTATTCAATTACCTATGATGAAGCACTGGCAGACCTGAAACGTTTTGTTATCCCTGTTCATCAAGAACTTGGTATGCCAGGGCACGTTGAGGTAGTTGCAGGACAGATTGGGAAAATTCGCAGATGTGGTAAGAGTTCATACAATGGTATGCGGCATATGAATGCTAAAGAACTGCGGGAACTCGTTTCTATGGGCTGGGGAATTGGTTGTCATTCATGGAGTCATGGTATGGTGATGGATGACCCGGACCGCGAGTTACGCAAGGCAAAGGAGAAGATTGAAAATGCGATAAAGATACCTGTTAAGATATATACTGCACCAGGCTCTAATGATAACCTGACAAAAGAAGTGCAGGAGAAACTCCTTGAATACGGATATCTTGCTGGTCTAAGCATCACAGACGATATTAACCGCCCGGATAACAAAAATCTATTGTGGATAAATAGAATTCCCATTCATGAACGATACTGGGGATTTTTTAATAGTGCCTTTGATGCCTACAAACGCATTAAGCAGGCACAAGAAGAACATGGTTGGATTGTGGATTATTGCCACTGCCCACTTGAAAAACCAGTTCATGAATATAAAGACTGCACTGCGGCACATCACAGAAAACGACTGGAAACTGTGGTGTCTGAAGGTGGTAATAATTGTTGGTATGCCAATCCTGATGATGTAGTAGATTACCGGTATATGCGCCGCTCTACCCATATCAAGCAGAAAACTGGAAATGGCAGACATTTTATTATACACCTTAAATCATTACCTGCTTCTATTCAGAATCATGAACTCACTTTTGAACTGCATTGCAGTCTGCCTCAAGAAGTGGCAGAG
This sequence comes from uncultured Planctomycetia bacterium, assembly GCA_964449965.1. Classification (GTDB taxonomy): domain Bacteria; phylum Omnitrophota; class Gorgyraeia; order CAYVEO01; family CAYVEO01; genus CAYVEO01. Next base: position 13,567 of record CAYVEO010000004.1, read on the forward strand.
ATTCAAATAGATGGACGGAAGATTAATATTATACCCATCCTTCCAGGGACTGGACAATTCACTGTACCTGTGAAAGATGGAATGGAAATATCAGCCCTATCAAAATCACCAGGAGCAAGATAAAGACTTAAGATGGAGGAAGATATGAAAAGGATAGTTAAACTTGCTACAGTTTCACTTCTCATTGACAAGAGATCTGAACGTCCTGGTACAAACATACATCGCGCTCTTTCCATGATTGATGAGGCATCAAAATGGGGACCTGACCTTGTTGTTTTCCCTGAAGAGATAGACTATGTTGGACTATCAAAAGAAGAGCAATCTAAACTTGGTGAACCAGTTCCTGGAGGTCCGATTCAGAAAAAGTTTTCTGCCAGTGCACGAAAATATAATACAAATATCGTAGTTGGATTACGCGAGCGTGAAGGGAAACACCTTTATAATACTGCAGTTGTCATTAGCAGAAAAGGGGAATTTGTCGGAAAGTATCGTAAGACACACCTTGCACCTGGAGAATCAGAAGAGGTTGAACCAGGTAATTCTTACCCTGTCTTTAAACTGGATTTTGGTATAGTGGGAGTTCTAATTTGTATGGATATACACTGCCCTGAAATATGGCGGATTTTAGCACTACAGGGTGTGGATATCATAGCCCATCCAACCATGTGGTTGGATTATACAGGAAACCTATGCGAGTCACTTGTCAATGCACGGGCAATAGATAATCAGGTTTATGTTGTTACCAGCCACTATATCAATATGCCATATCTTGCAGGTAAGTGGATGGGACATTCCCGTATAGTTGACCCTTATGGACGCACCCGTGCAGAGACCAGCCATAGACCAGGTATAGCAGTTGCTGAAGTTGACCTCGACGAGGCATATGAGTATTGGGTAACAGGCGACCTCAAAAAACGTTATCCGACGCTGAAAGATTGTTTCTTCGGCATGCGACGTCCTGAAACTTATGGAATAATTACACGTCCTGACAGTAAGAACTCATGGAGAATCAAAAAGCCTACATTATACACCCCAACATAATGTGCCATAAGGAGATACGAATTGAAATTGAATTCTCGTGAAAGGGTGCTTACTGCACTTAAAGGTGAGAAACCTGACCGTGTTCCGTGGATAGAAGGCATTGTTGAAAACGGCATTGCCACGAGGGTATGCGGCGAACCTATCAATGTAGATTGGTTTGTTGCACCTGACGGTTTTCCTAAAATGTCTGGTGCAGAACTGGCTGAAGAACAGAAAAAGGTTTGCAAAATATTTGGTAAAGACAACATCAATTTTAATGCCTTTGCACCTATATTTGCTTATAAGATGGAGAAACTTAATGACAGTCCTGTAGTTGTGGGTGATGGTATGATAAGGACAGACGAAGACTTTGATAAATATTTTAAACTTCCGGCTGTTGATGACCCCATATTTATAAACAATGCCAGAGAGTTCATAGCCCATAAAGAAGATTATTGTGCAGCGGCGGCGATAAGGCTTGGGATTGGAGCTACACTCCTTTCAATGGGTATTCAAGGTTTTTCCTATGCAATAGTAGATAACCCAGAGCTCATAATGGCTGTTCACAATAGTTATGCCGATTGGACAGAAAGACTTGTCCCAATACTTGAGGAGATTGGGTTTGATGTAATATGGGCATTTGATGACGTGGCGTTTAATTCAGGTCCGGTATTTTCTCCTGAGTTTTATGAAAAAGAGATTTTGCCTGTTGAAAGGAAAGTGACAGAAAAGATATCAGTCCCGCTTATTACACACAGCGATGGGAATATGATGCCGCTACTTGGACTTTGGCTGAGACTCGGTCAGAAGGCAATTCACCCTATCCAGCCGGATGTGATGGATATATACGAGGTCAGGGAAGAAATCCCATCTCATATTGGAATTGTTGGTAATATTGATATGAATCTTCTCATCCACGGAATCCCTCAGGATATTGACCTTTTGATAAAAGAGAGAATGGAGAAACTGAAACCTTCAGGTAATTATATTATCTCAAGTTCAAACAGCCTCACTGATAATATGAAACCTGATAATGTCAAGGCTATGATTGAATCTATTGATAAATATGGGTGGTATTAAATTTTAGAAGGAGTAAAAATTGCAAGCGGCGGTGGGGTATAAAGTAAGGAGTTGAAGATTGTATGATTCGCATTGGAATTGTGGACCCTGACACATCACATCCTGATAAATTCATTCCGATTCTAAATGAATTAGGCAGGGCATGTGTTGTAGCAGTGCAAAATGACTATGCAGTTAAAGATGCTGAGGAGACCATGGAGTTTGCCCGGCAGCATAATATCCAATACTTATGCAAAACTGTGGAACATATGCTGGATAAGGTAGACGTGGGTTTTATCCAGGGTGCCAATTGGAATACACATCTCCCTAAAGCCCGTCCCTTTCTTAAGGCAGGCAAACCTGTATTCATAGATAAGCCTATTGCAGGTAACCTGCATGATTGCATAGAACTTGAAGAGTGGGCACGCAAAGGTGCTATTATTCTGGGTTCATCATCGCTTCGTTATTGTTATGAAGTGGAGAAATTTTTATCTGAGCCTGTGGAAGATAGGGGTGAAATCCGGTCTGTCCACGGAATTATAGGGACAGATGAGTTTAGTTATGGTGTTCATATAGTAGAGATGCTCCAAGGACTCATTGGACCTGGTGCAACAGCAGTGCGGCACTTAGGTAAGAATAGCGGCGGTGGAGAACTATTTCAGGTAATATATCAGAATGGTATATTAGTTACGTATCAGGTTGGGGGAGAGGCGTGGTATCCATTTGTCTTGACAGTTACCACAAGTAAAAAGGTTACTTATATACAACCTGATACAGAAAAACTCTATAGGGCATTGCTTGAGAGGGTGTTAGATGCATTAGGGGGGAAAGACGGGATTGCCTCTGTTACTGAACTAACTGAGGCTATAAAGGTCTGCCTGGCTGGGCGTATATCACGTCAAAGAGGCGGTATTACAATTCAACTTACCGACATTCCTATTGATGACCCTGGTTATGACGGTGCATCATTTGTCAGGTCCTATGCGATGCAAAGAAGAAAATGAGATGGAGATAAGGAATGGTGAATCAAAACTGGCACGAAACTGGAAACGGCGGATACAGCCAAGAAGAGCCTGTAGCCACTACGCCAGCGTTCTACTCTACAATGCAAAAAGCGCGGGAAAAGCGAATTCATAAAGAAGCAATTATAATTATTGGACATGACCACCGTTATCAGGATTCTGATTTTGTGAAGATGAAGAAAGGTGGAGTGACAGCAAAAGTTCTTAAGCTGACAACAGATGGGATTGACTGGAAAGATGGTAAACGATACGAGGTTCCAGGGTTAACTGGATGGACCACTCGTTATCTGAGTGCAATGAATGGTGTATATCAAATTGCTGAAGATGAGGATAGCGATCTCATGATTATCAGAACAGTTGCAGATATCTATGAAGCTAAAAAGCAAAATAAGGCAGGTGCAATTTTAGGTTCAGAAGGAGCCAGACAATTAGAAGGAGATATAAGTCTATTAAGTGATTTTTACAAACGTGGTACACGTGAGATACAGATCTTCTGGCCTGCTGGAAACCAACTCTTTAGTAAGGGACATTTAACTGAATTTGGCAGACAGGTCATCAAGGAATGTAACCGTTTGGGCATACTGGTTGATTTATCCCATGTCAAACAGGCAGGTGAATCAGCATTTTGGGAGGCACTCAAAGAGAGTGATGCCCCGGTTATTGTCTCCCATGATTCGCCTGGCACTATTGGAGGAGGAGAATGTAACGATGATATGATTAGAGGTATTGCTGAGAGCGGTGGTGGTTATGGTGTATATGCACTTCATTTTGTTACTCCAATTTATATTTTTAATCAAACGGACCGTAATCTCCTCGCTACAGCAGATGACCTTGCGACCTATATTGACTATGTTGTCAGATTAGTAGGGATAGACCATGTGGCTTTAGGTGCTGACTGGTTTGACGAATCCGGATATAACTGGGTAGTAGATATCACTGAGATGTTAAACATCACCCAGGCACTGATAAAGAAAAGTTACTCGGATGAGGATATCAAAAAAATTCTGGGAGGTAATATGCTTTGTTTATTTGAACACGTCTGGAAAGATTAGAATGAGTCCAAAAGAACGTGTTCTGGCGGTAATAAAACATAATCAGACTGATGTTGTCCCATATAATATAAAGTGGGATGATGGAGTTCGCGAGGCCTTTGCCAAATGGTGTGGCAACAATAAATTTGATAATGAGGTTATAAACCACTTTGTTTTTGTTGGTGCCGGTGCAAGGCGGACAGAACTTTCTGATAGTGAATATATTGACGATTGGGGTTGTCGTTTCAAACAGGGGAATATTTTTCATCTTTTGGAACCGATGTTGCCTGAACCACATATTCGGAATTATAAGTTTCCAGACCTTTCGGAACCATGGCGATACGAAAACTTAGAGAAGACCATATCGGAAAACCAGGACAAGTTTATTATTGCTGTTTACTATGGTGGTATGTTTGAACGTGGATGGATGATGAGAGGGATGGAAAACTGGCTTATGGACATGGTGGAACATGAGGCATTTGTGAACGAATTATTGGATGGGATATTCCACGTTCTTTTAACATTCGTGGATGTAATGAGCCGTTACAGTGGTATAGATGCAATTATGTTAGGTGATGACTATGGTCAGCAGAGGGGTCTAATGATGAACCCGGTGACCTGGCGAAAATTTTTTAAGCCTCGGCTGGCACATCTATTTAAGCGAATCCACGAACATGGCAAATATACTGCAATCCATTCTTGTGGAGACAATAGTACAATCATGGATGATTTTGTGGAGATTGGGCTGGATATCTTCAATCCGTTCCAACCTGAGGCAATGGACATAGTAGAGATAAAACGCCGATATGGTAGCCGTATTACTTTTAACGGTGGTATTGGCACACAAGGTAAACTTGTCCATGGTAGCCCAGAAGAAGTCAGACAAGAGATACAATTTGTGTTAAAACAGATAGGAGATAGAGGAGGACTTATTGCTGAGACAAGTAAGCCATTGAGGCATGAAGTTCCAATGCAAAACATCGCTGCTTTGATTGATGAACTCTCGCACCAGAAGAGGAAGATGATATGAAGGTTCTGGTTACTGGCGGGAGCGGTTTTCTTGGAAGATTTATAGTAAGAGAATTATCTCAAGCACATGAAGTAGTAGTTTTTGACCTTAATCCACCCATGGTAGATGTTGGTTTCCTAAAAGGTGATATAAGAGATGTAAGTAGTTTGATTCAAGCAATGAGCGGATGTAACAGAATAGTGCATTTGACGGCATTATTTAACAAGCCTGACCATCAACCAACAACACAGGAGATGTTTGAGATAAATGTTCAGGGTGCATTTAATGTGTTAGAGGCGTCCCGACAGGTTAAATTAGAGAGAGTAGTTTTTGCCAGTTCAATATGTGCAGGGGGAACAAGTCTTAAATACCTTCCTATAGATGAAAATCATCCGCCTGACCCAGGAGGTCCAGGTAGTGACTTTTATGGTATGACTAAATACATTGGAGAAACCCTGTGCCGCGGTTATCATGCTATGTGGAATATTAACACAGTTTGTCTTAGATTTGGAGTGATTAAAGACCTTAGTAAAGGATTTGGTATTGAAGGAAGCAGTAATACATTATGGAGTTATGTAGATGTGAGGGATGCTGCTCAGGCAGTAAGGCTGGCACTTGAAGTAAAAGGCATTGGCCATGAAATCTTTTACATAACAGCCATGGATACATTTTGTCCTCACACACCCGGAAGCAATAATAGAGGACTTATAAAAGAAGAAATACCGGGTTTTGATTTATCTAAGGCAAACAAGTTTTTTTTAGAGTCCCATGATTCGTTCTTCAGTATTAGAAAGGCTTGTGAAATACTTGGTTATAAACCAGGATATAGTTGGAGAAAAAAGGCAAATATTAAATGAAAGATCGCTGTATAGTAAAATATCTACCTAACGTCTGGAAAGAGGGACAACTCTTTGCCTATTCGGGATTAGATGGGAAAACAGATTGGGAAAGACCATTAACCGGAATTTCTTTAGCTGAAAAGTGTGGTTTTATATTTCATTCACAAGATACGAGGGGTCTTTTTATAGAGATTAAAATAGGGGATGACACTTATGATAAGGTTAAACCAGGAGAAAGGCACATAGTTACATCCGATGTAGTCAACCTCGTTATGGTAAATAATGATAGAGTGAGGATAGAAGTCACATATTTATTTTATGACTGTTATACTATCCTGGTTAAAATCATGGTAAAAAATAAGACTAAGAAGACAATTACCTCTAAAATTGATATGGTTGGTATAACAGAAAAAGATAAGAGAATTGTTAAAGGAGAGATACTCAATCTAAAGTCTAAAGAAGAAAGCGGGTATCTTTATGCCTACAAAATAAATGGAGAATTAAACAAGGAGCAATTGACAAAGGATTTTGATGAGATATGTATAAATAGATTAATATATTTCAAGCATTTACCCAAGCCAAAGAGTAAAGATGAAAAGGAATTAAGGACCTATTACAAAGCATTTTCAGTCTTAAAGGCAAATATTTATAGTCCACAAGGAAAGATAAAATACCGGTGGACCACACCTGATAAATATCCTCATCAGCACATGTGGTTATGGGATTCTGCATTTCAGGCAATTGGTTACAAATACATTAATGGTAAAATGGGTGAAGATACGATTCAGGCAATGTTATCTGTTCAGTCAGGAGATGGATATATCCCTTTATGTGCGAATCCTGAATTAGTAGAGATAGTGGTGGATAACACTATGCTTACCCAGCCTCCTACATTAGCCTGGGCTACCTGGAATGTTTATAAATATACCAAGAACAAAGAATTCTTGAAATATTGTTTGCCAAGATTAAAAAGATATATAAAGTGGTTATTTAAGAATAGGGATACTAACAAAAATGGTCTATTAGAATGGTATGTAAGACCAAATGACTATATTTGTCCATGCGGTGAGTCAGGCATGGATAACTCATCAAGATTTCTTCATGGAGAAAGGATAGATAGCATAGACTTAAGTGCTTTGGTTGTTAATGAGATAAGACACATTGAATTAATGACTAAGGAGATAGGAGAAACTGAAGACAAAGACTTCACGCATAAGAAAAAGCAACTGGTAAATTTGATAAATGAGAAGATGTGGGATGATGAAGATAAGTTTTATTATGACTTAAGACCAAACGGCAACCATCTGAAGATAAAGACAATAGCATCGTTCTTTCCTCTTCTGGCAAAAGTGGCAAGTAAAGAACAGGCGAGGTATCTTATAAAACACCTGAAAGATCCTGAAGAATTCTGGTCAGAGTTTCCAGTGAGGACACTTGCAAAGGATGAACCATCATTTGATCGGAATATGTGGCGTGGTCCTGTATGGATAAACTGTAATTACCTCGTAATCTGTGGTCTTAGAGAGTATGGTTACAAAGACATTGCCAATGAGATATCCCAAAGGATGGTAAAACAGGTATCTATGTGGTATAATAAGGAAGGCAGCATATTTGAGTTATATCATGATGAGGGTAAGTCGCCACTCCAACTGCCGCGCAAGGATGCACATGGAGAAGAAGTGAGGAGGGTATTGTGTGATTATGGCTGGGCATGTGCTATTTACATTGAACTGCTTTTAAATAGAAATCTAACAGATTATAAATCGCGGTGAAGAGATTAGGCTCTGAACATATTATTCATGAAATGGGTCCTGAAAATCTACCTGCCATAGAAATAAATATTGGTGAAACACTTATTGTAGAAACATTAGATTGCTATGGCGGCAGGGTAAACTCTTCTCCGGAATCATATGAATATGCCAGTCACCGAAACGAAACCCTGCTACTGGACCTATTTTTATCAGAGGCGTTAAACCGGGAGATATATTGGTAGTTTCTATTAAGAATATACAAATAGATAACAGGGGACTAATGGTTTTGAGACCAGGGATTGGCATTCTTGGAGACAAGATAAAAACTATGCGGGTAAAGGAAATTCTTATTCAAGATAAGCATGCAATATTAAATAATAGGCATTTACCTTTGCGTCCAATGATAGGTGTGATAGGCGTTGCTCTTAAAAGTGAGAAAATTTCCACACGGATACCCGGTTCGCATGGAGGGAATATGGATACATCAGATATATCAGAAGGGGTAGAGGTCTTATTGCCAGTCCAGGTACCTGGTGCACTACTTGCCATAGGTGATGTTCATGCAGCAATGGGTGATGGTGAGGTAAGTGGTACTGGGATAGAGATTAGAGCAGAAGTTACTATCCAGGTAGGCATAGTTCCTGATTCTATCCAACTTTGCCCCATGGTTAGAACAACAGATAATGTTATTTCCATAGCATCAGATAATAATTTGGCAACTGCTATAAAGATGGCAGTAGATGATATGGTGAGAACGGTAATGCAAACGGGGTTAAGTTTTGAAGAAGCATATATGATAGTAGGTGCATGTGGTGACTTACGTGTGAGCCAATTAGTCAATCCACAGGTAACGGTACGAATGGTTGTACCAAGAGCCGTTTTTGAAGGAAGATTTTAAAAGGAGAAGAGGCGTTTACCAGGGCACTTGCTTGTGAGTGGGCTAAGTATAATATTCGTATTAACGGAGTAGATCCAGGACATATTGCTACTGAGGATGACCTAAAGCTGTTCAGGAATAACATGGCAATATGCAAGAGAATCCTTCTTGGAAGGCTTGGTAAGGTAGAAGAAATAAGGGATCAGGTCAGATAATCCATGTTGAAGGGGGACTGATGTCGTGGCAATGCCTACAGGGACGAGCATGAGAATTGACAAAAAAGAAATAGTGGAACTGGCATTAAATTGCGAAGAAGTATTTCATCCTCCATGGTATGACTTAATAAGAAACGATGCAGTCATAAAATATTTCTCAGGAGAGAGATTAACTATAGAGGATGGTAAGATAATAACTTTAAAGGCAATGTCAAAGATGTTAGATGCCACAAAACAATTTATGCGATTTCCTCAAAAGGAAGAAATTGTAGAAGAAAATGGGCAATTAGTAGAACGTAAACGATGGACATCCTGGATAGTGAAATCAGAAGAATATGATAAAGAAAGATTGATAGAAAAAATAAAAAAGATAATCAGTAGTTATAATGGCTGGAGTAAAGAGCATCAGGTTGAACTTGAGGGACGCATTTCAGATTTAAAAGAGAAACAGGCATATATGCCTGATGTAACTATATTCATAAGTGGAAATTGCGGGGGTCCATATACTCTTGCCAGTTATTGTGGAGGATTTGATAAGTTATCTTATCTGATGGCAGATGAACCACTTCTTATTTCAGAGGTTCTTGAGGTTATGTTTTGTGAGAGTCTTGACATAATCAAACACCTGCCTGATAAACCACTTTCACCCATGGTTTTTGTAGGAGAAGATATAGCTTACAAAGGTGGACTGGTATTTTCACCCACATTTTTAAGAAAGGAGTTTTTCCCTCGTTTCAAAAAAATAGTTGAGGCATACCATAAAAAGGGGTTAAAGGTAATGTTCCATTCTGATGGAAATATTATGGAGATAATGGATGACTTAATGGATTGCGGGATAGATGCCTTGAACCCTATAGAGACAATGGCTGGAATGAACTTAAAAGAATTGAGACAGAGGTATTCCAAATTAGTTTTGGTAGGTGGGATAGATTGCAGTTCGTTATTACCCTATGGTAGTCCATCTGAGATAAAAGAGGTTGTACAACAGGCTATAAAAGATACTAAGTATGGATATTTTATAGGCTCATCCAGTGAAATACACAACGAAATACCTCTTGAAAATGTTATTGCAATGGTAAATGAGATAATTTAACCGATTTTAAAGATTGTTTGAGGGAAAAAGTATTATGTATGGGGTAGGCGATGTCTTAAAATTACTGAGGGTTGATTTAAAGATATTAGAAAAAGGTAAAGAAAGACAGAGTAAAATCTGGCGAAATGAAGAGCCTGATTCTCTGCCTATTATTCTATCAGCAGGGAGTCTTCCTGAAAGGCAGAACTTCCCGAGATATAATATGAAGGAACAATTTTATGATAAAGAGAAGATGCTGATAGAACATCTGTGGGTATTAATAGTCCAGTGTCGTACCAATAGTGATGGACAGTTATCTGTAAGGGCAAATTTAGGCACAGGTTTTATTCCGAGTGTTTTTGGACTGAATGTATCAGTCTTTGAGGATAAGATGCCATGGATAGAGAAACACCTGACAAAGAAGGAGATTATCAATTTTGAATTTCCAGGAGATATTAAAAATTGCGGTCTAATTCCAAGAGCACTTAAATATATAGAATATTTTAAAGAAAAACTTGAAAGGAAAGCCCATATATATATCTCAGACACCCAGGGCCCATTTGATATAGCCCATTTGGTGAGAGGTGAAGAAATATTCACTGACATATACGATGACCCGAAGTTTGTCCACAGGCTTATGGAATTATCAACTATGGCATACATTGAAGTAACAAAGGTATTAAAGAATGCAATAGGTGAAGAGTTAAATAGAGGGTATCATGGGCCAATGTATATGAGTAATGGAGGAGTAAGGATATGTGAAGACACAACAACCCTTTTATCTCCATCTTTGGTCAAAGAATTTGTCCTTCCCTATACAAAGAAGGCATTGGAACCTTTTGGTGGAGGTTGGATACATTTCTGTGGCAATGGTAATCATATGTTAGATTTATTCTTAGAATTAGAAGAGGTAAAAGGTGTTAACTTAGGTAATTCTGAGATGCACAATTATGACCAGGTGATGGAAAAACTCTTAGATAGAGGGAAATTTTATTACGGCGGTTGGCCCAAAAAAAATGGTGAGGATGTGCGAGATTATTTTAAGAGAATCTTAAGACCATTAAACGGCATAAGAAAATCCTTGATATTTACCCCATGTGGGGGTAAAGAAGAGGATTGGCATAATCCGGATAATGTGATCGCCTTGTGGCATTCACTATTAAAATAGATGAAGAAAAAATAAATGACAGATAAAGAACGGTATTTAGAGACTATTCGTTTTGGAAAACCTGACAGGATTCCATATGCATTTAGCCACCCCAGGGAATCAACAATGTCTGCATGGTATTACCAGGGTTTAAAACACGGGGTTGATTTGAAGCAGGTTATGGGGTATGACCACTGGGAATTTGTGCCTGTGGACTTGTTGCCTTTACCACGTTTTGAGCAGATAACATTAGAAGAAGATGAAGATAAAAAGATTTGGATAGATGAGTTAGGGACAAAACGCATTGACCATAAAAATCCAGCTACCCCTGGATTTGTTACCCGCTCATGGCTTGAGTTTCCTGTGAAGAATAGGTCAGACTTTGAAAAGATGAAGAGACGTTACCAACCTGACACTAAAGGCCGTTTCCTAGATAATTGGCCAGATTATGTAACCAGCCATAAGGATAGGTGCTATGTACTCCAATTAACTGTTTATGGGCCATTCTGGAGAGTCCGTGACTGGGTAGGTTTTGAAAATATTTGTATGTTATGTGCTACTGACCCTGTTTTTGTCCATGATATGATGGAATATGTGATTGATTTTACTATCGAGACCCTTAAAGGTAAGATTTCAGAATTGGCAGTTGATTTTGTCTTTATCAGTGAAGATATGGCATATAAGACTGCATCTATGATTTCTCCACAAATGGTTAGAGAACTTATGGTGACGGGTTACCAGAGGCTGATGAATTTCTTACATTCCCATAATGTGCAAAGCGTCATTATGGACTGTGATGGACATGTTGAGGAACTTATTCCCATCTGGATTGAATTAGGTATTAATGGTACCTGGCCAGTGGAAATAGCTGCACATAATGACCCGATTACCTATCGTAAGAAATACGGTAAGAAGTTTGCTCTTTTGGGCACTATAGACAAACGAGAACTCAGATTTGATTTTGCACATGTCAAACAAGAGGTGATGAGTAAAGTTCCCTATCTTGTTGAGCAAGGAGGCTATATTCCTGGTGTAGACCATGGTGTGCCACCAGATGTACCCATACGCAATTTTTTATACATGGCAGAATTAATTAAGGCTATTGCTGAGGGACGTGATGTTGATAAAGTAAATATCGACCCATATAAGGATATCCTTGGTCCGATAAAACAGGAATGGAGTATGGAACTGGCTAAGAGAATTGTGATGCAGGATGCCATGGAAGGATAAATTATTATACCTCAAAGTGAAATACTTCTTGATACCAGACGTAAAAGTGGACACTCTGTGCCTGGATCGGTTTTGGAAAATAATTTGACTTTTGGGAAAAGTTGTACTATATTTTAAAATAGAAGAGGGCATTTAACCTCAAAGGAGAAGTAGATTAATATCAAAAATGAATGAGAAAGAGATTCTTTTTGACCATAGCAGATTAACTACATTAATGGATAAAGGAGGACTTGATCTAATCCTTGCTTCCCGTCGACAAAATGTTGCTTACTTAAGCGGAATGACAGAAATAATTTATTGGGAATATCCTAATGTTACACACATTCTTGAAATACAAGAGGATGGTTGTGAATCAGCGGATTATTTTGTCGGGATAGCAAAAAACGACAGTATTACTCCATTCGCAGTAGTCCACCAAAGTAGAGTTTATTCCTGGCAAAATAGTTGGATTTCGGATGTTCAACCCTGGTGTAATGGTTTAAAACTGAAGGCAACAGATATGATTGTTGAATCAATTACAAAGAGAGGACTTACAGAAGCGACTATTGGTATAGAAATGAATCACATTCCGTCTAATCATTTAGCAGAACTAAAAGAACGGCTCCCTAAGGTGAAATTTAAAGTGGCTGATACAATATTCTGGAAGATGAGAATGGTAAAGACCAAGACTGAATTATTTAGACAAAGGAAGGCGTATGAGATAGCAGAAAATATTTATACCGAATTAATGAAAGAATTACACGATGGCATGACAGTGAGTAAGGTGCGTGAGTTGGAAATGGCTGTTGCGATAAAGTTCAATTGTCCTCCGCTTCATTTTGGTTATGTGAAGCCAGTTTATAATCCATATGGCGGGATAGTGTCTCCATATTTTAACTATCAAGACAACACTGAAGTTCATAACCAGACTCGCCTGCGGCAAGGAGACCTTATTCTTTCTGACATTGGATTAGTATTTTGTGGATATACCACAGATTTTGGACGGATGATTTCTATCGGTAAGGCAGATGCTAAGACTAAGAATGCTTACCAGATAATTCTTGAGGCAAGAAAGGTTCTTGAAGATGCTGTAAGACCTGGCAGAAAGATTTCAGAAGTATATACCTCTGGTGCAAAATACTTAGCCGAGCACGGCATTCACAATATTCCTTATCTTGGTCATAGTATTGGCATGGAATGTCATGAACTGCCCAGCATAGTTGAACACGACCATACGGTAATAGAAGGGGGAATGACGTTGGTGTTGGAACTTTGTCCTGAGGTAGACGGAATCTGGTTTCTGCTTGAGAATGCAGGTGTAGTGACTGGAGATGGGTGGCAGAGCCTGACAGAACTTACTGTAGATATTATGGAGACGGGCACACAATAGATGAAAGAGAATGTATCACATGGGATTATGGAATTGCCGAGAGTAGGCTCACGTATAATTGATGGTGAGATTGAAAAGTTATGCAACTCAGGACATGAAGTTTTACCGCTTAGAGGCTATCCATATCGTTCATTACCAGAACATATTTTAGAAATGGTAAAGAGTGCGTTAAAAAAGATTGAACATTCCCCATCCCAGGGACTTTGGGAACTCAGGGAATCAATTAGCAGTCGTTTGACAGAAGAATTAAAGATAACTGTGAATCCCAGTGAGATTATAGTGACTAATGGTGCGATGGATGCACTTAACATTGTTTTTAATGTATTACTGGATGTAGATGATGAGGTCATTATATTTTCACCCTGTTTTTTCTTTGAAGGGATTATCAGAATGGCTGGTGGTAAAATAAAGTATATAAAACTGGATGAGAATGATAAGTATGCCCTGGATATTAATAAATTAGAATCATCTATAACCCCAAAAGTAAAGGCAATACTTGTAACCACACCCAATAATCCCACAGGGCATGTAGCAACAAGAGAGGAGTTAGAGACAATCTCTGAAATTGCGAAAAGATTCAACATTTGGGTTATATCTGATGAATCTTATGACCGTTTTATCTATGATGGATATAAACATCATAGTATTCTCTCAATACAGGGTGCGAGAGAACGAACGGTGCTGGTGAGGAGTTTCACTAAAAGTTTTTGTATGGCTGACTGGCGGGTAGGATATATTGTATGTCCTTTAGAAATAGTAGAATCTTGTATAAAAGTTCTAGAATGGAGAATTCTATACAATAACTTCCTTTCTCAAAAGGTAGCAGCGATTGTATTGCAAAATTCTGAGGATTGGATAAGTGATACGATAAAAGGATTTCATATCAACAGGGATTTGATGTTTAACGGAATTAAGAGTATAGAACAGATACATGCTGTTAAGCCCATGGGCGGACCGTTCTTCTTTGTCAATATTGAGAAACTTAGCATACCGTGTGAAATATTTTCACGGGTTTTACTTTATGAATATGGAATACCTACTACACCTGGTTGCTGGCATCAGGAATGTAATCATTTTCGTATTGCTTTTGGAGGGGAGAAAGAAAATATATATAAAGCAGTTGAAAGAATTAAAAAAGCTGTCAAGAATATCCAAGGGAGGGAAAATGCTTAAAGATAAAAAGACAAGATACGGATTTTTATTTGGACCATGGAACATACATACTGATAATGTAGCACATTTATTATAAAGATGTTTTGGAGATTTTCGGATGAAAATATATATCATTACCGATATGGAAGGAATTAGCGGGGTATTATTAAAGGAACAACTTACCAAGGGAAATCTAGAGTATGAACGCGCGCGTCATCTACTTTCAAAAGAGGTTAATGCATCTATAGAGGCAACATTTGGGGCTGGAGCTAAAGAGGTGGTAGTTAATGATGGTCACGCTACTGGCTATAATTTCCTGATTGAGGAGATGAATACAAAGGCAAAGTATGTGATGGGTCATGGGCGAGTGAATATACTGGCAGGACTGGATGAAACATTTCAGGCTGTGCTAATGATTGGTTATCATGCTATGGCCGGAACGAAGGACGCTGTTTGGGACCACACGCAAAACTGGGACACATGGAGAAATTATTATATCAATGGAAGAAGGACAGGGGAGATAGGTCAAATGGCTGCATTAGCCGGCTATTATAAAGTGCCTGTAATTTTTGTCAGCGGTGACTATGCAGCTACCCAGGAAGCAAAGGAATTTTTAGGAGATGTTGAGACCGTGGCTGTCAAGAAAGGTTATGGTCGGAATTTTGCTGAGTGTTTAGCCCCAGAAGTTACATATCAATTGATTAGAGAAGGAATAAAAAAATCCTTCTCTAAAATCGGAAAAGTAAAACCGTATATTTTGGATAATCCGGTAGAAATAAAACTTGAGGTCTCCACAAGCGATATCGCCGACAATCTTGAAAAAAATGGTTGTCTTAGAATTGATGCTCGGACTGTTAGTAAAATAGTAGATAGTCCATTGAAGATATTAACATTAGAGGGATGATAATACGAAGGGAGAGTGATGTGAATAAGATATGGTTCGTAAAACAGGTTAGTGTCATTATCATTACTCTTATGGTTTTGGCTGGATGTGGAGGTGAACACGGTACCGGTGATGGTAAAATACACATACGATGGGGAGCAGATAAAAATCCCATCCGCATGGAGCAGATAGCCATTTTTGAGAAGAATAACCCGGATATTAAAGTGGATCTTGATTGGGGTTCATACACAATGGAGCGACTTCTGACCCAGATTGCAGGCGGCACCCCACCAGATATCTTCATGGTATACGGCCATGGGGATTTTATGGAATTATGCAAGAAAGGTGTTTTGGAGGACTTGACGCAGTTCTGCAAAAAATACAATCTGGATTTAGACGATTTCTGGCATGGCTCTGAGATATGGATAGAGTATGAGGGCAAGGTATATGGATTACCGGAAGTAATATCCCCAGATGTTCTATTTTATAATAAAAAACTTTTCAAGGAGGCAGATATACCTTTCCCATCAGAAGAATGGAAATGGGATGACCTTCTGCAAGCAGCCAAGAATCTTACTCAAAAGGATAAAACAGGCAGTTACAGGCGGTTCGGATTGATGTATGACAACTGGTGGGGAATCTTAATCTGGCAAAATGGTGGCGAGATTTTCGACTCCGGTGGTAATTGTGTTATTAATTCGCCTGAGGCAAAAGAAGCGATTAGGTTTTATTATGATTTAATTTTTACCCATCATGTAATACCATCTGGTGCTGAGATGTCAAGTCTGGGGTCAGGAACTGCTGCTGCGGGTACTCAATTTGGCAGTTCGTCCGACCTTTTTGCCATGGGGAAAGTGGCTATGTTTCATACTGAGCGTTTTCGGACGATAATTTTCAGGAAATATAGGGATTTAGACTGGGGAATTGCTCCTTCACCAAAGGGGAAAAATAGGGTGACTTTTATGGGGATGCACAATAATGTTATACCTGCTGCCGGTAAACATAAAGAGGCAGCCTTTAAATTTTTAATGTCTCTTATAAGTAAAGAAAGTCAGATTTTGGTATCAAACTATGGCGAGGCTGTTCCAAGTAGAAAGTCTATAGCAGATACCAAAGAATTCTTATTTAACCTGCAGTATCCTGATGAGAAAGATAATCAGGTGTATTTAGACTCATTGAAATATGCCAGACCATTTATGGTACCGAATAATACACCCTATTTTGATGCCATTAACGTAATAAATAGAGAGTTTGAAAAAATGACTGTAGGCCTAAAAAACCCAGAAGAGACATTAGATAAAATCGCTGGGGATATCAATAAATTGCCCAAATTTTCTAATAATAAGTGATTACATTATGATAATAGATGCACACAATCATCCGGATTGGCATGGACACAACCTGCTCAAGTTCCTTGAGAATATGGCAAGATACAACATTGATAAGACTTGGCTCTTAAGCTGGGAGTGTCCAAAAGATGAATACGACCCAACTTATAATAAGTATTGTGTTCAAGATGATAGTAATGGACCAATTCCCTTCTATAAGTGTTTATCTTATGTTGAACAAGCCCCTGATAAATTTATATTAGGATATGCACCTAATCCGAAAAGACCTGAAGCAATTGATCAACTTGAAGCGGCAGTGGAAATTTATGGTGTACGCCTCTATGGGGAGTTAAAGTTACGCATGATGTATGACGACCTTGATGTTTTACGAATGTTTCGTTTTTGTGGCAAAAAAAGTTTACCTGTGACGGTGCATGTTGATTACGAGTTTGATACAGGCATAAGATATCCTCGACCTAATTGGTGGTATGGTGGCGGGATAGAAGTTTTCGAGCGCGCGATAAGAGGTTGTCCTCAAACTATTTTTCTTGGACATGGTCCAGGATTTTGGTCGCATATTTCAGGGGATGACCAGTATAATAAGGTTCTTTATCCTACGGGCAAGGTTCTTTCAAGTGGGAAGATTATTGATATGCTGCGTATGTATCAGAATCTGTATTGCGACCTTTCATCCACCTCGGGATGTAATGCCCTAAAACGTGATCCAGAATTTGCTAAAGACTTTTTATTAGAGTTCCAAGATCGCATACTTTATGCCAGAGATTATTTTGATAATATTCATCAGGGATTTTTAAATTCTCTTGATTTGCCTGGAGATGTGCTTACGAAGATATATTCTGGAAATGCATTAAAACTTATACCACAGGACAAAACCGAGAAAGAGAGAGGGAAGAATGAATAAGAAAACGAATAGTATCATCAATGTTGGGATTGCCGGTTTGGGGCGAAGTGGATGGAATATTCATGCAAGTATGCTGGAGTCCTTATCGGATAAGTATCGTATAGTAGCTGTTCTTGATAGTGATAAAGTGAGACTTAAAGAAGCATCTGATAAATTCGGTTGCCGGATATACACGGAGTACAAAGATTTCTTAAAGTCCCCTGAGATTGAGTTGGTGGTAGTATCTGTACCAAGCCATCTTCATGCAGATTATAGCATAGAGGCTTTGAAAGCAGGTAAAGATGTTGTTTGTGAGAAACCCATGGTAACTAAGTTAGTAGATGCAGATAGTATGATTGAAATGGCAAAAACAACAAGACGAATATTAACCATATTTCAGAGTTGTCGTTACTCCCAGGACTTTCTTAAGATTAAAGAAGTAATACAATCAGGTAAATTAGGTCGTATCGTTATGATAAAAATGGCGTGGCACGGTTTCAGGCGGCGTTGGGATTGGCAGACCCTGAAAGAGTTTGGAGGTGGTGAACTGAACAATAATGCCTCTCATCTCATGGACCAGGCTCTTCAACTTTTTGGAGAAGCAGACCCCAAAATCTTCTGCCATCTAGAGCGGGTTTTAACCTCAGGGGATGCAGAGGACCATGTAAAAGTTATCCTGCAGGCTCCTAATTCTCCTATGATTGACCTGGAAATTACCAGCGTCTGTGCCTATCCTCAAAACACATGGTTAGTAATGGGAACTCAGGGCGGTTTGAGTGGTAATTGTGAGACGTTACACTGGAAGTATTTTGACTCTCAATATCTTCCACCACGGCCGGTAGATAAAAATCCTACACCAGACCGCAGTTATAATACCGAGCAGATACCATGGAAGGGAGAAGAAGTCTGGGAACTTTCCAAAGATAATGGAAAAGGTAAAATTGGTTTTTACATTGACCTTTATAATACCTTGCTAAAAAATGCGCCGCTGGCTATTACTGCGGAAAGTGTGCGCCGCCAGATTGCTATTCTGGAAAAATGCCATGAATTATGTCCGGTATGATAAGGAGGATGCTTTTCTTTTATAGATTCAAAGACGATGAAGAAAAAGCTGAAAAATTCCTGGATTTATTATAGGAATAATAGGGCAAAAACATTATGAATAAATTAAAACTCGGTATGATTGGTCTTGACACATCACACTGTCCAGCATTTGTTGAGTTACTTAATAATGAAAGTAGTCCCCATCATGTTAAAGGTGGTCAGATAGTTGTGGCTTATCCAGGCGGCAGCGAAGCATTCTCCCTGAGCAAAAATAGGGTTGAGCAATTCACAACGCAAATGAGAGACGAATTCAACATTCCAATTGTAGATTCAATTGAGGCAGCAACCAAAGATGTTGATGGTATCTTTCTGGAAAGCGTTGATGGGCGTCAGCACGCAGAGCAATTTGAAAAGATTGCAATGTTTGGGAAACCGGTTTTTATAGACAAACCATTTGCAACAAGTGTTGAGGATGCAAAACAGATTGTAGAATTGTCAGAAAAATTTAAGGCGCCTGTATATTCCTGTTCTTCAATAAGATATGCTCGTGGGATTGAGAATATAGAGCGTGCAGAGAAAGTATTTGGCTGTGAGGTATTTGGACCTATGTCTATTCTTGAAGATTTCCCCGGGTTTTTCTGGTATGGTATTCATAGTGCTGAGGTTTTGTTTTCCAAAATGGGTAGTGGTTGTCATGAAGTAGATGTACAGCATACGGAAACAGCGGACATTATAATAGGCATTTGGAAAGATGGCAGGGTAGGAACATTGTATGGTTATCGAATATCCAAACTCGGGAGTTTTGGCTGTACTGTTTTTACTGAGGGTGGCATTTTTCAAGGTGTGGCACAATCGGAACCACCTTACTATGCAGCGATGATGCCTAATATTTTAGAATTCTTCCGTAGTGGTAAGTCACCCATTGATCTTACAGAGACATTAGAAATCATAACATTTTTGGAAGCAGCAAATAAGAGCAGGCAGATAGGTAATCCTGTGCAATGCAGGAATACTACCTCATATACGATGGCGGGAAACCTTATTGTCGATAGAGGAGACACTAAATAATCTGAATAATATAATGTCCGTTTCTAATCATGAGATGAGTTTTTTGAAAAACTCGGTCATATTCCTCCCGAAAAATAATAATAGAATAATACAAAAAAACTTGCAGGGTAGTATTGAAAGTAATAACAAACTGAAAGGAATAAGATTATGCCATTGGTATCTATGAAGGATATGCTTAAGAAGGCAAGAAGGGGTGGATATGCGGTTGGATATTTTGAGGCATGGAATGAGGAATCTTTAGAGGCGGTGATAGATGCAGCTGAAGAGACAGACTCGCCGGTTATTATTGGATGCGGCGGCAGTATGGCAGACCAGGACTGGTTCAATAGACACGGCTTGAGATACTTTGCTGCATTAGGAAAAGAGGCGGCGTCTCAATCTAAGGTTCCTGTGGCATTGCTCTTGAATGAGGTGCCTGCGTTTGAGCAGATAGTGGAGGGGATTAAGGCAGGATTTAACGTGATTATGATGGATACCTCAAAGTTTCCATTTAAGAAAAATTTAGAGATTACAAAGAAGATAGTAAAGATTGCTCATCCTAATGGGGTTTCGGTAGAGGCAGAATTAGGCGAGTTACCCATGGCTAAGAATGGCAAGATTCATATTAGTTCAGAGTCTGATAATATGACAGACCCTGAAGAAGCCGCTATATTTGCGGAAGAAACTGGTGTGGATGCGTTGTCAGTGTCTATTGGCAATGTGCATGTCTTGACTAAGGGTAAGGCGAGGATAGATTTAGAGAGATTAAGTGAGATAAGGGATAGGGTTGATATTCCCCTCGTGATACATGGCGGGACAGGTTTCCCTGCGGATGCAGTAAGGAAGGTAATTAGACTTGGGGTTTGTAAGTTTAATGTAGGGACGATATTGAAAAAGATTTATCTTGAAGAGACAAAGAAAGATGTAAGTAAGATAAATGAGTTGAACCAGATACAACAATTGGTCGGGTCAAGGGGGAAGAAGGATATATTTCGTAAAGCCGCGCTTGAGATGAAGAAAAAGGTCAAGTATTTCATGAAACTGTATGGTTCCTGGGGTAAGGCTTAAAATTTTTCCAAAAATACTTGACAGAAATAGTAAAGTATGGTATATTTAAAATAACAATTAACTTGACTAAAGTAGTAGGATATAACTAAGTTTACAGTGAACAGCTTACAGTTTACAGAATAGTGGACAGTTGAGAGGGGGAGAGATAGAAGGATGTTGGATAATATAAAGCAAGAAGTGATTGAAACAGACATATTGATTATAGGAGGGGGGACTGCGGGCTGTCTTGCTGCAGTAGAGGCAAGGGAGAAGAACCCAAACCTTAAGGTAACAATTATGGAGAAGGCACACATTAACAGGAGCGGCTGCCTTGCTGCCGGGATGAATGCCTTGAACGTCTATTTAAATCCTGGTGAGACCCCTGAGAGTTTTGTTAAATACGTCCGATACGATGCCATGGGACTTATCAGGGAAGACCTCGTCCTTTCAACTGCCAAAGAGATAAATAGTACAGTTCAGAAGGTGGAGAAATGGGGACTCCCTATACATAAGGATGAAAAGGGCCAGTATCAGAAACGCGGCAGGTGGAATATAAAGATAGACGGCGAATCATTAAAACCTATCATCGCAAAGGCTGCTAAGAGGTCCGGGGCAACGATACTTAACTGGACAGTTGCTACAAATTATCTGACGTCAAATGGCACTGTAACAGGTGCAACAGGATTTGGGTTGAGGGATGGTAAGTTTTACATAATTAAGGCAAAGGCAACCATAGTGGCTACTGGCGGTGCATCAGGCATTTATAAACCTAATAATACAGACGGTGCACACCATGTTATGTGGTATTCCCCGTTTAATACCGGCAGCGGCTATGCAATGGGTATAAGAGCAGGGGCTGAGATGACATCATTTGAAATGAGGTTTATTGCCTTGAGGACCAAAGATACGATATGTCCTACAGGGACCCTTGCACTTGGTTTTGGTGCACAACAGGTAAACGCTAAAGGTGAGCAGTTTATGAAGACGCGGTTTGCACATCTTGGTGGTGAAGGTGCTCCGACGCCGCTCAGGGCATACGGGCCAACGATGGAGGTTAAAGAGGGCAGAGGTCCGTGTTTCATGGATACCAGACACCTTACACCTGAGAGGATGAGGGAACTGAAGACGTCTTATCTTGACATGTATCCGAATATCGTTCTATACTGGGCTGCTAATAAGATAGACCCAACTAAGGAACCTATTGAGATATGCGGGACAGAGCCATATATAATGGGTGGCCATTGCCAGGCAGGTTATTGGATAACGGCTGACAGGGCAGCGACTTTGAAGGGGTTATTTGCCTGTGGTGATGTGGCTGGTGGTGCACCTTATAAATTTGTCCCCGGATGCTGGGTTGAAGGTATTCTATCTGCAAGGTCTGCTGTTAAGTTCATAGAGGCAAGTCAGGCTCAGATAGGGCTGAATGAGAAAGAGATTGAATCTGAAAAAGAAAGGGTCTTTCTGCCGATAGGGCGTTTTGAGAAGGAAGTAGAGGGCGTTACACCCAAAGAGATGGAGGAGCGGCTCCAGAAGGTAATGGATGAGTATGCAGGTGGCGTAAACACATTCTATGAGATGAACGAAGAGCGGCTGCTCGTTGCCTTGAAACAGTTAGATAGGATAGAATCTCAAGAGAAGTATCTTGTAGCATCTAACCTGCATGAATTGATGCTCTGCCATGACGTGATTGACCGCATAGAGGTTGCAAAGGTTTTGGTAAGGCATCTTATATACAGGAAAGAGACGCGCTGGCCCTGTTATCAGACGAGGATTGATTATCCTCACAGGGATGACTTTAACTGGCTAAAATTCGTTAATTCTAAGAAGAACTTAAAGACAGGTGATATTGAAGTATTTACCCGTCCTTATGAGCAAATTGTGCCAGGGGACAGGTATCAACCGAGGTAAGGAGAAGACTATGGCGATATTGGTAGATGAAAAGAAATGCACTGGATGCGGGGCGTGTGTGATATGCCCTGGCGACCTGATGGCGCTTAATAAAGATACGAGGAAGGCATATATCAAGGAACAGAGGGATTGCTGGAACTGTATGGCGTGTGTCAAGGAATGTCCTGTCGGGGCACTTACACTTAAACTCCCATACCAGTTAGCAAATTATAAGGCGACCCTTATGCCGGAAGTATTTGAAGACCATATCAAATGGACCCTTACTGATATGGATGGAAAGACAGAGGAATTTGTGATTAAAACATTAGAGAAGAGGTGACAGGAGGGGAATGGAACAGATTAAACCGCATGGCGGGGTGCTTGTCCATAGATTGGTCAAGGATTCTGAAAGGGATTCACTTGTAGAAAAGGCTAAAGGGCTTAAGACTGTCTTGCTTGACCAATGGGCTATTTCAGATTTGGAGATGATTGCAGTAGGGGCATTTAGCCCGCTTGAAGGATTCATGGGTAAAGAGGACTATAAGAATGTCCTGGATATGAAACGCCTGTCCAACGGACTGCCGTGGACGATACCTATAACGCTTTCTGCCACTAAGGAAAAGTCCTCTACTCTCAAAGAGGGTGAGGATATAGCGTTACTGGGTCAGGATAAGGCATTATTGGCTGTCTTACTTCTTCAGGAAAAATTCAATCACGATAAGGAAAAAGAGGCTCTGGAGGTGTATGGGACTAATGATACCCAGCACCCTGGTGTAGCAAGGGTATATAAGATGGGTGAGGTGCTTTTGGGCGGGAAGATAAGTGTCCTGCAGTTACCTAAGCACGAGAATTTTTTAAATTATCGGCTCACCCCGCACGAGACACGAAAAATATTCAGTGATAGAGGCTGGCGCAGGATAGTAGGTTTTCAGACGAGAAACCCTGTCCATCGGGCGCATGAGTATATCCAGAAATGCGCCCTGGAGACTGTAGATGGGCTGCTACTGCACCCTCTGGTAGGCGAGACCAAAGGGGATGATATACCTGCGGAATTGAGGATGAGATGTTATGAGGTGTTATTAGAGAATTATTATCCAAAAGACAGGGTGGTCCTTTCCGTATTGGCTGCTGCTATGAGATATGCAGGACCGAATGAGGCAATCTTCCATGCCATAATACGGAAAAATTATGGATGCACGCATTTTATAGTAGGGAGGGACCACGCAGGGGTCGGTAAATATTATGGCCCATTTGATGCCCATTATATATTTGATGAATTTGAGCCCGGGGAATTGGGCATTACACCGCTCTTCTTTGATTTTACTTTCTATTGCAAGATATGTAACGGAATGGCATCTTATAAATCCTGTCCGCATGATTCATCTAATCACGTCTCATTGAGCGGGACCAAGGTGAGGGAGATGCTTAAATCGGGTCAGATACCACCGCCTGAGTTTACGAGGCGCGAAGTGGCTGAGATATTATTGAAGGCATAATCATGCCGATTCTTTCACTGGTTGCTGTTGTAATATCGTTCTTTCTCGCAATGAATATCGGGGCATCCAATTCTGCGGCAGAGATGTCTGCTGCTTATGGGGCAGGGGTAAGGACAAAGAAACAGGCTGTTGCCCTTATTGCAATATTTGCCCTGTTGGGCGCACTGACTGTAGGTGATAAGGTAATCAAAACCCTTGGCAAGGGATTGATACCTGAAGGAATATTTATCCATAGTTTTGCGGCAGTTTTTATAGTCCTTCTCGTTACGACTATTTTTATATTCTTTGCCAATATTTTCAGGTCGCCTATTGCTACAACTCATGCTATCGTATGTTCTGTAATTGGCATAGGACTATATTACGGACAGTTGAATGGCGCCAAGGTTAGATACATTATAACATGGTGGGTCGCTACCCCGATTATTTCGTTCATTCTAAACTATCTGGTAGGTAAATACCTCTATTTCCGGATATTGGATTTCCTTGCCAGATTTGGTTCTGAAGAGAGAATAAAAAAGATTCTGGGTGTACTTATTACCGCCTCCGGGTGCTACATGGCATTTTCTGCCGGGACTAATAATGCTGCAAATTCTGTGGGGGCTATTGTGGGGGCAAATATCGTGAGCCCCCTTACCGGTGCGGTTATGGCCGGCATGGGCATGGGGCTTGGCGCCATCCTCTTTGGCGGCAGAATAATGGAGGCTGTAGGAAAGGGCATTACTGAGATTGGTATAGTGCGTGCCATATTTGTAGAGACGATAGGTGCAACGTTAATATTTGTAGCATCACTTATGGGTATACCGGTCTCTCTTAATGAGACTGTGACGTCCGGTATAATCGCTTTATCATGTGCAAGCAGAGGATTTCGTAAAACCGCAAGAAATGAACACGTGATGAGGATAGCATTTTTCTGGTTGGTCGCGCCGTTTCTGGCAGTTGCAATAAGTTATCTTTTGGCAAAATGGATAATGTGATATGGATGAAGATATTAAAATAAATCGTGATCTGAATTTGAAAGGGACTATCTGCCCGTATAACTTTATTAAATCTAAATTGGCGATAGAGGATATGAAGGTGGGAGAGGTCCTGAGGATAGTAGTAGATTTTAAATCAGCTATTGATGACGTGCCGCATGGAATGGAATTTGAGGGACATAAGATACTAAAAGTCTGCCAGTTAAACGATAAAGACTGGGAAATAATTGTAAGGAAGGAACGATAGGGGTGCCATTATCACTATTATCGCATATTGGCAATACGCCATTAATAAAAATAACCAAACTCAAAGATAAGACATTGAACGGTGTCCAGATATATGCTAAGGCTGAATGGTTTAATCCCGGAGGGTCTGTAAAGGATAGGCCTGCCCTTAGAATGCTCCAGATAGGGGAAGAAAGAGGAGAATTGACAAAGGATAAGATTATTATGGATTCTACCTCAGGCAATACAGGTATAGCGTATGCACTAATAGGTGCTGTGAAGGGTTATAGGGTGAGGCTGGTAATGCCAAGTAACGTAAGTGAGGAAAGAAAGCGGATAGTGAAGGCATACGGGGCAGAGATAATATTTACCAGTCCGTTGGAAGGCTCGGATGGCGCCATAAAAGAGGCTCGCAGGCTCTATAAAGAAGACCCTCGTAAATATTTTATGCCGGACCAGTACAATAACCCTGCTAACCCTGAGGCACATTATGAGACTACAGGGAAAGAGATTATAGAGCAGACTAAGGGTAGTATTACCCATTTCGTAGCAGGGATAGGCACAGGCGGGACCATTATGGGAACAGGCAGGAGGTTGAAAGAGTTTAACAGCAAGATAAAGGTAATAGCAGTAGAGCCTGCTACCCCATTACATGGTCTGGAAGGCCTGAAACATATGGAGACCTCTATAGTGCCTGGCATATATAAAGAGGAATTCTTAGACGGCAAGATAAAAGTCCAGACAGAAGATGCTTATGAGATGACTTTGAGGTTAGCCAAAGAGGAAGGTTTATTCGTCGGGTATTCTTCTGGTGCAGCGATGCAGGGGGCATTAGAGGTAGCAAGGCAATTCAAAGAGGGTGTGATAGTTACCGTGTTTCCTGATAGCGGAGATAAATATTTGAGCACAAGTTTGTGGGAGGCGGCGTGCAAATAAAGTATGATAGTTATTTCTAATCATAACCTTGAGAAGATTCATAAACATGCACGGGAAGATTATCCGTTTGAGTGCTGCGGGATATTGGTGGGTTTACTTGGAGATAAGAAAGAGGTAAAAGAAATCAGGGAGGTAAAGAATATAAACAAAGAGAGAGGCCATGACAGGTATGAGATAGACCCTCGTGAATTTTACAGGGTTGATAAGGACTCATCTAAAAATGGGCTTAAGGTAATAGGGTTTTATCACAGCCACCCTGACCACCCGCCTCGTCCGTCAGCATTTGACAGAGAGAGGGCATGGCAATCATATTCTTATATTATAGTTTCTGTTTCTAATGGCGAGGATTTGATAACGAAGTCATGGGTATTGGATGAAGAAGATAAATCCTTTAAAGAGGAACCGTTGG
Organism: uncultured Planctomycetia bacterium; assembly: GCA_964449965.1. Classification (GTDB taxonomy): domain Bacteria; phylum Omnitrophota; class Gorgyraeia; order CAYVEO01; family CAYVEO01; genus CAYVEO01. The sequence continues at coordinate 40,537 of CAYVEO010000004.1, forward strand.
AGGTAAAAGGTAATGTTTAATTTTAAAGAGGACCAGATTAAAAGATATTCCAGGCATATTATACTGCCGGAGGTAGGCGGTATCGGACAGAAGAAGATAAATTCTGCAAGCGTATTTATGGTTGGTGCAGGGGGGTTAGGTTCACCTTGCGGATATTACCTGGCAGCAGCAGGGGTAGGAAGGATTGGTATCGTAGATAGCGATACGGTAGAACTTTCCAATTTGCAGCGTCAGATACTCCATTCTACCAAGGACCTGGATAGACATAAGGCAGATTCTGCCAAAGAGACTATGGAGGAATTGAATCCGGATGTGAAGGTAGAACTTTACAAAGAACGGCTTACCTCAAAGAATGTCTTAGGCATATTGAAAGGGTATGATATCGTAGTGGATGGGAGTGATAATTTCCCGACGAGATATTTAGTGAACGATGCCTGCGTCTTTTTGAAAAAACCTTATCTTTACGGTGCAGTGTTAAGGTTTGAGGGACAGGCTATGACGATAATCCCCGGGGAAGGCCCTTGTTATCGGTGCCTTTTTGAATCACCCCCGCCCCCTGGTATGATGCCTTCCTGCCAGGAGGCAGGCGTCCTGGGCGTCCTGCCCGGGTTGATAGGACTAATCCAGGCAACTGAGGTAATAAAACTTATCCTTGGAAAGGGTGAGACCTTGAAGGGAAGACTCTTGATATATAATGCATTAGAGATGTCCTTCAGGAAAGTGCACGTTCCGAAAAATCCAAACTGCCCTGTCTGCGGTGATAAACCTACCATAACCGAATTGATAGACTACGAAGAATTCTGCCAGATCAGGAAATAAAAAAAATAAAAAATTTTTGACATAGTATAAAAGAAATGTTATACTAAGGGGCAATGGATTTCCCTATTTTCCAGTTACCTTTTTTGGGTAACAGATTGCTCATAGCAATTGTAGGAATCACTCATGTCCTTATCAGCCACGGCTGTGCCATAGGCGGGAGCGTCCTCGTCGTATGGCTTGAACACAGGTTTATAAAGACAGGTGACAGACGGTTAAATGACTTAGCCTACCGCATTTTAAGAGTCCTTATTATCCTTACAACTACCCTGGGTGCACTTACAGGTGTAGGGATATGGTTCACCACAGCGATTGTCTCTCCCTATAGCATAGGTTCACTTCTCAGAATCTTCTTCTGGGCATGGGCAATAGAGTGGGTTATCTTTATTATAGAACTGGTCCTCTTCCTTACTTATTACCTTACCTGGTATAGAGTAGAACCTATCAAACATATAAGGATTGGAATCGCTTACATCGTCTTCTCATACTTCACGATGATTATCATTATGGGTATCCTTGGTGCTATGCTTACCCCTGGCAAATGGCTTTCTTCACACGGGTTCTGGGATGGATACCTGAATGCAACGTTTCTCCCGCAATTGGCGTCAAGAACTCCTATGGCAGTAATGCTCTCATGCGGCTTCGGGCTTCTCATTTCCTCATTCTTGAGAATAGATAAAGATATTCGTAATTATTTCCATCGTCTTATGGGAAAGTGGCTCATTGTATCTACTATCGTCTTTGTTATATCAGCGTTCTTCTACTATCGCGCTCTACCGGCAATACCTGAGATAGTTAAATCCATCGCCTTTAACACCAAATCCTATGAGAAATATCTTGCAATGAGTAAACTTTTAATTCCGGCTGCAGGTGTCTTTCTCTGCCTCGCAGGGTTTATCCTTTTCTACTTCGGGTCCAAAATACAACGCTGGACACTTCTTTTCCCTTTCCTTATAATGGTAGTTATGGTAGGGCAGTATGAAAGGGTCCGGGAATTTGTCCGTAAACCTTATGTAATCTACAATTACATGTATTCAAACGGAATTCTTGTCGCTGAAGAATCTTTTATTTCAAAGAAAGGTATCCTTGAAGTTGCGGATTGGGTCAAATGGCAGGGTAGCAATGAACTTTCTAATGAGGAATTAGGGCATAGGGTATTTCGCGTAGAATGCTCAACATGCCATACTTATAATGGAGTTAATGGGGTTTTCAGGAAAACACGCGGGTGGGATGAAAAAACTATTGCCAGTTTTATATCCGGTTACAAACATACCCACCCGTATATGCCTCCTTTTGTTGGCACAGAGGAGGAACGTGAATCCCTTGCGTTTTTTATTTACAATAGTGAGAAGAAGAAATGAACCTTATCGGGAAAGATATTTCGCTTCCTCTACCAGCACCACTTGCTTTTCTCAAAGTCCTGCTGGTTGTCTCATTTATCCTTCACATAATCTTTGTGAATCTTATGCTTGGCGGGGTCTTCCTTGGCGTGCTCTACAGAATTTTTGGAAGGTGGAGAAAGGATAGTTTCTACGACAGGTTTGCCAGAGAGATTGTTATGACAACGACGGTTACGAAGAGTATGGCAGTCGTCCTTGGAGTAGCACCTCTTTTGTCTATAAGCCTCGCCTATACCAAGTTCTTCTATGCAGCCAATGGCATCACTGGACCCTATTGGATTTCCGTGCCATTGATAGTGATAACTGCCTTCCTGCTTCTTTATCTATACAAATTTGGATGGGATACATTAGGTAAAAGATTCTGGGTGCATCTCTCTATTGGCATTACCGCATGCATAATTCTATTTTTTATACCATTCATATTCTTAACTAATATCAACCTCATGCTATATCCAGATACGTGGGAAAATACAAAAGGATTCTGGTCGGCAACTACACTTCCCAACGTCCTCCCGCGTTATTTTCATTTCATAACGGCAAGTCTTGCCGTTACAGGTTTTTTTTCGTTCTTTCTTTTTAAGTACAGGGGGAAAAGAAGTTCTTTATATGGAAACCCGAAGGTTTCCGTTACGCCTGATGTTGGATTTTACCTCCGTGCATCAAAACTTGGAATACTGTGGGCATTAGTCGCAACACTTGCTCAGGCAATATTTGGGCTAATCAATTTCTGGACCTTACCTGATGTCGCCTACTCCTGGCATGTTACACTCCTTGTCCTGATTGCCCTCGTCATTGCTGGTTTGGTTTCTTTATTTTTATTCCAGGAATACCACTCTGAGAATACCCGGTATGGACTACCAATATTTCTGCTTATCATAGGGCTTATCTTGATAATGGGGACGATGCGCCACGTAATCAGGGAGAATGCCCTGAAACTGCCGGGTCAGGTCCTGGCAGAGAATACGGGATATTATCAACAGCAATTAGCGCAGTTTAAAGAGGAACCGCAGGTAGAAACCAAGACGGCTACAGGCAAAGAACTCTTTATGGACTACTGCAGCGCATGTCATGCCTTTGACAAGAAAGTCATCGGTCCTCCGCTCTCCTACGCAATTGAGAAGTATAAGGATAATAAAGAGGCGATGGAGGAATTCATGAAAAATCCGGTAAAGGTGAATCCAGAATATCCAGAAATGCCAAAACTCGAACTGCCTGAAGAAGATATCCAGAAAATTATAGAGTATATTTATAATCCATAAAATTACCCTTGACTTATACACAAAAATAGTATAAAATTTGTGTATGGATAAGAAAGATGAAGTGGATAAACTTAGGAGGTGAAAGTTATGTCCAGGACAAATATAGACCTTGATGATGAGTTGGTTAAAAAAGCTTTAACCTTGAGTCATTACAAAACAAAAAAAGAACTTGTCCACCGTGCCCTTGAAGAGTTTGTTAAAAGGATGAAAAGGAAGGACATTTTGAGATTTATGGGTTCCCATTGTTGGGAGGGGAATTTGGATGAGATGAGGAGGAGTAGAGTTTGATTTTAATAGATACTTCTGTCTGGATAGATTTCTTTAATCATTCCCATTCACCTTTTGCAAGGCATTTAAAGGAACTAATTGAAGATGACATTGATTTATGTCTTACTGATATAATTTTAACTGAGGTTCTACAGGGTATTAAAGATGATAGAATATTTGAGGAAACGAAAAGCAGCCTTCTTGCTTTTCCTATAATAAAGCCAGCATCCATAAATACCTATATTTCAGCCGCAAATATCTACCGTGCCTGTCGGACTAAAGGAATAACTATACATAAAACTATTGACGTCCTAATTTCAGCAGTAGCTATAGAAAATAATCTGAGTATCTTTCATAACGATAGAGATTTCGACCGAATTGCACATTACACTAATCTTAAGTTGTTTAAACCGAGAAAGAAGGAGACACAATGAAAAGAGAAATTTTTGAAAGTGAATTAGCAAAAATTGTTGAGATTAGTAAGGAATTTGGTGCAGAAAAAGTGTTTTTATTTGGCTCCTGTGTTGAAGATATTAAAACCGCACATGATATTGATATAGCGGTAAAAGGAATAAATCATAGAAATTTCTTTGAATATTATGGCAAGGTATCCTTGGCAGTAGATGATGAGGTAGATATAATAGACTTGGATGATGTAAGAGTACATCTTCGTAACAGAATTTTATCTAAAGGGAGAATTATATATGAAAAGGCAGTATGAAATTGCATAGGGGGCATATATGGAGAAGTTATGAGCAATAACAACAGATACAATATATATTGCGATGAAAGTTGTCATTTGGAAAATGATGGCCAAAAGATTATGGTAATGGGTGCTGTATGGTGTCCTGTTGATTACACACAAGATGTATTTAGAAAAATAAGAAATATCAAAAGTAAACATTGCTTAAACAAAGATTTTGAAACTAAATGGAATAAGGTCTCGCCAGCAAAAATTGAATTCTACGTAGATTTAGTCTCTTATTTTTTTAAAGAAGATAATTTACATTTTCGGGCACTTATTGCTAATGATAAAGATAAATTGCGTCATGCAGATTTTAACCAGGACCATGATACGTGGTATTACAAAATGTATTTTTATTTGTTAAATGCCATCTTTTCTCCTAAGTGTTGTTATAGAATATATCTTGATATCAAGGATACACGCAGTAGTTGGAAAGTTAGGAAACTTCACGATGTGCTTTGCAAGAATCTGTATGATTTTTCACGAAATATAATTGAACGGGTGCAAACTGTTCATTCACACGAGGTTGAAACGTTACAGTTAACAGATTTGCTTATTGGCGCAGTATCGTATGTCAATAGGGATTTGAGTTCAAGTGATGCGAAATTAAAGATAGTAGAGCATATTAAGAAGATGTCTGGTTATAGTTTACGAGCCAGGACATTACTAAGAGAGGACAAATTCAATCTGTTTTTTTGGACACCAAAAGAAAGCTCAATATAATGAATTCTGTTGAGTGGTTGCCTGACTTGGTTTGCTTAGAAGATTATGGAGGAAATTGGCACAAATATCTGGAAGTGTTGTATGATTTTTACAAAGAGGATTTTATTAATAGCAAGCCAGTTTTTCGAGGAAAACGATTATGGGTGAAAAAACATCCTTTGCTGAATGGCAAAGAGGTAACATTCTGGCATATCATTCAGGAGGGAGAAAATGAGGACGAGAGAATCCCTGATTTGAGGCGGTGCGTACGTATTCGTTGGTCCAAACCTATTGTTGAACATAGTGAAGGTTCTGAAATAAGAGTTTGGGATAATGAACGTCATACTAAGAAAGGCGTTCAGCGAAATATTTGTATATGGTTTGAACAGGTTGAGTACTTAGTTGTATTACGGAAAAGAACCGGATATATATTATTCTGGACAGGTTATCCAGTAACAGAGAAGCATCGAAAATGGAAATTAGAGAAAGAATACCAGAGATATAAAAACAAGCAGGCGCCGCCTGTTAAAGACGACGCCGTTACTCCTTCTACGCATGGTAGATGAGCTACTATAATAATACCACAAAAATAGAAATTGTCAAGTTTTTTAATAGTTTTTTAACAAAATTTTGATAGACACCATGAGTTTTGCTATCAGCAGTGAGGAGTTTAATATTTTATCCCAACCTTATTATGAAAAAACTTTACCAGATATAGAAGGAAAAATTACTATTGAAAAGGAACTATTTAAATGGTCCCTTTCTGGAGATAATGCCAGTATTGAATGTGAATCAGAAATAGAGGCAAATTATCTTAAAAACTTTATTGGTACAGGACTAACTACAGTAAAGATTCCTAATGATAAAAAATATCTCAAGAAAATTTTACCTGAACTTATTCTAATAAGGCAAAATATAGATACAATTATTGAAGAGGATGTCTTATCTATTATAAGCCCGAAGACACAAAACCAGGTCTTACATCCACTCTGGCAAGAAATTATGAAAGAAGGTTAAGATGAGACATAAAAGCACAATAGATTATCAGCATTTTTTAGAAGACCTTGTAGGTATGTACACATTTTCTATTGAGGAAGCTGTTTTAGTAGAAACAATAGCAAACTGTTTAGATGCCAAAGCGAGTGTTATAGAGATTAAAACTGATAAAGAATCAAAAGTATTTGAGATAGAGGACAATGGACACAACTGGACTACATATTTTGACAGTTGTCGGTAAAGATGTGACTGAATAAATGATTGAAAATTCCCTTAAATGATGTGGTATAAAGAAAGATTTGGGGAAAGAGATAAATGTTTATGGAATTTATTAAACGTTACAGGTTGGCTGTATTTGTAGTATTCCTGTTTCTCTGGGTTGGGGGGATGGGGATTGCGGTTATGGCTATTTCTCTCAAGAAGGCAGAGATGAAGCCGCCTGTCCAGCCTATAAACTTTAGCCACAGGATACATGTAAAGGAACAGGAGATAGATTGTTCTACATGCCATGAATTTGTTGATAAATCACCTGTGGCTGGCGCACCTCCTCTTGAGACGTGCATGATGTGCCATGAGGCTGTAGCTACGGATAAGCCTCAGATTGTGAAACTTAAGAAATATTGGGATGAGAAAAAAACCATAGAGTGGGTGAGGATTTACTATATTCCTGACTTTATATATTTTACCCACAAGCGCCACGTCAAGGCAGGAATAGACTGCTCAGTTTGCCATGGGGATGTTGGTAATACTGAAAGGATGGGGCGTGTTAGGAAGTTGAATATGGGGTGGTGCGTAGGCTGTCATAAAAAGAAGAATGGGCCAACGGATTGCGTGACGTGTCATAAATAATGGGGACAGTCCCTATTCTACCGCCTTCGGCCGGTAAATTGGGACAGTCCCCGGAGATAAGAATAATGAAAATAGGACGCAGGGGATTTTTAGGGTTGTTGGGATTTGGAAGTCTTGCCCCGTTTCTCGGACAGGGAAAGAAGGCATCCAAGGTGTTTATCTCCCAGATTATCCCTGACAAGGAAATCATTCCAGGTGTTGCCCGATGGTATAATTCATTCTGTGAGGGGTGTATGGCAAACTGCGGCACGAGGGTTCGCACAAGAGAAGGTATTGCAGTCAAGATTGAAGGGAACCCAGCCCATCCTGTGGGAAGGGGTGGGCTTTGTCCCAGGGGACAGGCAGAGATTTTTGACTTGTACCACCCTGACAGGCTAAAGAATCCGCTTCTTAAAACAGATGATGGTTCTTTCATGCCAATTACATGGGAGAAGGCGAAATCTTTACTTATAGAACATTTTGCCAAAAAGAAAGAAAATGGCACGCTGACAAGGACGGCTTTTCTTAGCCGTGGCACCACCGGGAGCCGGAAGGCGTTCATTGAAGAATGGATGAGGGAGATAGGTTCAGATGCTCTTGCGTTTTTTGAACCGGATGGATATGAGGCTGAACGCAGAGCTAATCTACTTGCCTTTGGAGAAGAAACAATTCCGTATTTTGCTATTGAAGAGGCATGCTACCTCGTCTCTTTTGGTTCAGATTTTCTTGAAACATGGATTTCACCTGTATCGTTTGCTAATCAGTTTGGCAATCTGCGCCGCATGAAGGGTGGGGATATTGTGCCGTTTATTCATTTTGACAGCCGGCTCTCACTTACAGCCGCCAATGCTGATAAGAGAATATGGATTAGACCTGGAGATGAGGCTCTGATTGCACTTGCTATGGCGCACGTTATTGTGGGTGAAAGAGGTGGGGATGGGATTAAGAATTATCTTGCTGACTATTCTCCGGATGATGTGGCAAAGAGGACGGGTATTTCCTCTGATTTTATTAAAGGTATTGCCAATGAATTTATTACACACTCTCCATCTCTTGCAATTGCCGGTGGCTCACTTTTATCGCATGAAAACAAGGTTTCAAGTCTAATTGCTGTCAATCTGCTAAACTACGTGGCTGGAAATATCAACAGGACAGTCAGATTTGACCGCACTGAAAATCGTGATGGGCTTGTCAGTGCTCAGACACTGGTGCAGTTTTTTAAACGACTTCAGGATGATAGAATAGATACCCTGATTCTTTATGAGGCAAATCCTATCTATTGGTTTCCGAATAAAGATTTAATTGATGATAATCTCTTTATAATTGCATGGACAGATACTCTGAATGAGACGACTTTGCATGCTGACTTGATTCTTCCTGCTCTTCATCCATTAGAAACATGGCGGGATAGTGAACCTCGTAAAGGCATATTTAATATTTCACCTCCGGTAATGAAGCCGCACCTTGATGGGCGTGACCCATTCAATATTCTATCCTATGTCCTTCATGGGCAGGAATCTGCAGATACAATGGAGAACTTTATCAAGAACCGATGGGAAGTATTGAGAAAAGATTGTTTCCCTGATATCTCACAAGAAAGTTTCTGGCAGGGTACTATTAATGCCGGATTTATAGAAATACCGATTAAGGCAAAAGAGGTCTCTTTTAAACCAGATGTATTGCCTTATCTGCAAAAATGGGGGCAGCCCCGACGTAACGTCGGGGCAGTCCCATTTTTCCTTATGCCATATCTTTCCAGCAGATTTTATGATGGACGTTCTGCAAACAACCCATGGCTCAATGAATTGCCAGACCCTATTACTACTATCTCATGGGATTCATGGATAGAGATAAGTTCCGTTACCGCAGGCAAATTAGGGCTTTCAAACGGTAACGTTGTGCGTATTAGTGCAGGTGAATTTGCTATAGAAGGACCCGTATATATCCAGCCATCAATGCATGAGGACTGTCTAAGCATCCCTATAGGACAGGGAATAAATCCCATTATGCTTGTGCCTGACAGGTTCAATGAGGCAGGGGGATTAGTCCTTATAAGGATGGATATATCTATTTCAAAGACTGATAAACATATTGCTCTAACAAAGATTCAGGGGAGTGACAGACAGAAGGGACGCGGGATTTTCAGAAATATATATTCTGATGATTTGGATAAAAATGAGAGTAATGAACCCCATAGAGAAGAGAGTCTTTATCCTGAGCGTCAATTCCCCGGCTATCATTGGGGTATGGTAATTGATTTGAATCTGTGTATCGGGTGTGGGGCGTGTGTCCTCGGATGTTATGCTGAGAATAACGTCCCGTTTGTCGGTAAAAAACTATCCCTGAAGGGCTATCAGATGAACTGGTTACGGATAGAGAGATATATTGAAGAAGAGAATCGCGGGGTCAGTTTTGGATTTCTGCCGATGTTATGTCAGCATTGTGCCAATGCCCCTTGCGAGCCTGTATGTCCTGTCTATGCTACTGTTCAGAATCATGAAGGCTTGAATACACAGGTGTATAGCCGCTGCGTCGGGACACGTTACTGTTCCAACAACTGTCCTTATAAAGTGAGGCGATTCAATTGGTTTACCTACAGGATTCCTGACGAGTTCAAAAGGCAGAGAAATCCGGATGTTCCTGCCAGAACCAAAGGAATAATGGAAAAATGCACATTCTGCATTCAGCGTATCCGGGAGGCAAAGGACCGTGCAAAGGATGAAAAGCGTAAGGTCATAGACGGAGAAATAAAGACGGCATGTTCAGAATCCTGTCCCACAGGGGCAATTGTATTCGGTGACCTTAACGACAGGGAAGGCAGGGTTTGGCATCTTGCCCAGAGCAAAAGGGCTTACAGGGTTTTTGAAGGGTTGAATACAAAACCATCAATATATTATTTAAAGAAGGTGAGAATATCAATATAACCCAAATTGATGATAAAATCCTTAATACTTTAAAGCGACCCAGTTTAAAGTATCTATTTCTTCTTGCATTTACATCGGGCTGTGTATTGTTAGCAGCCATAGCCTGGGCATATCAGATATTTGCTGGGCTTGGTATAGCAGGAATCAGACATCCTGTTATGTGGGCTATCTATATCACAAATTTCGTCTTCTGGGTGGGGATTGCACATTCCGGAACTTTAATCTCTGCTATTCTATACCTGTTCCGGGCTAAATGGCGGACCAGTATAAGCCGTGCCGCTGAGGCTATGACTGTATTTGCTATTATGACTGCAGGACTCTTCCCGCTTGTCCACCTTGGAAGGGTCTGGAAATTTTACTGGCTCATCCCGTATCCAAACCAGAGGGGGTTATGGGTAAACTTCAAGTCACCGCTTATCTGGGACGTATTTGCAGTTGGTACATATTTTACGGTGAGTCTCTTATTCTTTTATCTGGGACTTATACCGGATATTGCCCTGGTTCGTGACAGGTCAACCGGAATCAGGAAGTTTTTTTACTCTACTCTGTCGCTTGGCTGGTCTGGCTCATCAAGAGAGTGGCAGCATTATAAAAAGGCATATCTCCTTTTAGCAGGTATCGCTACGCCATTGGTTGTCTCTGTTCATAGTGTCGTATCATGGGACTTTGCCATGTCAATCGTCCCTGGATGGCACAGCACCATATTTGCACCATATTTTGTAGCCGGTGCAGTATTCTCAGGAACAGCAATGATTATCACACTACTCGTCCCCTTGAGAAAGGTATTTCATTTAGAGGAATTCATCACGGTTTATAACTTTGAAAACCTTGCAAAGATACTTATATTTATGTCTCTGATTATAACGTATTCTTATGCAATGGAATTTTTCACTGCATGGTACAGCAATAATATATTTGAACAGGAGACATTTTATTGGAGGGCTTTTGGCTATTACAGATATATCTTCTGGTTCATGCTGGTGTGCAATTCCGGACTGCCCCTCCTTTTCTTTTTCAGGAATGTGCGCAGGAATATAACTGCTATTTTTATTATAGCAATTTTTATAAATATAGGCATGTGGTTTGAGAGGTTCATCATCATTGTCACGTCTTTGGCACATGACTTTGACCCATACGTATGGAGAACGTATTCTCCAAGACCCGTAGAATTGATAATAACCCTTGGTAGTTTGGGTTTATTTTTAACGCTATTCTTAGTCTTTGTTAAGGTATTCCCTGCAGTATCGGTTTCTGAGACAAAGGCTTTAGCACATAAAGATAAAAGCAGGAAGGATTGAATTGTATGCAGGTAAAAGATAAGATTATAACTGCCAAATTTACAGGTGCTGAAGAACTTACGTCTGCATTGAAAGCATTGATAGAAAATGGGTACAAGGTAGTGGATGTGCATAGTCCTCATCCATTAGTAGGCATAGAGGACATCATTGGCCGCAGGGAAAGCCCTGTCAGGTTATGGGCTTTTATCGGCGGCATTATCGGACTTGTCACAGGTTTTGGATGGACAATCTGGACATCCTTAGATTGGCCGCACTTCACAGGTGGAAAACCAATCGTCTCTTTACCTCCATTTTTGATAATTGCATTTGAATTGACTCTGTTATTCGGTGCCATCGGAACAATTATTGGCTTTGCACTTCATTCAAGGCTTCCATCTATTATGAAAAAACAAAGCCTCACAGGAGACCAGTTCGGATTATCCATAATTGTAGAGATAGATAAAATTAAATCTATTGAATCTCTTCTTTCATCCCTTGGTGCTTTAGAGACATCGGTTGATGACTGGAATGGGACATTGCTGAAACATTTGCCAAAGCCAACACCTACCAGAGTAGGTAAACCTGTAGGGGGGGGATTCATCCGCACCGATGCGGGCTTGATAAATCAAGCCCCTACAATCTTGAAATTCCGATTGACTTTTATAGTGATGGCCATGCTCGGGATAATATCATTTCTAATCGGAATATCCGGCGCTGGAGCCCATCGCACATGGCAGATATATCTTGTAAACCTTCTATACTGGACAGGCATTTCATTAGGAGGTGTCCTCTTTACTGCAATCATTGTAATAACTAAGGCAGAATGGACCAAGGAATTGAAAATAATTGGGATGCGGTTCTTTCCATTCATTCCTCTCTCATTAATCCTGTTTTTATTGACATACTTTGGAAGAGAAGATATCTTTCCCTGGGTGAATCTTGATATTGGGGAGAAGGGAAAATTTCTCAATATACCATTTCTATATATAAGGAACATATTTAGATGGGCTATACTCTCTATTTTAAGTTGGATTTTTATACGTAATTTTTACCGGCATACTAATACAAAAAATCTGGATCTAACTATGACTGCTACTATACTGATAATAATCTTTATGTTTGCCTTTAGTTTTATTGGCATAGATTTAGTTATGGGCCTTTCTCCTGAGTGGGTAAGCACACTCTTCGGCGGGTATTTCGCTATAGGGGCATTTTATAATGCCCTGGCATTCATAATGCTTTGGACACTCGTTTTTAGAGTAAAAGCAGGTGACTCTGAACTTACAGATATGGGAAAGTTAATCTTTGGATTCAGTCTATTCTGGGCATCGCTCTTCTGGGCACAGTATCTCGTAATATGGTATGGTAACATCCCTGAAGAGACAGGTTTTGTCTATAGCAGGCTTAACGTCGTTCCATGGAAATTGCTCTCGTGGACGGTTATAGTCCTGAACTTTTTCATTCCATTCCTCCTTCTTTTAGGAAGGTATGCAAAATCAAACCGCGTTATACTCCTTGCAGCAAGCACCAGTATTACTCTGGGATTCTTTATTGAAAGGTTTATCCTTATCGTCCCATCTATCTCATCAAAACCTTCTTTTGGGGCTATTGAGTTACTCGTATCCATCGGATTCCTTGGAGTATTTCTCTGCGGAATTTATGTTCTTGACAAGCGGAAATTTTTAAAATATACTAAGGTTATATGAAAACAATGTCTAAAACAGCCTTTTTATTCTTGCTGATAATGCTGATAAATAGCGGTTCTTTTCCTGAAGGGCATGGAAGTCCACCTGAAATTGGAATTGATGAAAGACTTGGTGAATATGTCCCGCTTACCTTATCCTTCCAGGATGAAGATGGAGAAACTGTATCCTTAAGGCAGATTATATCCAGGCCGACCGTTCTTTCGTTAGTATATTACCGCTGCCCGGGTATATGCAATCCTTTGTTGAGCGGACTTGCAGAGGTATTAGGCAAACTTCAGTTAGAAATGGGCAGGGATTATAACGTCTTAACAGTCAGTTTTGACCCGCAAGATACCCCGGCGATTGCCATTGAGAAGAAAAAAAACTATCTGACGATTCTTAAAAAGGAACATGCTAAAGAATCATGGAGGTTCTTGACGGGAGACCCTGAGAACATAAAGAAATTAACCGTGGCAGTTGGTTTTAAGTTTAAGAAGGAAGGGGACGAATTTGTTCACCCTGCGGCATTAATAATCTTGTCACCCGACGGCAAGGTCATAAGATACCTCTATGGTATTACATTTCTTCCATTTGACGTGAATATGGCTTTTGTAGAAGCATCAAAAGGCAGGGTTGGACCCTCAATCAGGAGGGCGTTATTGTTTTGCTATAAATATGACCCAAAGGGAAGAAAGTATGGATTAAACATTATGAGGCTTGCAGGCACTGCCATAACTTTTTTTGCTATAACATTTTTTGCTTATCTTACTATTACAGGCAGAAGAAAACAGGTGAAATAAATGCCGGATACCGAAAATGGCAGAAACATAAATTTCTATCAAGAAAAGGGAAGACACAAGGGAATTTTTGCCTGGATTTTTTCAACTGACCACAAGAGGATTGGGCTGCTTTACCTGATGTCAATACTTACGGTCTTCATTACCGGTGTCATTCTTGGTCTCTTAATGAGGCTTGAACTTATCGCGCCCGGCCAGACAATCATGACGGCGAGGACATATAATTCACTCTTTACCTACCATGGGATTATCATGATATTTTTGTTTGTAATCCCTGGCCTTTCTGCGTCTTTTGGAAATTTTTTACTGCCAATTCAGATAGGGGCAAGGGATGTATTTTTCCCCAGGTTAAACCTCCTTTCCTGGTGGCTTTTCATCAGCGGAGCAATCTTGATAATAGCCTCTCTCTTTACCAATGGCGGACCTATTGATACAGGCTGGACATTCTATGTCCCATACAGCGTAAAGACTGGCACGAATGTTTCACTTCTCCTTTTCGCAGTATTTCTCATTGGATTTTCATCAATACTTACCGGGTTGAATTTTGTAACGACTGTCCACAGGCTCAGGGCGCCGGGTATGAAGTGGTTTCGTCTCCCGCTTTTCGTATGGTCACTCTATGCTACTGCGTGGATACAGATTCTTGCAACACCCATTCTTGGCATTACGGTTTTGCTTGTTATCATAGAAAGATTTTTTGGCGTGGGTATTTTTGACCCTGCCAAAGGCGGTGACCCGTTGTTGTTCCAGCATCTCTTCTGGATATATTCTCATCCGGCAGTTTATATCATGATACTCCCCGCGATGGGCGTTGTCTCCGAGATTATTCCAACCTTTGCAAGAAGGACAATCTTCGGCTACAGGCAAATTGCCTTCTCAAGCCTTGCAATAGCAGGGATAGGATATTTGGTATGGGGACACCATATGTTTACAAGCGGGATGAGCGATACTGCAAGATATATTTTTTCACTCTTTACCTTTTTCGTTGCGGTACCGAGCGGGATAAAGGTTTTTAACTGGGTTGCCACATTATATAAAGGTTCAATATCGCCTGATACACCCTTTCTCTATGCGCTTTCGTTTATTTTTTTGTTTTCAATCGGCGGGCTTACAGGGCTTGTAAATGCTGCCCTGGCAACAAATGTGCATATTCATGACACATACTTTGTTGTTGGTCACTTTCATTATACCATGTTTGGCGGGGCGGCATTTGGATTCTTTGGCGCCTTGCATTACTGGTTTCCCAAGATGTTTGGCAGGATGTACAATGAAAGATTCGCAAAACTGTCATGGCTTGTGCTCTTTATTGGCTTTAACACGCTGTTTTTCCCGATGTTTATATTAGGATGGCAGGGCATGCCGAGGAGGTATTACGATTATCTCCCGCAATTTCAGACCTGGCACCTGATTTCCACTATTGGTTCATGGCTACTTGCTGCCGGCATTATCCTGCTGTTCACAAATTTAATCAGGTCACTCTCAAAGGGCGAAAAGGCAACGGGGAATCCATGGGGTGGTACTACACTTGAATGGCAGATATCATCACCTCCACCACCTGAAAATTTTGAAGAAATACCGTTGGTTGAGCATGGCCCTTACGAATTCGGAAGGAAAATCTAATGTGAATGAAACTGCAGGCATAGCAGTTGAAAAAGAGGCAGATTATACAGGCACAAGGATAGGGATGTGGCTCTTTCTTTTTACTGAAATGCTGCTGTTCGGCGGCATGTTTTTGCTGTATTCTGTATACCGCTCAATGTACCCGCAGGATTTCCATAGCGCCGCTAATGAACTGAATGTTATAACCGGAACAGTAAATACCATAATACTAATCACGAGCAGCCTTACAATGGCGATTTCTATATCTGCAGCACAAAAAGGTCATAAGGGTTTGTCAATAATTTCCCTGGCGTTGACGATACTTTTAGGACTTTTATTCCTTATAAACAAATACCTTGAATGGGGTGATAAGTTTCAACATGGAATATATCCTAATTCCGCAGGGTTATTAAGACAGGAAAGCGGCAATGTCCTTTTCTATGGACTCTATTTTGTCATGACAGGACTACATGGTTTACACGTCCTTGCTGGCGTAATTTTGCTGTCGGTAATGTTAATTTTGCTCCTAAACAAAAGAAATGACGGAAGGAATTATATTAAGTTAGAAAATTCAGGGCTCTACTGGCATCTCGTTGATATCGTATGGATTTTCATATTCCCTTTATTTTATTTGATAACTTAAGAGGTAAACGTGGAAGAAAGAAGGACAGACGTCCATATCATAAATTATAGAACGTATATTATGGTATGGCTGGGACTATTGGCATTTACCCTAATAAGTGTGGCAGCAGCAGGCATTGATATCGGAGGACTTAATGTCATAGCGCCTTTGCTCATAGCTGCATTAAAAGCGCTGTTAGTTCTGTCTTTTTTCATGCACCTTAAATACGAAGTTGTGAGCCTTAAGATAATGTTAGCAGCCGCAGTTATAATACTGGCAATAATTATCTGCTTCACGTTTTTTGACGTATCATTCAGATGAATACAGTAGATAAGGTAGACAGCGTATTTTTATTCATACTGACGGTATCTGTAATACTCCTGGTTATTATTACGTTTTTAATGGTTCTTTTTGTAATAAAGTATGACAGGAAGAAAAACCTTCAGCCCAAAAATATTGAGTCAAATACAGTCCTTGAGATTATATGGGTTTTAGTACCCACAATCTTAGTCCTTTTTATGTTCTACTATGGCTGGACCGGGTTTAAGTCCATACGCGGGGTTCCGAAGGACGCTATGGTTGTAAAAGTGACAGCGAGGATGTGGTCATGGCTCTTTGAATATGAGAACGGAAAGAAGAGCAAGGCATTGAATGTTCCGGTTGGCAGACCTGTAAAATTGGCACTTTTGTCACAGGATGTAATCCACAGTTTTTATCTGCCTGCTTTCAGGGTGAAAGAGGATGCTGTTCCAAGACTGAAGACATATCTATGGTTTAAGCCGGAAGAAGTTGGTTCATATGATATCTTCTGTGCTGAATATTGTGGCACCGGCCATTCCTCTATGTTGTCAAAGCTTATAGTCATGCCTGAGGATGATTTTAGAAAATGGTACGAGGGTGAGGTTGTCTCAGAAGAAAGGGTTGAAGTTGAAAAAATGCCTCACGGACTGCGCCTGATTGAGGAAGAGGGGTGTACTGTCTGCCATACCACGGACGGCTCTCTCTTGGTCGGCCCAACGTTCAAAGGGATGTTTGGGATGAAGCAGAAGGTGATGGCCAACGGCGCTGAAAGAGAAATTATAATAGACGAGGAATATATTAGCAGGTCAATAAAAGAGCCTAATGCAGACGTAGCAAAAGGTTTTGAGCCAATCATGCCCGAGATAGAGCTGACAGAAGAGCAGATTAAGGATATAATTGAGTATTTAAAGACATTAAAATAATGCTGAAAATATTTTTGGAACTGACAAAATTAAGGATTGCATCACTTGCCTTTCTTTCTACTGCTTTAGGATTTATACTTTCAACTGACAGGTTGTCAGCAGGGATAATTTTCCCTGTCTCAGGCATTTTTTTGCTTGCATGCGGCAGCTCCGGATTAAATCAATTTCAGGAAAAATGGATAGATGCATTAATGGATAGGACAAAACAGAGACCAATACCTTCTAAAAAAATTAAGCCTCTACGGGCGCTATTTATCTCTATATTCTTAATCCTTGCAGGTTCCTTAACTCTTCTATTCGGTGTCAATCTCACTGCTTTGAGTTTAGGCCTGATTGCTCTCCTTTTGTATAACGGGGTATATACGTATCTTAAAAGAGTAACCGCGGTTGCAGTCATACCAGGTGCATTAATTGGCACTATACCTCCTATTGTTGGCTGGGTAGCAGGCGGTGGAAGGATTTTTGAGCGGCAAATATTAGCGATTGCATTATTCTTTTTTGTATGGCAGGTCCCGCATTTCTGGCTGATTCTCTTGAATTACGGGAAGGAGTATGAAAAGGCAGGTCTCCCTTCCTTAACAAGGGTGTTTGACACATCGCAGCTAAAGAGGATTGCATTCATCTGGATGTTAGCAGCGGCAGTAATCTGCCTTATGTTGATGCTGTTTGGCATCGTAAATTCTGACATTATTAATATTTGTTTGATTCTTGCAGGGTTATGGCTCGCGCACAATGCGATAAGACTTTTAAGGACGCCAAATAACGAACTTTATTCCGTATTCGCTTTTAAAGGGATAAATCTCTATGCTCTTACAGTTATCCTGCTGTTATTTATAGACAGGTTGATATAGGTAACAGTGTGATATAATCAGTAAAAAACCCGAAAACCTGAAAAACATTGATTTCTTATCTATAATGTGGTATACTTTAATTGATGGCAGAGAAGATTATTGCTACTAACAGGGAGGCGCGGCGGGATTATATAATTCTGGAAAGTTGTGAGACAGGGATAGAACTTAAAGGGACAGAAGTCAAATCCTTAAGGGAAAGCAGGGCTAGTCTAAAGGACAGTTTTGCAAGATGTGAGGGGCAGGAAATTCATCTCTACAATATGCACATAAACCCCTATAGCCATGGCAATATATTCAATAAGGACCCGAGGAGGATGAGGAAGTTACTCTTACATAAGAGTGAGATAAGGAGATTGGTTGGAAAGGTCCAGGAGAAGGGGTTGACCCTGATACCCCTGCGATTATATTTCAAACATGGACTGGCAAAGGTAGAGTTGGCTTTAGCCAAAGGCAAAAAATTCTATGATAAGAGGGAAGATATAAAACTCAGGGACGCTAAGATGGACATTGAAAGGGCGTTGAAAACCAGATAAGATTGGGGGCGAAAGGCATCGACCCGGGTAAGCCTGATGAGAGTGGCATGCTGAGGTTGTCAGGAGGCCTCGTAAAACACCTGGCAAAAATTAATTGCTGACGAACAGTTAGCATTAGCTGCTTAACGTAGCTACGTCTTTCAAACTTTACCTGCGGGATTGAAAAGACGCCGATAGCAGGAGTAGTCGGGTTTTCGTGTTAGCTTTTTGGGGGACCTGGCGAAGACTTTAAAAAGCGTAGCCGCTTATATATCTCGCCTACTCAGAGATGTAAGCGGCGAAAAATAAAAGGTAGGATATGCATGTAGAGGCTTTCACTGGGATATCCGGGGACGCGGGTCCGATTCCCGCCGCCTCCACCAA